>CAVAIX010000023.1:0-18565 GCA_963588695.1 Bacteroidaceae bacterium | reverse complement strand
GCCCACGCCGATATGAATAATTGGAAAATTATCATACCCGGGGCATCTACCGTTGGCTACGTCCAAGACTTTGATTGCGAATTTGCGAGATTCGGTACGTCTCAAACACAGCGTCGAGTAAACGCCTTTCAATATGTCGTGCCTCAGTTCCCACCCATCCTCCTTCCAACGAGACTTGCGTCTCACGAAAGGCTCGGCGTAGGCTAAGGCTGGAGAGTTTCAGTTTCGGGCGTTTGCACGCCGTTCACCTTACTATCCGTTTGCAAATTTAAGCAATTTTTTTGAATTACAAAGAAAAAAGGGGACTTTTTTGCAAAAATTCTCAAAAGACGGGTAAAAAAGCTCCGAGTCGTCGCGGCTGGGGTCTCTTGGAGTTATGTGTCTTGAATTAGAAGTAGGTGTTGACTGCAAACAGGAACTGCTCGATGAAGATTTTCTTGAATGCCGCGATGTTGTTTTGTTCGTAGAACATCAACATCGCTTTCTTGTAGTCTATGGAATCTACTGTGCGGAAAGAGATGGGGCAATAGCCGTGGGCTATGAGAATGGCATTGCTGGTTATTCGTGCTGTTCGCTTGTTGCCGTCTGTGAATGCCTGTATATAAGACAGAAGAGCCAATGCGAGTATGGCTTTCTCGAAAACGTTCTCCTTGCCATTGATGAGGACACACGTGTCCTCAAGAGCCTCTCGAATTTGAAATTCATTGTCCAGCGGACGGTAGTTCGTGCCCGTGATGCCGACGCGGCGGTGGCGAATGTTGCGGTCTACTCCAAGTTCCTTGGTCAGAATGGAATGGATGTCCTCTATCCGATGCACGGAAATCTCTTTGAGATAGTCGGGTGTGTCCAACATGAAGTCCAGTGCGTCTTTATGGTTCAGGAGCATAATGGCTTCTTCCTTGGTCTTGCCAGAAGCTGTCTGTTTGTCTTTCAGCAATCTTTCCGTTTCCAAAAGTGAATAGGTATTGCCTTCTATCTGCGATGACTTCCATGACAGGTCGACTCCGAGCCGTTCCATCTCTTTGCGGTATTCGAGTTCGGTCATACCTTCCGTGTTGTGAAGAAAGAGATTTTGAGCCTCTTGCAATATGGTGAGTTCTTCCGTAGTAAATAGCTCTACATGGGGGAGCACATGGCGAATAAGGTCGAAATTAAACCCGTCCTGCACCTCACGCTCGTCAATGTCTTTTTCGAAATAGGTGTCAAGGTTGAGTGGCATTGTTACGTGTGCCTGCGCGGAGAGTTTGTATCTCGTTGCAGGTCCACGTCCGCTAACTTCTATCATGCCTTTCGTGACCAAATTGCGGAGTAATCTTTTTAGTGTGCTTTCGCTTGGCGAGTCCGTTAGGGACTGGGCAATCTGGTCTCTGCTTGATAGTGGGTGATAGTGCAGAAATTGTAGTATCGTAACGTCTAATGTCATGGTTAGAGGCTTTAATCGGGTCAAAGTTACGACTTTTATTTGAATAATCGGGTCAAATTGACCCGATTTTAGGAATGATTAACCGAATTTTGACCCGATTGCGCGTTCTGCTTCGGTTGTTCCAGTAACCTTTTTCTGATGTTTTTTGGTTATTCCAATAACCTTTTGTACCTTTGCAGGAAAATTAGGTAAAGGCTATATGGAAATCCTATTCAAAAAACATCGGATGCTGATATCGCAGGTCAGTTTGGACCTGGTGCGTGAGATAACCAACACCATAGCGTGGGAGAAGCCGTTGGTGGCCATTCGCGGCTCAAGAGGTGTCGGCAAGACGACATTGATGCGCCAGTACATTCGTTCCCATTATGGGACGACAGCCGGTGAAGCGCTGTACTGCGTTTTGGACAGTATGTACTTTACCGATCATTCACTGCTTGATCTCTGCGAGAGGTTTCACCAGATGGGGGGAAAACACCTGTTTTTGGACGAGGTACACAAATACCCGAACTGGAGTAAGGAGATTAAGGAAATCAACGACCTCTATCCCGATATGCGCATTACTTTTACTGGCTCATCACTCCTCCAGATTCTTAATGCCGATGCAGACCTCTCACGCCGTGTTCTCGCGTACACCATGGAGGGACTGTCGTTTCGCGAATATATCCATTTCTATCATCACATTGCACTTCCCGTCTTTCCGCTGGAGGAGATTCTTGCCGATGCGGACACGGTATGCAGTAAGGTCAATGCCGTGTGCCGCCCATTGAAACTGTTCGGGGAGTATATCCGGACGGGCTACTATCCCTTCTACGACGGTGACGAGACCGAATACTACTGCAGAATAGAGAATGTCATCGCCTTCATCATTGAACAGGAACTGGTGCAGTGCTGCGGAGTAGACCCGTCGTACACCCGTAAGCTGAAGGCTATGCTGATGTATCTGGCGTCCAACATTCCCTACGAGGTGAGCATCGCAAAACTGGCTTCTTACCTCGAACTGAACAAGGCCACTGTGCTGAGTTATCTGTCCCATATGCAGAGGGCTGAATTGCTTCATCTGTTGTATTCCGACAATAAGTCCGTGACCAGGATGCAGAAGCCCGACAAGATTTACCTTCACAATACCAATATGCTGTGTGCCCTGTCGCCAGACATCAAGATCGGGACGCTCAGAGAGTGTTTCGCCGTCAGCCAGCTGTCCGTAAAGCATATGGTGGAATATGGCAAGTCGCAGGGGGACTTCAGAGTGGATGGTCGATGGACTTTCGAAGTCGGTGGACCAGACAAGTCGTTTGCCCAGATTGCTGACCTTCCCGATTCTTTTATCCTTGCTGACTCGTTGGAGTTTCCCGTAGGAAAGAAACTACCATTATGGATGCTTGGCCTTGTCTATTGAAAAAGCGACCGACAGGAGATGTCTACTCCCTCGGTCGCTTTCGTTGTATGGAAAAATGACGATTTACGACAGGAAGCCCAATAGGGCACCAGCGGCCACGGCTGAGCCGATGACACCGGCCACGTTCGGACCCATGGCGTGCATGAGCAGGAAGTTGTGGCGGTCGTACTCCAGACCGAGGTTGTTGGAGATGCGGGCAGCCATGGGGACGGCACTCACACCAGCATTGCCAATCAGTGGGTTCATCTTCTGTCCCTTAGGCAGGAAGAGGTTCATGAACTTCACGAAGAGCACACCGCTCATGGTGGCGATGATGAAGGCTCCAGCACCGATGGCGAAGATGTAGATGGTGTTCATGGTGAGGAACTCGGAGGCCTGCGTAGAGCAGCCTACGGTGAGGCCGAGGAGCATCACCACGATGTCGTTCAAGGCGGAGCCAGCGGTCTTGGCCAGACGGGTGGTCTTGCCCGACTCTTTCAGCAGGTTGCCGAAGAAGAGCATGCCGAGCAGGGGCAGACCCGAGGGCACGATGAAGGCCGTGAGCAGCAGGCCGACGATGGGGAACAGGATGCGCTCGGTCTGGCTGACCTGGCGCGCTGGCTTCATCTTGATGACGCGCTCCTTCTTGGTGGTGAGCAGACGCATCAACGGCGGCTGGATGAGTGGCACGAGGGCCATGTAGGAGTAGGCGCAGACGGCGATGGCTCCCAGCAGGTTGGGCGAGAGCTTGGAGGACAGGAAGATGGCCGTGGGACCGTCAGCACCACCGATGATGGCGATGCCTGCGGCCTGGTTGGGCTCGAAGCCTAACAGCAGGGCGAAGATGTAGGCACCGAAGATGCCGAACTGGGCGGCTGCACCGACCAGCATCAGCTTGGGGTTGGCCAGCAGGGCCGAGAAGTCGGTCATGGCACCGATGCCTAAGAACACCAGGGGTGGATACCAGCCTTGGCGCACGCCTTGATAGAAGATGTTGAGCACGGAGTTGTCCTCGTAGAGACCAATCTCCAGTCCGGCGTCTGCGCGGAAGGGGATGTTGCCTAAGATGATGCCCAGTCCGATGGGGACGAGCAGCAGCGGTTCGAAGTCCTTCTTGATGGCGAGCCAGATGAAGAGTGCTCCGACGGCTATCATGATGAGGTTTCCGGCCGTGGCGTTGGCGAAGCCCGTGTAGGTCAGAAACTCATTGAGGTTTTCTGCTATGAAATGTATGAAATCCATAATGTTCAGAGTTTATCGCGTTTGTAGAGGGGGAACGGGGGTTAGCCGATGGACAGCAGGGTGCTGCCTTCCATCACCACGTCGCCAGGAACGACATTGACGGCGGTGACGGTGCCTGCAAATTCTGACTCGATGTTGTTCTGCATCTTCATGGCTTCCAGAACCACTAACGTGTCGCCAACGGCCACGGTGTCGCCCACCTTGACCTGGACGGAGGTGATGGTGCCGGGCAGCGGAGACTTGATGGCACTGCCTGCGCTTGCGGGAGCAGCGGCGGGTGCGGCAGCAGGAGCAGCGGCTGCAGCACTTGCAGCAGGCGCTGCGGGTGCGGCCACCTTGGGCTTGACGATGGTGGGATGTTTGGCGGCGTTGATGGGCTGCTGGAGCTCTACCTCGAACGGAATGCCGTTTACGTTCACCTTGGCGATGTTGCCTTCTACTTCTTGGATTTCTACGTCGAAGTCAACACCCTGTACTTTATACTGATATTTTTTCATGGGGTTATAATGCGTTGTTAGTGGTTGTTGGAATGTGTGGTGCGGTGTGGTCGACAGGCACGACGGGGTCGTGGAAGTGGGTCATCTGTGGGTAGCCGTCGTCCCAGTGGGTGGGCTTGGGCTGGATGGTGATGATGCCGCTCTCCACGTCGTGTACGTCGTCCTCATACTGGCTGAGTGCCATACCGATGACGGCCATGTAGACTTCGCGGTCGATGCCTTTGGTCTTCAGTCCGTCCTGCAGCACGTTGCCTGTGATGCGTCCCACCTCCATAGCGGTCTCTACGGTCTTGGTGATGGGCTTCAGCGGCTGTGCGTTGGCCACCTTCTTGGCCGTCTCAAGGTGCTTCATGAGCAGGCCAAACAGGTCGAAGACGAGCCAGAGCAGGATGAGGCAGACGAAGACGATACCCATGGCCATAACGGTGATGGCGATGCCGTGGGGGTCTTCGCGTTTGAACTTAGCCACCTTCGACTCGCTGACGGTCGTGATGTTGGAAATGCCAGGCGTGACGCGGTCGGCTGACTTCACCTCCCAGTCGGCGGCAGTGCCAGTGTTGCCGATGCGGGCATACGACTGGTCGGCTCCCAACACGGGGACGGTGACGGAGTCCACGAGTTGCGTGGCGTTGCCGTTGTAGAGGGCAATCCACACGGACTTGGTGGAGTCCACGGGGGTGGAGAGATGCAGCGCGCCCAGGTGGGGCTGGCTGTTGAGGAAGAGCACGAGGTGCTGTTGTCCGCTCAGGTTGGTGCGCGCCTCCCCGTTGGGAATGGCACTCATGCGCTTGATGCGTTCGGGCACGCTCATGGAACGCTGGAGGACGGAACGGTCGGTGGTGAGGTACATCCCTCGGATGTTGTAGGTGGAGTGGGAGATGTTCTCTATCTCGACCCACGCCCCACGCTGTCCGTATTCGTCCTGCAGGCTGGCGCGGTTGCAGGTCATCACTTCGTTCAGCTTGATGCTCGCATCCATCTGGGCGTGCACAGCGGAAGTGCCTGTCAGCAACAGCGCGCTTAACAGAAATCCGGATTTAGTCATGTTGGTAATGTAAGTATTTTGATGTAAGTTTAATGTTTCGTTTCGTTTGTTGTCTCGCCGTCAGCCGCAGAAGAACAGCACGATGATCTGTGCGGTGAAGATGCGGAGGAACATGGACAGCGGATAGACCGTGGAGTAGCCCACCGCAGGGGCTTCGCGCGAGCAGATGGAGTTGGCGTAGGCCAAGGCGGGCGGGTCGGTATAGGAACCGGCTATCATGCCAGCGATGGTGAAGTAGTTGAACTTGAAATAGAGGCGTGCTATCGGGCCGACAATCAAGATGGGAATGACGGTGATGAGGAAACCTGTCAGCACGTAGAGCAGACCGTCGCCTTGCACAACCGTCTCGAAGAAGTTGGCTCCAGCCTTGATGCCGACACTGGCCAAGAAGAGCACCAGTCCCATCTCGCGCAGCATCATGTTGGCCGAGGTGGTGGTGTAGGTCACCAGTTTGACTTTATAGCCGTAACGACCAATGAGGATGGCGATGATCAGTGGACCACCAGCAATACCGAGTTTCATGGGGACGGGCATTCCAGGGAAGGCCACGGGCAGCGAACCGAAGATGATGCCAAGGATGATGCCCACGAAGATGGTGGCGATGTTGGGGGTTTCCAGGCGGCGGATGGAGTTGCCCATCTGGGCTGCGATGCGGTCGACAGCGTCTTCCGGACCTACCACCATGATGCGGTCGCCCACCTGCAGGGGCAGGCTGCTGGAGGCGAAGATGTCCATGCCCTGTCGCGTGATGCGCGTCACGTTGACACCATAGACGCTGGAGCAATGCAAGGACAGCAGTGTGCGGCCGTTCATCTTAGGATTGGTCACCAGTACACGCTTCGACACGAAGGGCTGATCCTGCTGTTCCCAGTTGACCTGAATGACGGGACCGATGAAGGCGATGATGGCCTCAGCGTCGGCTTCCGTACACACGATGTAAATCTGGTCGCCCTTATGGAACACCGTGTTGCGGTTGGGGATGCTGACGTGTCCCTCGTGCAGGATGCGCGAGCAGACGAAGTCGCGGTTGAGGAAATCGTGCACCTGCAGCAGCGTCTTCCCTTCGAGGTAGGTGTTGGTCACTTCCAGGTGCATCTTGTGTGGCTTCAGGGTGGCCTTCACGCCCTCCTGCTCGTTGAGTTCCTCCTCTTCCTTCTCCAGGCGCACCTTGCAGATGTACCTTATTAATATAGTAGCACCGATGATGCCCAGTACGCCGAGGGGATAGGCGCAGGCGTAGGCCGACGCAATCTGCGGTGCGTTGCCACTGAACACGGAGCCTAAGGCTTCGTTGGCTGCACCGAGACCAGGCGTGTTGGTGACGGCACCATAGAGTGTGCCGACCATCATGGGCAGGTTGGTGACGTTGGACGTGTCGAAGAATATGAAGTAGCAGGCGAACATAACCGCGATGTTGAGCAGGATGGCAGTGGTGGCCAGTCCGTTCAACTTGATGCCAGCTTTTCCGAAGCTCTCGAAGAAGCCTGGTCCTACCTGCAGACCAATCATGAAGACGAAGAGGATGAGGCCGAAGTCCTGAATGAACGTCAGGATGGGCAGTGGGGCAGTGAAGCCGACGTGGCCAGCCACGATGCCAGCGAACAACACGAAGGTGACCCCTAAGGAAATGCCGCCAACCTTGATCTTACCCAAGTACACGCCGACGGCGATGACCACAGCGTAGAGTAGCGCGATGTGCGCCACGGAATCCGTAGTGGTAAATAAATCTTTCAACCATTGAAATGTTTCCATAACATGCTTTTTCTTACAGCGTGCAAAGGTAGCCAAAAATTGCGCAATGACATAATTTTTGTGCATCTTTTTTTTATAAATATCAAAATACCCCAAAATCTTTCTGCGGTTCGGAATTTATTTGTAACTTTGTAGGCCGCAAGAGGAGCATCTTGCGCGTAGAGACTACAACGAAATAACTTACATAAAACATTGACTATGGCTAACAAAGAAAAACTCTTCACCGAGTTTCAAGCACCAACCACACAGGAGTGGCTGGACAAGATTGAGGTCGACCTGAAAGGGGCGGACTTTCAGAAACGGCTCGTGTGGAGAACCAACGAGGGCTTCAACGTGCAGCCCTTCTACCGCCGCGAGGACTTAGCCGGACTGAAAACGCCGGAGGCTATGCCTGGCGAGTTCCCGTTCGTCCGTGGCAACAAAAAGGACTCCAACGCGTGGTACGTCCGCCAGAACGTTGTCGTGACTGACCCCGAGGAGGGCAACAAGAAGGCACTGGACATCCTGATGAAGGGTGTGGACTCTATCGGCTTCCGCTTCAGCGGTGACTTGGTCAGTGCGGACTTCATCGAAAAACTGCTGAAGGACATTCGGCTGGACATCGTGGAGGTCAGCTACCGCACCTGCCCCTGCCACGCCCTGGAATTGGCGGAAATCCTCAAGGCCTACTTCGAGAAGGAAGGCTACGACAAGGAGAAAATCGTGGGCGGCGTGGGCTTCGACCCCATCGACAAAATGCTGCAGAAGGGCAAGGACACCAGTCGGATGCTCGCGGTGCTCCCGAAGATGGTGGAGACGCTCAAGGACTATCCTAACCTGCGCTGCGTGATGGTACATTCTGACACGCTGAACAATGCTGGAGCCTACATCGTACAGGAACTCGGCTACGCACTGGCTTGGGGCAACGAATACCTGCAGCAGTTGACGGACGCTGGCGTGGACGTGGACTTGGCTGCGCGGAGCATCAAGTTCTATATGGGTGTGTCGGAAAACTACTTCATGGAGATTGCCAAGTTCCGTGCAGCTCGACTGCTCTGGGCACAAATCGTTAAGCAGTACGCGCCCCAGTGCGACTGCTCCTGCAAGATGGTGATCAACGCCTCCACCTCGACGTACAACCAAACAGTGTTCGACAGCTACGTCAACCTGCTGCGCTCTCAGACGGAGGCCATGAGTGCCGCCTTAGGAGGCGTACACTCGCTGGTGGTCACACCGTTTGACGGGGTGTATGAGAAGCCCACCGACTTCTCCGAGCGCATCGCCCGCAACCAGCAATTGCTCATCAAGGAAGAGAGCCACTTCGACCGCATCGTAGACCCCTCTGCTGGCTCCTATTATATTGAACACCTCACCGACGCATTGGCGCAGGAAGCCTGGAAGATTTTCCTCCGCGTGGAGGAAGAGGGCGGTTTCTTAGAAGCTGTGCGGAAAGGCACAATACAGGACGACATCAACGCCACGAACCTAAAGCGCCACGGCGACGCCGCCAAGCGCAAGGAGTTCATCCTCGGCACGAACCAGTTCCCCAACTTCACGGAGAAGAGCGAGGGCAAGCGCGCACTCGCCGCTGGTGCCTGCGGATGCGGCCACGGACACGCGGAAGATGCACCCATCAAGAAACTGGAGACCACTCGCTTGGCTGCCGACTTCGAAGACCTCCGCATCCATACCGAGTCGGGCAAGGTGCCTACGGCATTCATGCTGACCATTGGCAACTTGGCCATGCGGCAGGCTCGCGCCCAGTTCTCCTGCAACTTCTTAGCTTGCGCGGGCTATAAGGTTATTGACAACCTCGGCTTCAAGACCGTGGAGGAAGGTGTGGACGCTGCCCTCAAGGCTGGTGCAGACATCGTGGTGCTCTGCTCTTCCGACGATGAATACGCAGAGTACGCCATTCCAGCGTTCAAATATCTGGACGGCCGCGCCATGTTCGTCGTGGCTGGTGCTCCAGCCTGCATGGACGACCTCAAGGCCGCAGGCATCGAGAACTTCATCCACGTGCGCTGCAACGTGCTGGAAACCCTAAAAGAATACAACCAGAAGTTAGGCATCTAAAGTTATGAGAAAAGATTTCAAAAATATCGATATTTATGCCGGCATACACGCCACAGACGGCGCTGCTTGGCTGAAAGAGAACCACATCGTGCCTAACTGGAAGACACCGGAGCACATCGAGGTTCGCCCCGTATATACGAAAGAGGACTTGGAAGACATGGAACATCTGGACTTCGCGGCAGGCATTCCGCCCTATCTCCGCGGCCCGTATAGCATGATGTATCCGTTCCGCCCGTGGACCATCCGCCAGTATGCTGGATTCTCCACCGCTGAGGAGTCGAACGCCTTCTACCGTCGTAACCTGGCCAGCGGACAGAAAGGTCTGTCGGTGGCCTTCGACCTGCCAACGCACCGCGGCTACGACCCGGACAACGCCCGTGTGGTGGGCGACGTGGGTAAGGCTGGCGTGTCCATCTGCAACGAGGAGAACATGAAGGTGCTGTTCTCGGGCATTCCCCTGAACAAGATGTCGGTCTCCATGACCATGAACGGCGCTGTGCTGCCCATCCTGGCCTTTTACATCGTGGCTGGCCTGGAGCAGGGCGCGAAGTTGGAAGAGATGGCTGGAACCATTCAGAACGATATTCTGAAGGAGTTCATGGTGCGCAACACCTATATCTATCCGCCGGCCTTCTCCATGAAGATTATCGCCGACATTTTCGAGTTTACCTCGCAGAAAATGCCGAAGTTCAACAGTATCTCCATCTCGGGCTACCACATGCAGGAGGCTGGAGCTACCGCTGACATCGAGCTGGCCTATACGCTGGCTGACGGTATTGACTACCTGCGCACGGGTGTCAACGCAGGCATTGACGTGGACGCCTTCGCACCGCGCCTGTCGTTCTTCTGGGCTATTGGCATGAACCATTTCATGGAGATTGCTAAGATGCGCGCTGGCCGACTGCTGTGGGCCAAGATTGTGAAGAGCTTCGGAGCTAAGAACCCCAAGTCGCTCGCCCTGCGCACTCACTCGCAGACCTCTGGATGGTCGCTGACCGAGCAGGACCCCTTCAACAACGTAGGGCGCACCTGCATCGAGGCTATGGCTGCCGTGTTGGGACACACCCAGTCGCTCCACACCAACGCCCTGGACGAGGCCATTGCCCTGCCCACCGATTTTTCAGCACGTATCGCCCGTAACACGCAGATCTACATCCAGAACGAGACGAAGGTCTGCAAGCAGATTGACCCGTGGGCTGGCTCTTACTATGTGGAGACGCTGACCAACGAACTCGTGCACAAGGCTTGGGAACACATCCAGGAAATCGAAAAACTTGGCGGAATGGCTAAGGCCATTGAGACGGGACTGCCGAAGATGCGCATCGAGGAGGCTGCCGCACGCACACAGGCGCGCATTGACTCGGGTGTGCAGACCATCGTTGGCACTAATAAGTACAGGTTGGACCACGAAGACCCCATCGACATCTTGGAGGTGGACAACACCGCTGTGCGCAAGCAGCAGGAGGAGTGCCTGGCACAGGTGCGTGCCTCGCGCGACGAGGCCGCCTGTCAGGAAGCTCTCAAGGCTATCACCGCGTGTGTGCGCGACTTCAAGGAAGGCCGCAAGAGCGAGAACAACCTGCTCGACCTGGCCGTGAAGGCCGCCCAGCTGCGCTGCACCTTGGGCGAAATCAGTGATGCCTGCGAGGAAATCGTGGGACGTTATAAAGCAGTAATCAGAACCATTTCAGGCGTGTATAGTTCAGAAAGCAAGAACGACTCCGACTTTGAGAAAGCCTGCGAGTTGACCGAGAAATTTGCAAAGAAGGAAGGTCGCCGTCCGCGCATCTTCGTAGCGAAGATGGGACAGGATGGTCACGACCGTGGTGCGAAAGTAGTGGCTACCGGCTATGCCGACTGTGGCTTCGACGTGGATATGGGACCGCTGTTCCAGACGCCTGCCGAGGCTGCGCGTGAGGCGGTGGAGAACGATGTCCACATCGTGGGCGCTTCGTCGCTCGCTGCTGGCCACAAGACCTTGATTCCGCAGTTGATAGAGGAGCTGAAGAAGCTCGGGCGCGAAGACATCATGGTGATTGCCGGTGGTGTGATTCCCGCCCAGGACTACGACTTCCTCTACAAGGCTGGCGTTGCCGCCATCTTTGGTCCTGGCACGTCCGTGGCCAAGGCCGCCTGCGAGATGATGAAGATTCTCCTCGACGAAGAGTAAGCCGTCTTGCCGCATAGGCAGACCAATCAGAAAATCCCCGTACCTTGCATTACACAAAGTACGGGGATTGTTATTTTGGCAAGTAGGCGTTGATAGCAGGTCGAAGGTACTTTCGCTCGAGAATAAAAAGAAAAACGAGTTTTCCTTTTGTATTCTGCTCGCTTAATCGTACCTTTGCAGCCGTGAGAAAAAATACGCTCATCATATTGCTCTTTTTCGCCATCACTTTTGTAATGGCGGAAATGCCGCGAATGCCCTTTCCCGTTGCAGGAAAAGCGGGGCAGACGGACAGTGTGCCTGCGGACAGTGGTGTGGCTCGTGAAGACCTTGCGCCACTGGACAGCAGCGTGCCCGTGTTGGCGGACACGGCGCGGATGGACTCGTTGCAGAAGGCAATCTGGATGCACAACAAGGCCGTTGACGACTCCCTGCGCGCAGACTCCATCAACCGTCGGCGTAAGAACGGCATTGATGCTCCCGTGGAATACACGGCAGAGGACTCGATGACGTATGAGGGAGCCACTGGGTTGGCTCATCTCTATGGCAAGTCGCACGTGAAGTATCAGGATATGGACTTGGAGAGCGACCAGATCTTCATGCAGCTCGACTCCAGTCTGGTACACGCCACGGGTTCGACTGACACGCTCGGCCAGAAATTCGGCACACCGATATTCAAGATGGGCAACGACACCTACGAGAACGACACCATTGCCTTTAACTTCAAGACGAAGAAGGGACTGATTAGCGACGTGTACACGCAGCAGGACGACGGCTACATGACGGCCGAGTTGGCTAAGCGCGGTGGCAACGGCGAGATATTCCTGCAGCACGGACGCTACACGACCTGCGATAAACCTCATCCCGACTTCTACATCGCCCTGTCGCGCGGTAAGATGCGACCAGGCAAGGACGTGGTGTTCGGACCGGCCTACCTCGTGGTGGCTGATGTGCCACTGCCGCTGGCCATTCCCTACGGTTTCTTCCCTTTCAGCAAGAGCTACTCCTCGGGATTCATCATGCCTACCTACGGCGACGAGACTTCCCGTGGCTTCTATTTGCGCGACGGTGGTTACTATTTCGCGGTGAGCGACAAGATGGACTTGAAGGTGTTGGGAGAAATCTACACCAAAGGGTCGTGGGGACTCTCCGCTGCCTCCAACTACCGCAAGCGATACAAGTACAGCGGTTCGTTCTTTGCCAGCTACCAGAACACGGTGACGGGCGAGAAGAATATGCCAGACTACGCCAAGTCCACCAGCTTTAAGGTGCAGTGGAGTCACCGACAGGACGCTAAGGCCAACCCCTTCAGCTCGCTGTCGGCCAGCGTCAACTTCGCCACGTCGAGCTATGAGACCAACAACCTCACGTCGATGTACAACCCACAGTCTATGACGCAGTCTACGCGTACCAGTTCTGTGGCGTGGAGCACCACGTTCTCCAGCATTGGCATGAGTCTGAGCTCGACCTTCAACCTCAACCAGAACATGCGCGACTCGACCATTGCGCTGACACTGCCCGACCTCAACATCTCCATCTCGCGCTTCTATCCCTTCAAGCGTCGCCATGCGGCAGGCAAGGAACGCTGGTATGAGAAGATCTCCATGAGCTACACGGGACAGTTGAGCAACAGCATCAGCACGAAGGAAGACCGACTGCTCCACTCCAGTCTGACGCGCGACTGGCGCAACGGTATGCAGCACAGCATTCCCGTCAGTGGCAACTTTACCCTGTTCGGCTACTTGAACGTCAACCCCTCGTTGACCTTCACCGACCGTATGTACACGCAGAAGCAGGAACGCTACTGGGACGAGGCTACGCAGACCGAGAAACGCGACACACTGCAGGGATTCTATAATGTCTACAACTGGGCATTGAGCCTGTCGGCATCCACCAAACTCTATGGTATGTACATTCCGAGTCGCAAACTCTTCGGTGACAAGATTATCGCGGTGCGCCACGTGGTGACCCCGACGGTCAGCTTCAACTACGCTCCAGACTTCAGTGCGTCGCGCTACGGCTTCTACAAGACGTACCAAAAGACCGACGCTGACGGCAATGTGTCGCTGGTGGAATACTCGCCCTATGAGGGTGCACTCTATGGTGTGCCCGGACGAGGAAAGACGGGAAGCATCTCGATGGACCTCTCCAATAACATCGAGATGAAACTGAAGAACGATGAAGACTCGACAGGGGCGAAGAAGGTTAGCATCATTGACGAACTCGGTGCTTCCATGTCGTATAACTTAGCCGCAGCAGAACGCCCGTGGAGCGACCTCTCCACGCGCCTGCGACTGAAGCTCACTAAGAGCTACACGCTGAACCTCAACGCCGTATTTGCCACCTATGCTTACGAGGCCGACTCAGTGGGAGCCACGCCCTATATCGGCAACCACACGGAATACAGCAAGGGACGCTTCGGCCGCTTCCAGGGCATTTCGCAGAACCTCTCCTATACGCTTGATAATAAGAAGGTCACGGACATCATCAAGTGGCTGAAGGGCGAGCGCCCCAACCGCAAGGGCGACCGTGACGAACGGGGCGGGCGCAATGATGACGACGACTATGACACGGGTGTGGAGACGAACGTCGACGAAGATATGGAGCGCGGCAAACACGGGGCACGGAAGGAGGATGCAGGTAAGGCCGAGACCGACGAGGACGGCTATATGGCGTTTAGTCTGCCGTGGTCCCTCAGTCTCGGCTACGGTATTACGATGCGTGAGAACACCAGTGGTAAGTTCAACTACGACACGATGCGCTACCCCTATAAGTTCACGCAGAACCTTAACATCAGCGGCAACCTCCGCATCTCCGACGGCTGGAACATCTCGTTCTCGTCGGGCTATGATTTTGAAAACCACAAAATTTCAATGACCACCGCGTCGCTGTCGCGCGACCTCCACTGTTTCAATATGTCGTGCTCGGTGGTGCTGGCTCCCTATACGAGCTATAACTTCTCGTTCCGCTGTAATGCAGCCACCCTCACCGATGCGCTGAAGTACGACAAACGCAGCAGCTATTCCAACGCGGTACAATGGTACTAAAGATATGGCAGAACTACCCACTCTGGTCAAAGACCTCGCGCTCATCCTCATGGTGGCCGCGGTCGTCACGCTGATTTTCAAGCGTCTGAAACAACCCCTCGTACTCGGATACATCGTGGCCGGCTTCCTCGTGTCGCCACAGATGCCTTACACGATGTCGGTGATGGACCGTAACAACGTGCAGATGTGGGCTGACATCGGTGTTATCTTCCTCTTGTTCTCCCTCGGACTGGACTTTTCGTTCAAGAAAATCCTGAAGATGGGAATGGCACCAGTCATTGCTGCGTGTACCATCATCTTCTGCATGATGATGGCGGGCATCCTCGTGGGAAAGGCTTTTGGCTGGACGGAGATGGACTCGCTGTTCTTAGGCGGCATGTTGGCCATGTCGTCCACCACCATTATCTATAAGGCCTTCGACGATATGGGACTCCGACAACAGCGTTTCGCCGGGATGGTGATGAGTGTGCTCATCCTGGAGGACGTGCTGGCCATTGTGATGATGGTAATGTTGTCGGCCATTGCCGGCGGCAGTAGTCCAGACGGCGGACAGATGTTGGAGAGCGTGCTTCGCATCGGCTTCTTCCTCATCCTCTGGTTTGTGGTGGGAATATTCTGTATTCCAGCCTTCCTGCGTTCCACGCGGCGGCTGATGAACGAGGAGACGCTGCTCATCGTATCGCTTGGTCTATGTTGCTTCATGGCCGTCTTCTCCACCAAGGTGGGGTTCAGCAGTGCCTTCGGGGCTTTCGTCATGGGAAGCATTTTGGCCGAGACGGTGGAAGCAGACAAGATTATACGTTTAGTGGAGCCAGTGAAGAATCTCTTCGGGGCTATTTTCTTCGTGTCGGTGGGCATGTTGGTTGAGCCACAGGTGCTGGTGGACTATGCTTGGCCTATTTTAGCCATCACGCTGACGATTCTCATCGGACAATCGGTGTTCGGCTCGCTGGGCTACCTGATCAGCGGTAATCCGCTGAAGAGTGCGATGAAGTGCGGCTTCTCCATGGCGCAGATTGGTGAGTTTGCCTTTATCATTGCCTCGCTAGGCTTGTCGCTCGGTGTCATTGGCCGTTTCCTCTATCCTGTGGTTGTGGCCGTATCAGTCATTACCACCTTTCTCACACCCTACATGATTCGCTTTGCCGAGCCTTGCTATAACATGATGGAGCACCGTCTGCCGAAGAAGTGGATTGTGACACTCAACCACATCACCTTGGCGCATCCGCAGTCTCCAGGCTCTGAGAGTAACTGGAAAAGTCTGCTGTTGCAGATGCTCCGCAATACACTCATATACAGCATTCTCTCCATTGCCGTCATCGTTTTGATGTTCACCTTCTTCTTGCCTTTTGTCCGCAGTTTCTTCCCCACCTACGAGCTTCACTGGTACGCCAACGCCATCTGCGGCGTGCTGACAGTGTTGATCATCTCGCCCTTCCTCCGTGCCATGGTGGTGAAGAAGAACCATTCCGAGGAGTTCAGGGCGCTGTGGGCTGAGAGTTGGGTCAACCATTTCCCGTTGGTGTTCACTATAGTGGTGCGTGTGATGCTGGCCTGCGGGTTTGTGTTCTACATCATCAACTACCTCAGTCGCTTCAAGAATGCCATCATCGTCTCCATCGCACTGGCACTGGTGGTGTTGATGGTGTTGTCACGGCGACTGAAGAAGAGTAGCATCCAGATGGAGCGTCTCTTCATCCAAAACCTCCGTTCGCGCGATATTGAGGCGCAAGTGCACGGTCGTCGCCGTCCGCTCTATGAAGGCCATTTGTTGGACCGCGATGTACACATGGCAGACTTCGATATTCCCTATAACACGCGCTGGATGGGCAAGACGCTGCGTCAGCTGTCGCTGGGCAGCCAGTTTGGAGTCCATGTCAGCAGCATCCTCCGTGCCGGCCACCGGCTGAACATTCCCGACGGCAACGATGTTATCTTCCCTGGCGACCGCCTTCAGGTCATTGGCAACGACGAACAACTCCACCAGTTGGGCAAGGCCATCAAGAGTGAGGTGTTTGGCGAAGACCTTGATTTCGAAAAGCGCGAGATGAAGCTCCGCCAGATTGTCATAACAGGTTCCAGTCCCTTTGTTGGCAAGACGTTGGAAGAGAGTGGCATCCGCTCGCAGTTCAGTTGCATGGCCGTAGGACTGGAGGAGGGCAAGGAGAATCTGTCGCCCATCCATCCCAAGCGTAAGTTCCAAAAGGGCGACATCATCTGGGTGGTGGGCGAACAAGAAAGCCTTGAGGCTATCCTCAAGGCTTGACCGTCAGTCATTGTATGCTGCTGTCAGTTCGCAGATCTTCACGATGACCTCCATGGCTTTCTCCATCGACTGGACAGACACGAACTCATAAGGGCCGTGGAAGTTCACGCCGCCGGCGAAGATGTTGGGGCAGGGCAGACCCTTGAAGCTGAGCTGCGCGCCGTCGGTGCCGCCGCGGATGGGCTCCACGCGGGGAGGCACACCGCATTCCTGCATGGCACGGAGCACGATGTCGATCACGTGCATGTTGGGGTCTATCTTCTCCTTCATGTTGTAGTACTGGTCGTAGATCTCCGCCGTCACCGTTCCCTCGCCATACTTCTCGTTCATCCTTCTCACGCAGTCCTCGATGAAGTCCTTGCGGTCCTCAAACCTGTCGCGGTCGTGGTCGCGGATGATGTAGCTCAGCTTGGCCTCCTCGCAGCGGCTCTCGATGCCGAGCAAGTGGTAGAACCCCTGGTAGCCCGTCGTCTGCTCCGGGGTCTCCGCCTCGGGCAGCATTCCCTCGAACTCCACGGCCAGGCGGCTGGCGTTCACCATCTTGCCCTTGGCGTAGCCCGTGTGCACGCTCACTCCCTTGATGCGGATCTTGGCGGCAGCGGCATTGAAGTTCTCATATTCCAGGTCGCCCAGGTCGCCGCCGTCGACGGTGTAGGCCCATTCGCACCCAAATTTCTCCACGTCGAAGTGGTGGGCACCCATGCCGATCTCCTCGTCGGGGTTGAAGCCCACGCGGATGTCGCCATGCTTTATCTCCTTGTGGTCGCGCAGATAGCACATGGCCTGCACGATCTCGGCTATTCCCGCCTTGTCGTCGGCGCCGAGCAGGGTGGTGCCGTCGGTCACGATGATGTCCTCGCCCTTGTGCGCCTTCAGCTCGGGAAACGTTTCCACGCTCGACGTGATGCCGGGGCTCAGCTCGATGTCGCCGCCATCATAGTTCTTGATGATGCGCGCCTTGATGCCCTTGCCGCTTGCGTCGGGACTGGTGTCCATATGGGAGATAAAACCGATGGTGGGTGTCTTTTTCTTGGTATTTCCTTTGAGGGTGGCGTAGATGTAGCCCATCTCGTCCATTTCCACGTCGCTGAGGCCTTCCTCCTCCAGCTCATGCTTCAGGTATTTGGCGAACTCCAGCTGCTTGGACGTGCTGGGCACACTGTCAGACTCCTCGCTCGACTGTGTGTCGAACTTCGTATAGTTGATAAAACGCTCTGCTAAATCCATAGTCATTTACTATTATAATAATGTGGTGGTGATGGCTTCTCCTATGATCTCTGCAATATTTTTGCATGGATGGTCTGGTACTTGCAAATGCCATGTGTATGTAATATCTTTCATAAGCCTTTGTTTTGATGATTGAAAATGTTTAATATTTGGTGCAAAGGTAGCAATTAAATGTGAGAAAAGCAAAGAAAAGAACCGTTAATTTAACTTAATGTCCTTGTAGCCTCCGTTCCCATAGTTTGAAAATCATTAACCATTGCAGTGGCTCCAGCCGGTGACTGGTTTGGGGCATTTATGTTGCTTTAATGCTTAGATTAGACTTTTTAACTATGTAAATAGGGTAAAAACAAAAATAAATGCTTACTTTTGCAGAAGTTCTACAAAAATAGTAATGAAATGATACTTAAGATAGAATTTGAAAATTTCTTTTCCATCAGAGATAAGGTGAGGATAGACTTTCGGGCAGCCA
>CAVAIX010000022.1:0-18650 GCA_963588695.1 Bacteroidaceae bacterium | reverse complement strand
GTAGGTGGCGGTAGCCCAGTAGTTGTTGTTGATCCACAAGACCCCGTCGGCAGCGTGGCCAGCAGACAGGATGGCAGCATCAGCAGATGGTGCGAACGCATAGACCTTTCCTGCACCATTGGTAGCCACTTTCAACTCATCACCGAGGGTCGAGGTGCGAAGATTGTCGGGGGTATAGGCACTCTTGGCATTGCTGATACACTGCTGTGGGCGCAGCGTCTCCCTGTCCAACCATTCCTGTCCCGTAATGCCGTGATAGTAGGGCGATGTGCCTGCCTGTACGGAAGCAATGGCCGAGGCGCGGTCTACGGGACTGAAATTATAGGAGCCATTGGTGAACACCAGTCCTTCTTTCAGTAGGCGGTTGAAGCCGTCTGAACCATAGAGTGGGGCATAGGACTCTAAAAAGTCCGTCCGCAACTGGTCGATATGGATATTCACGACCAGCCTCGGTGTCTGTGCTTCGGCTGTCAGCCCAAGCAGACTCATCAGGGTGATATAGAGGTATCGGTTCTTCATCACTTCGATTGCTGTTGTTTTTTGAACGACATCAGTCCTTTTCCCTCCCCGTTTATCAGGTGCAGGACAACCTGTAAGAGCAAACACAGTGCCAAACTCCAAATTCCATTGGCATAATGTTGCCAAAAACCGCCGATAAAGAAGAATACCAGCAGCAAGGCCGCAATATACCAGTAACAGGTTTTCTGCCGCCGAGCCACCTTATATATAAAGAAGAGGGGCAAGGGGTTGAACAGCAGGAACTGAAGGTTGAGTGTCGTGGTGGGGTGTTCTGAGAACAGCATCACGAAGAGCAGCAGTCCTACCAGGGACAAAAAGGTGAGTAGACAAAGGTCCCACAACAGCAGCGTGCGCCGCAAGCACAACTGTACAACAAAAAGCACCAGGGCTAAACCACTGATAATGAGAGCACAGGCGATTGGTGGTAGAGGGAAGCCGCTCATCTCGGTCTGCACTCCTGACTCAACAACCACCCGACGCAACTTGACCAAGGGGTGGTATTCCCCGTTAGAAAAGATACGGGCGCGGTTGAAATCATTCATCAGACGATGGGGAAGGAACTCTTGTTGCCGTTGGTCTGTTTTCAAGTCAGCGCGAATGCCTAACAGCAGGTCATTGCCGAAAGTGGCCCACGGGTGACTTTCTGTCATTTCGTGCACCATTTCACGGTAGGAGAGGCGAGGGGCTCTGGAAGTTCCGTAGACGATTTTCCCAGAAACAGACTGCTCGATAATGTCGCGCGCCTTGGTGGTGCAGTTGTTGTAGAAGAAGTTATAACGGTAGACACGATGGTCATCCTGCAGGTTTTCCGTAAGGGCTTTCTTCAGTCGCAGTTTTTCTTCCTGCGTCAGGTTGAGCACCTGCTCTATCACCTTACTGCCAAAACGTCGGTACTCCTCTTGGAACATAGGGAAGGGGTAGACGCCCAACTCGTAGTCCGTCCATCCCAGAACGAAACGTCCCACGAAGAATGGCTTCCGAAAATCGAATACACCATAGTTAAAGACAACATCAATGCCCTGCGGTTCCAGTTCGTGGTAGCGTATGGCCGTGTGTCCGTACAGGCTATAAATCTCTTCGTGAGGTTGACAGGTCAGCAGACTAATCTCCACCGAGTCCTGTGCCAATGCTGGAGAAAACCATAGTGTGAAAAGCACAACGATTCCCTTCCGAATTGCATTAAAAATGTTTTCTAAATGTTTCACGATGCAAAATTAACCTATATTTTCCACTTATCGTGCTTTTATTTCGTTTTTTTTCGATAATTTTGCACGCCGTAATCGAGAAGATAAACACAGCAAATCAATGAAGAAACTGTTTTTTAACGCCATACTCCTTGTGGCCAGCGTCACAACGGCTGGGGCGCAGAGTGGTACTAACTCGCCTTATAGCCAGTACGGACTGGGTGTCCTGTCAGAGCAGTCGCAAGGGTTTAACAGAGGAATGAACGGTCTCGGACTGGCCTTCCGCAACGGCCACGAGGTCAATACGCTCAATCCTGCTTCGTATTCGGCAGCCGATTCCCTCACCATGATATTTGATGTGGGCGTTTCCGGACAACTCACGAATTTCAAGGAGGGCAACACGAAGGTCAACGCCAAGAATGCCAATTTTGAATATGCGGTGGCCTTGTTTCGAGTAATGCCTCGACTGGGCGTGAGCCTGGGCATTGTACCGTTCTCCAACGTAGGCTATTCCTACTCCCGTACGGACGTAGCCAGCTCTTCGCTCTACAGTATTGAAGCGCACAGCGGCAGTGGCGGCCTGCGCGAGGTGTACATCGGAACAGGTTGGGAGCCGTTCAAGGGACTGTCTGTCGGCGTCAATGCAGGCTACCTGTGGGGCGACCTCACGCGGTCCGTCACCAACACCACCAACCAGTCCGCTGCCAACACCTTGAGTCGCATCTATTCTGCCAGTATCAGCAGCTACAAGCTCGATTTCGGTGCACAATTCCAACAGGCATTGGGCAAGAAAGACGTGTTGACCCTCGGTGCCACCTTTGGATTGGGACACAAACTCAGCGGTGACGCGTTGCTTGTCAATGCCAATACAGACACCCAAAACAGTGTGTCTACACAGGATACTTCCAAGGTCATCAATGCCTTCAAACTCCCTATGACGTTTGGCGTTGGTCTGGCCCTGTGTCACAACAAGACCTTGACCGTCGGTGCAGACTATTCGCTGCAGCGCTGGTCGGACATTGCCTATCCTCAGTTTACGGGCAAGGAATATAAGCTCACCAGTGGTTTGCTGAGCGACCGCCACAAGATGACGGTGGGATTCGACTGGATTCCGAGTGCCTCAGCCAACTGGACAGGCTTGAACCTCAAGAACCTGCTCTCGCACACGCACTACCGCATGGGAGCTTCGTATGCTACACCTTACTATAAGGTGAACGGACAGGATGGACCGAAAGAGCTTAGCGTCAGTGCAGGTATGGGTATTCCGTTGGTTAATAAGTGGGGCAACCGCTCGGTGCTTAACGTCAGCGTACAGTGGGCACGGCAGTCTGCCACCAATATGATCACGGAAAACACGTTCCGTATTAATCTCGGCATTACTTTCAACGAGCGTTGGTTTGCCAAGTGGAAGGTAGAGTAATTCATCACCGCTTTAGCACGCGGACAGCCCTCGTGCTCTCCGTGCTGTGTCTCGTTGGGACAGGAGCCTGTCAGCAACCCAAGGATCATACGGCTCCAGCCGTGCGTGACCGCGACTCCGTCTCGATGATGACAAGCTATGGAGTGAACACGCTAATCAGTGACTCTGGTGTCATCAAATACCGGATTGTCACGGAGCGTTGGGACGTGAACACGGTGAAGAACCCCAGCCGCTGGACCTTTGAAAAGGGCATCTTCCTCGAACAGTTTGACGAGAAATTCCACGTGGAGGGTTACATCCAGGCAGACACCGCCTGGTACTACGACCAAAAGAAACTGTGGGAGTTGCGCGGAAGAGTACGTATACGCAACGTAAACGGCTTGATTTTCCGCAGCGAAGAGCTGTTTTGGGACGGAATGACACACGAGTTCTACTCTTATAAGTTCTCTAAGGTAATCACACCTGAACGCGAGATGCAAGGCACTTTCTTCCGTAGTGACGAGCATATGCAGCGCTACGAAGTCACCAACAGTGTAGGCTCGTTCCAGAAGTCGGATATGGATGGAGAGAACCAAACGGCAGCTCCGACCAGTGACGCTTCCTCGTCTCCCGACTCCACACAGAACCAACAACCGCAGCGCCAACCAGCCGTCCGGCGCGCTGCAACCACCAAACATCAATGACCATGACAGACCTGATAATAGGAATCCTCATCACGATGGCCTTCTCCGCCTTTTTCTCGGGTATGGAGATGGCTTTCGTCTCCAGCAATCGGCTGAGGGCAGAGATGGAACGGGAGAAGAACGGACTGGCAGACCGAGCCATTGCTTTCTTCTATCGCCATCCTAATGATTTCGTGAGCACCATGTTGGTAGGCAACAACATCGCCCTCGTGGTCTACGGTATCCTCTTCGCCTCTATTTTCGACAAGACGCTGTTCGCCCCACTCAACGACGGAAGTCGCGTGACAGCCGACACCCTCTTGTCTACCTTCGTCATCCTCTTCACTGGAGAGTTCCTGCCCAAGACCATCTTCAAGGCAAGACCCAATCAGATGCTGCGTTTCTTTGCCGTTCCAGCCATGGCGTGCTACGTGGTACTGTTCCCTGTGTCGCGCTTTTCCACCATCCTGTCAAAAGGATTGCTTCGGCTGTTCGGAAAGAAGGTAGACAATGACAATGCAGGACAAGCCTTCACGAAGGTAGACTTAGACTATCTGGTGCAGTCCAGCATTGACAATGCTCCCGACGAGAAACAGATAGAAGAGGTAAAGATCTTCCACAACGCCCTTGATTTCTCCGACACGAAGGTGCGCGATTGCATGGTGCCTCGCACAGAGATAGAGTCCGTCGACATTGAAAAAGCCACGATGGAACAACTGAAGAACCAGTTTATCGAGAGCGGCCATTCCAAAATCGTGGTCTATCGGACGGACATTGACCACATCATCGGCTACGTCCATTCGTCGGATCTCTTCCGCATTGGAGGAGAAACAGGCAACCCCACCTCCACACCCGTCCCCGATGCCTTGGTGCGCGAAATGCCCTATGTGCCCGAAACCATGGCGGCCAGCAAGCTGATGCACACGTTTCTGCAGGAGAAGAAGTCGCTCGCAGTGGTCATTGACGAGTTCGGAGGGACGAGTGGCCTTGTCTCACTCGAAGACATTGTCGAGGAAATATTCGGCGACATTGAGGACGAACACGACAATATGCACTACGTGGCCAAGCAACTGGCCGACGGGGAATATATGCTCTCAGCGCGACTGGAGATAGAGAAAGTCAACGAGCTTTTTTCGCTTGATTTGCCAGAAAGCGACGACTACATGACCGTGGGCGGACTCATCCTCCACGAGTACCAAAGTTTCCCGAAACTGAACGAGGTCATCAAGATTGGGCGTTTTGAGTTCAAAATCGTCAAAAACACCATGACAAAGATAGAACTTGTACGGCTGAAAGTGGTCGAATAGTGCGTTTATCGACACTTTTTCCGCATTATCTTTCGTCAAATGACTATTTTTTACTAACTTTGTGCGCCAAATAGAGAAACTCGAATAATAACAAAAAAAATAAAACAATAAAAAACAATGGCAGCAATTGGAAAAATCAGAAGCTGGGGACCTGTCCTCGCCACCGTGATCGGACTGGCTCTCTTTGCTTTCATCGCCGAAGAAATGTTCCGCTCTTGTGAAGCAACAAACAACGAGAAGCGCCAACAAGTCGGCGAAGTGTTAGGTAAGAAAGTTTCCGTACAGAACTTTCAAGCAATGGTTGACGAATATCAGGAAGTCATCAAGATGACCCAAGGTCGCGAGAGCCTCTCCGACGAGGAACTCAACCAACTGAAGGATCAGATTTGGCAGGAAGTAGTTAGCACTGCGGTCATTCAGAAAGAAGCCGACGAATTGGGCTTGACCGTCACTGACGCTGAACTGCAGAACATCCTGAAGGCAGGCACGAACCCTATGTTGGCTCAGACACCCTTCATCAACCAGCAGACAGGACGCTTCGACGTGACACAGCTCACCAAGTTCCTGGACGAGTACAAGAAGATTCAAGCTCAGCCCCAACAGCAGCAGTTGGCCGAGCAGTATAAGAGCATCTACGACTACTGGAAATTCATCGAGAAGCAGCTGCGCCACCAAACGCTCATGGCCAAGTACCAGGCACTGTTAGGTCACTGCCTCCTGTCGAACCCCATTTCGGCTAAGATGGCTTTTGACGACAGCAACATCGAGAGCGACATTCAGCTGGCCGCCATTCCCTACACCGCCGTCAAGGACAGCGAGGTGAAGATTTCGGAGAGCGACCTGAAGGATAAATACAGCGAGATGAAGGAGATGTTCAAGCAGACCATCGAGAGCCGCGACATCAAGTATGTGGACTTCCAGGTGCTGCCCTCCGCCAAAGACCGCGCAGCACTGAACAAGACGCTCAGCGAGGCTAAGCAGAAACTGGAGAGCGGTGTGGCTCCTGCCGAGGTGGTGCGCAAGGCACAGTCGCAGGTGGCCTACAACGGTCTTGCCGTCACCAGGCGCGCCCTCCCCACAGACATTGCCGCCAAGGTGGACTCCATGGCCGTAGGACAGACCTCCGCACTGTTTGAGACCACCTACGACAATACGCTGAACGTGGTGAAACTCATCGCCAAGGTAGAACAGCCCGACTCCATCGAGTTCCGTATGATTCAAGTGGGCGACGAGAAACAAGCAGACAGCGTGTACACCGCACTGAAGGGCAATGCCGACTTCGAGACACTCGCCAAGAAATACGGACAGACCGGACAGAAGAACTGGTTGACCTCCGCCATGTATGAGAGCGCACAGTCGCTCGATGCAGACACCAAGGCCTACATCAACACGCTGACCACAGCCGCTGTGGGCGACGTGGTGAAGCAGAACCTCTCCCAGTCTTACATCGTGCTGCAGGTGACAGGTCGCAAGGCGCTCACCACCAAGTATGATGTGGCCATCGTGAAGCACAGCATCGACTTCTCTCGCGAGACCTACAACACCGCTTATAATAAGTTCAGCCAGTTTGTCAGTGAGAACAAGTCACTGGAGGACATAGAGAAGAACGCCACTAAGTTCGGCTATAAGGTGTTGGAGCGCCAGGATATGGTCAACTCCGAGCACTATGTGGCTGGCGTGCGTTCCACTCGCGAAGCCATGAAATGGATCTTCGACGCCAAGGCAGGCGACGTGTCTCCGCTCTATGAGTGCGGCAACAACGACCACATGATGGTCATTGCCCTCACCAAGGTTCATCCCGTGGGCTATCGTAGCCTCGAGGAGGTGAAGGACATGGTGCGCCAGGAGGTAATCCGCGACAAGAAGTTCGAGGTGGCTGCCGCCAAGTTGAAGGGTGTGACGTCGATTGCCGCCGCCAAGCAGAAGGGTGCCGTGGTAAGCACCGTCAACCAAATCACGTTCTCTGCTCCCGCCTTCGTACAGAGCACGGGTGCCAGCGAACCCGCCTTGAGTGGTGCTGTGTCGGGCGTGAAGCAAGGCCAGCTGTCGAAGGCTCCCGTCAAGGGAAACGGCGGCGCATACCTCTTCCAGGTCACCAAGCGTCAGCAGCAGGCTGGAGCTAAGTTCGACGCTAAGCAGCAGACAGCCATGCTCCAGCAGATGGCCATGCGTGCTGCAGGACGCTACATGCAGGAACTCATCCAGAAGGCCGACGTAGTGGACAACCGCTACCTGTTCTTCTAAATTCCATTACAGAAACAAATCAAACCAAACCAGGCATCATACTTCCAGTAAGTATGGTGCCTGTAACCAATCAAAACTAAAACAAATAAAAACCATGAAGCAGTTTAACGACAAGAATTTTGTCCTCGACAACGAGGTGGCCCAGGACTTGTTCCACAATCATGCGGCCAAGATGCCAATCATCGACTACCACTGTCACCTGAATCCGCAAATGGTGGCCAACGACCACCGCTTCAAGAGCATCACAGAGCTGTGGCTCGGTGGCGACCACTACAAGTGGCGCGCCATGCGCACCAACGGCGTGGATGAACGCTACTGCACAGGCACGGACACCAGCGACTGGGAGAAGTTCGAGAAATGGGCAGAGACCGTTCCCTATACGCTCCGCAATCCCCTCTACCACTGGACACACCTCGAGCTGAAGACCGCCTTCGGCATTGAGAAACTGCTGTCGCCTAAGACCGCACGCGAGATCTTCGACGAGTGCAACGAGAAACTGAAGCAACCCGAGTTCTCGGCTCGTGGACTGATGAAACACTATAATGTGGAGTGCGTGTGCACCACCGACGACCCCGTCGACGACCTCCACAACCACACGGAATACGCCAAGGCCAAGGCAGCCGACGACCCCATCATGATTCCAGCATGGCGTCCTGACAAGGCCATGAACATCGAGAAACCCGAGTTCAGTGCCTACGTCCATCAGTTGGAGCAGGTGAGCGGTGTGACCATCACCCGTTTTGCCGATATGATCGACGCACTGAAGAAACGCCACGACTTCTTTACCGCCAACGGCTGCAAGCTCTCCGACCACGGCATAGAAGAGTTCTACGACGAAGACTACACCGACTCGCAGATCGAGGTCATCTTCGAGAAAGCTATGCGCGGCCAGCAACTCTCCGCACTGGAGACCCGCCAGTACAAGAACTGCTTCCTCACCGTGATGGCAGAGATGGATGCTGACGCCGACTGGACACAGCAGTTCCACTATGGTGCCATCCGCGACAACAACACGAAGATGTACAACGCATTAGGTCCCGACACTGGCTTCGACTCCATCGGCGAGTTCAACACCGCCAAGGCCATGTCGAAGTTCCTCAACAAACTCAATATGAAGGACAAGCTCACGCGCACCATCCTCTACACGCTCAACCCCTGTGCCAACGAGGTCATTGCCACCATGCTCGGCAATTTCCAAGGCGGCGAACCCGGAAAGATTCAGTTCGGTTCTGGCTGGTGGTTCAACGACCAGAAAGACGGCATGGAGCGACAGATGAACGCCCTCTCGGTGCTCGGCCTCCTCAGCCGTTTCGTGGGTATGCTTACCGACAGCCGTTCCTTCCTCAGCTATCCGCGCCACGAGTATTTCCGCCGCATCCTCTGCAATATGCTCGGCAACGACGTGGAGAAGGGACTCCTGCCCGACGACCGCGAGCTACTCGGGAAGATGGTGGAAGACATCTCCTACAACAACGCAAGACAGTATTTCAAGTTCTATTGATAATCGAAAAAACAGAGAAGGCCGGCTGTCAAGCAAACGACAGTCGGCCTTTTTTAGAATATGATGAAACGGAGCATATCGGCATTATTGTTGGGGGGCTTCTTGTTGGCACAAAGTCTTGCTGCAAAAGAGTCTCATGAACAATACACGCTTCAGCATTACGACGAGCACAACGGCCTTGCCCAGCGTTGGGCCACCAGGATTATCCAGGGTGACGACGGTTATATATGGGTTTCAACATGGAATGGCTTGGATCGTTTTGACGGGTATGAGTTTGTAAACTTCAAGTCCACGAACAAGGGAGGTTACGGGCTGCCTACCGACCGCATCTCTGATATGTGGAAACTGAAGTCGGGCGATTTGCTGTGTCTCGTAGATTACAAGCTCTTTGTCTTCAACACCAGGAACTACCAATTTACCAACATTTTGGAACAGTTGGAGCGGAAGACTCACACCCAATATATGATAGGATATGCTTACCCTCAGAAGGATGGAACCATCTGGGCCATCTGCCAAAACGGACAGCGCATATCCATGGAAGAAAGAGACCTGTCGGGAACTGCAAAGTTAAGGCGGCAGACCGAGTTTCCTGACCGTCCTTTTGCTCCAACACGTTTTATCTCGCTGCCTGGGTTTGACATGAAAGATGCCGAGTACTGTATGACGGACCAAGCAGGAAACTACTGGTATCGCAGCAACTACGGCATCTATAAGGCGCACAAATATACTCGTCAGTACGAACCGTTTCCTCTACACAAGGAGAATGAGGTTCGCTGTTTCTTCCGTGACCATAAAGGGAGATTATGGGTCAGTGGGAAGGAAGACAAGTATCTGATGCTTTTTGATGCCCATCAAGAACTGCTCGGGTACGTAGACCACAACGGCAGACTGACAAAGTCGTATAGTGCCTTCGGTGCCGCTGTCTATTGTATGTTTCAAGACAAGGACGGAACTATGTGGTTGGGCACAAAGCCAGACGGTCTGTTTCGTTTGAAGGAAACAGGTGGTTCATTTTCAGTGGATAATTACAAGTACGAACAGAACGGAAACTCCATTAACGAAAATGCCATATACAACATCAAGTCAGACGCTTATGGAAGGCTCTGGATGGCCTCTTTCTCACGTGGAGTCCTGTGCTTTGACTCAAAGACAGGGCGTTTCCATTCGTTTAGCAACTATCCTTTCGACACCTTCTCTTTGGTGAGAGACTTGATTATTACCAAAGACAACATACTATTGGCGGCAACTACTGGTGGACTGCTTGTAGCCGACATCAGCGGACGGGACTTGCGCAAGGTGAAATTCCGCAGGCACGTGCACGATTATCATCGCCCTTCCAGTCTGAACAACAACGCCACCATGTCCTTGTTCCAATCTGCCCAAGGCACTATATATGTGGCAACGGAAAGTGGCGGCATCAACCGAATGCTGGGCACCAATCTCTTAGCCGAGCAGTTGGAATTCGAACACCTTAACAGTCAGAATGGTTTTCCGTCGGACGTAGTTCTATCCTTGTTTGAGTACCGCAACGCCCTTTGGGCTGTGTGCAACAACATGTTGGTGAAGATAACAGAAAACGGTGATTATGAGCAGTTTGATGTTGGCTACTTCAAGAAAGTGTTTCGCTATTCAGATGCAAAACCACTGACTCTCGGCGGTGGGAAATGGCTGTTTGGTTTGCTTTCTGGAGCCATTGTCCTCGACTTGGAACATCTCCACCGCAGCGATTATGTTCCCCCGTTGGTCATCACGGGCTACGCCATCAACGGTGGGAATACGGTTCACGTGGGAAAGGGTTGCGACAGTCTCCAGCTCATGCCTTCCGAGCGCAATGTCAGCATCCATTTTGCAGCCTTGGACTTTACAGCCTCCGAGCGGTTGGAGTATGCTTTCTGTGTAAATGGAGGCGTGTGGAACCGTTTGCAGAAAAACCACGCCGCCACCTTTCTGAACATGGAGCCAGGCACATATCGCCTTTGCATCCGCTCCACCAATCACGATGGTGTCTGGGTGAACAACGACAAGACGTTCACCATCGTGGTAGAACCCACCATTTGGGAAACCACAGCCGCAAAGGTGCTGTATGTATTCCTCTTCCTGTTGCTGCTTTGGGGCGGCTTCCGCATCTATCAGTACGTGAGGAGCATCAAGACCAAGAACAAGCATTTGGAAGCCTACCTTGCCATCATCAACGCCCGCAGCGAGAATGCAGAACAGACGAATGTTGCGGCTAAGGAAGATCAAGAAATGCAGATCTTGGAGACAGCGCAGGTGTTAGCCTCTGATAATGCCTTCATGAAGCGTGTCGTGTCCTTTGTGGAAACACATCTCAGTGATGCAGATGTCAACATCGAAGACATGGCTGATGCAGCAGCCACAAGTCGTGCAGGTCTGAACCGGAAGATGAAGACCATCTTGGGCATTACACCAAAGGACTTCCTGCGCGAGGTAAGGATACAAAAAGCCTGTCAGTTGCTAAGGGACAAGACGCTTCCCATCAACGATGTGGCTTATATGTGTGGTTTTTCCGATTCGAGGTACTTCAGCCGAGCCTTTAAGGCAAAAATGGGGGTAACACCGTCTGAATACAGACTAAGTTTCAGTTAGTTAAGCATTGGTGGATATTTCTAAAATCCACCAATGTTCATTTTTGTCCGTGCTGTATTTGACACATAAATCCACCTATTTGGGTCTTTTTTGCACAAATAGAATACCAAATAGCAGTAATTTTGCAGTCGAACAAACTACTTAATTTTTATATATCAGTTAAAACCTAAATGAACAGACTAATGAATTTTAGACGTTGTCTACTATTATCGTGTGCCCTCTTGGGGACGTTGGCTTCTTCGCAGGCCAAGAACGAGACTTTCTTCAATGCCGTAGTGGCAAAAGATGGTACAGGTACTTACACCTCCGTGCAGGCCGCTGTTGATGCTGCACCCTCCAAGCGCACCTCCCCTTGGCTTATTTTCGTCAAGAATGGTGCTTATGAAGAGCAGGTGGTCGTGCCCGAAGACAAGCCTTTCATCCATCTTATCGGACAGGACAAGGCGCGCACCATCATCCACCTTACCTTGAACGTGGGTGGAGAACCCAAGGAAAACAGTGACGCAGCCAAGAATGCCTATTGGGCCAGTTCCGTGCACAACCCCAAATCGCCCACCTATAAGCGCGAGGGCAGTGTGGTCATGGTGGAAGCCACAGACTTCTTCACTGAGAATATATCCTATGTCAACGACTATGGTGTGGAAGCGCAGAATGGTCCACAAGCCTTGGCCATGAAGTTGCGCAACGACCGCGCCACTTTCCATAACTGCATTCTCCGTTCTTTCCAGGACACTTGGATGACCTCTACCGACGATGCTCACCGCCTCTACGTGAATGGTTGCTGGATAGAAGGTGCGGTAGACTATTTCTATGGAGGTGGCGACGCGCTGGTTGAAGAGTCCACCTTCTATAACGTGCGAAGCGGTTCCGTCATTGTTGCGCCCTGTCAAGAGAAGGCCAAGTTCGGCTACGTGTTCCACAACTGCACTGTGGACGGCAACGAGCAGGCTTCCAACGGCACCGTGACATTAGGCCGCCCCTGGCACAACACCTGCAAGGCCGTCTACATCAACACGCTGGTCAAGATACCCTTAGCTCCAGAAGGATGGAGCAATATGGGAACCATTCCTGGACTATTTGCGGAATACAACAGCATAGATTCGGACTGCAAACCCCTGGACTTGACCACACGCAAGACCGACTACGTAACCTTCAGAGGACGCAAGGGACAGAGCCGTTCCACCATCTCGTATGTAGAATCTCTGCAATACACTTACGACAACATCGTCAAGGGAACAGACCACTGGAACCCGAAGGCCATGATAGCCTCACTGCCGTTCCCGAAAAACGTTCGACAGGAAAAGGGTCGCTTGATCTGGGATGCAGTGCCTGGTGCCATCGGCTATCTGGTGGAGCAGGACGGCCAAATCATCGGAATGCCAACGGCAGCCCAGTTTGCGCTGAAAAAGAAGAACAAGGGTGGGGTGGTGCTTATCCGTGCCGTCAACCAGTATGGTTCGCTGGGACAAGTCTCTGCTTGCTATCTTTAAACTTTCTAACAACTCAAATATAATAACAACAAAAATGATTAAAAATCTATGAAGAAACTATCTGCTATTAACACAGTAGCCAAAATGGTGCTTTTGGCCGGCATTTCCTGTTACAGCATAGGAATGTCAGCCCAAAAAAGAACAGTCACCGGCGTTGTCACAGACAAGAACAACGAACCGCTGATTGGTGTCACCGTCACTCCGAAGGGCCATTCTGGCAGCGGAGTCATTACCGACCTAAACGGCAAGTACAGTATTCAGGTGAACGACGCCAACGAGTCGTTGGTGTTCTCTTATGTTGGATACCTGCAGCAGGAACAGAAGGCCAGCAAGCAGGGTTCTCTTAACATTGTGATGAAGGAAGACAATGTGGGTCTGGACGAAGTCGTAGTGATCGGCTACGGTTCGGTCAAACGGCGCGACCTGACGGGTTCTGTAGCCTCCGTCAAGGGCGACAATCTGGCCAAGATGCCCGTGAACAACGTGGCACAAGCCCTTCAGGGTAAGTTGGCAGGCGTCAACGTCACGTCGGGTGACGGTCGTCCCGACGCCACAGTGTCTATCCGTGTTCGCGGTGGTGGTTCCATTACCCAGAGCAACGACCCGCTGTTCATCGTGGACGGCTTCCCCGTGTCCAGCATTGACAACATCCCCGCCTCCGAGATTGAGAGCATCGATGTGCTGAAGGACGCTTCTTCTACGGCCATCTATGGTGCACGTGGTGCAAATGGTGTTATCTTGGTCACCACCAAGAAGGCACAGGGCGGCAAGGTGAAGGTCTCTTACGACGGCTACGCACAAGTGAAGTCCGTGGCTAAGACGTTGGAAACGCTCAGCGCACAGGATTATGTGCTCTTCGGTTGGGGCTACGCCACTTCCCGTGGTGAGGCCAGCGGCGACGGCTTTGCCAAGTATTTCGGTCTGGGCAGTAAGTACGGCAACCACTATGCCGACTACGCCAACGTTACAGCTCACGACTACACCGACGACCTGCTGCGCACAGCCTGGAGCTACAGCCACAACGTGTCGGTAAGCGGTGGTAACGACAAGACCCGTTTCACTACAAACGTCAACTACTTGAGCGACGAGGGTATCAAAATCAACTCTGACCTGCAGAAGTTCTCGGCCTCCTTCAAACTGCAGCAGCAGCTGTTGAGCAACCTGAACCTGGACTTCGACTTCCGCTACACGGAGAAGAACACCAACGGCCGTGAGGGCGTGGTCAGCGGACGCGGCTCTGAAATCTCAGGAGCTTACAAATACAAGCCCATCGACAACCCACTGGGCGGTATTGACTACACGCAAGTGACTGGCTGGGGTTTCGGTGTGGAGAACATTGACGAGTCGCACAATCCCTATGAGCTGGTGATGGACGTGACGGACAAGAGCAAGTCGCGCAATCTGCGCGGCAGTGCTGCCTTGAACTGGGAAATCATCAAGGGACTGACGGCGCGCACTGAAATCTCTATGTCGCGCGGCTCTTCCACGAGCAGCTATTTCCACAACGGTTACGGTGATGGTCTGAAGACCGCCACCCTGTCCCGTGGCACCAGTCAAGGACTGCGCTGGCTGAACACTCTCAACTACGACTTTGAGTTAGCTAACATTCATAAGTTCAACGTCATGGTGGGTCACGAGCTGATAAAGAACGAGAGCGAGTCCACCTCGCTGTCTGGCCGCGGCTATCCCGACAGCTACGACTACGACACGGCCATGGGTCTGATTCACAATGCTACGGAGTCGTTCACGGCCACCAATAGCATCGGTGTTCCAACGCGCACCGTGTCCTTCTTCGGTCGTTTCAACTATAACCTGCTCGACCGCTACCTCTTCACCTTTACCATGCGTGCAGACGGCAGTTCTAAGTTCGCTCCAGACAACCGCTGGGGTTATTTCCCCGCTGCCGCACTGGCCTGGCGCATTGCCGAGGAGCCTTGGATGCAGGGCACCAAAGACTGGTTGAGCAACCTCAAGCTTCGTCTGTCTCTCGGTACTTCTGGTGCTGACAATATCAGCTCCAACCTGTGGCGCGAGACCTGGAAGACCATAGGAGCCAGCAGCAACAACATGCTGATTAACGACGAGAGAACCCCGTACTATGCCCCAGAGGGTCTGTTGGCCAACAACAAACTGAAATGGGAGACCACCATCTCCAGAAACCTCGGTATTGACTACGGCTTCTTAGACGGCCGTATCAACGGTAGCGTTGAAATATACTGGAACACCACCAAAGACCTGCTGATGGCTGTGCCCATAGACAACACGACGGGCTACTCCTTCCAGTATCAGAACTTCGGCAAGACCAGCAACAAGGGTGTCGAGCTTTCCATCAACGTGGATGCTATCAACACCAAGGACTTCAAGTTCAACATCGGAGCCATCTACAACTACAACAGAAACAAGATTGACGAGCTGACTAACGCCGACCAGTACCTGTACTCCTCTTACTGGGCTTCCTCCTCGCTGATGCCGAAGAACGACTATATGCTCGTGGAGGGCAAGAGCATCGGTGTGGTGCGCGGTTTCAAGTCGGCTGGCTTCTACACCGTGGACGATTTCAATTACCAGAACGGACAGTATATTCTGAAGGACGGTGTGCCCGACTTCGACAAGAGCATCGGTGCAAACTACTTCACGCCGTTCAACATTCCGAGCGGACAAACCGCCTTCCCTGGTGCTGCTAAGTTCCAGGACGTGGACGGCGACGGCAAGGTGACAGAGCTGGATGCTACTGATCTCGGCGAGGTAATGGCCAGAAACACGGGTAGCTTCTCCTTCAATTTCCAGTACAAGAACTGGGACTTGAGCACCAACTTCAACTGGGTGCTCGGTGGCAAGATCTACAACGCCGTAGCTATGATGAACGAATCTGGACAGGAGTACAACGGTATCGGTGCTCAGCGCCTGGCCTTCATCAAGGACTCCTACAAGGTGTATAACGTAAACCAGAACGGTGAGCTTTATGCCGTGACAACGCCAGACGAACTGAGAACCCTGAACGCCAACGCCAAGTATCCGCTGGCCTACCACCAGTCTGGCATCGTGACCGACGAGTTCTTAGAGGACGGCTCATACCTGCGCCTGCAGAACATCACGCTCGGCTACAGCCTGCCTAAGCACCTGCTGAAGAGCTGGCACATCAGCAACCTGCGCGTCTATGCCACAGCCACGAACCTGTTCACCATCACCGGCTATTCAGGTGTAGACCCCGAGGTCAATGCCAACACGACGGGTTCTTCCAGCTTCGTGGGCGGTCTCCGCATCTTCCCCACGCTCAACATGGACTGGGGCGCATATCCACGCTCTCGCACCTTCACCCTCGGTGCAAGCATCACCTTCTAACGTAAAAAAGACCAATAAACAAAACAGAAACAACTATGATGAAAAAGATATTTATGCAGACACTGGCCGTGGCCGCACTCTTAGGCACAGCAGGTTGCACGGACTATTTGGAAACAAAGTCTCCGAGCGTTGTCGACAAGGACTTCGTGTTCTCCGACATCGAGTCGGCGCGCCAAGCCCTCTACTACGGCTATCAGTCGTTCCACGACAACTCCAGTGTCCACTCCATCGGCTTCTTCTGGACACCTATCTGGGGTTCGGACATTGAGGACGCACAGGACACCTATTCCGAGGGTAGCGCAGGCTGTCTAGAAAAGACTTTCTATCCCACTGGCACGGACAAATACAACATCAACGCAGGCGAGGGCACGGAGGTGTTCACCATGTGCTACAAGACCATTGCCATCTGTAACTCGCTGATCAACTCCTTCGAGGAGAAGAGCAACTTCAAGGAAATTATGTCTGGCGAGGCCAACGAGATGTCTGACATCTATGGACAGGCCGTGGCTCTGCGTGCTACGATGTACTGGGAACTGACGCGCTGGTACGGCGACGTGCCCCACTCGCTGGTGACGGGACAGCAGGCTGAAGGCTTGACTTCTCGCTATGCCATCCTGGACTATCATATCCAGAAGTTGCGCGAGGTGGAACCTCACATGTATCGGGTGGGAGAGAGCAGCCACCGCGCAGATGTCATGAACCGCACCTACGTGCAGGGACTGATTGGCCGTATGTGCCTGTATGACGGCGGCTACGCCACCCGTCGCACCGACCTCGGCAACGACTTCTACGTGGACGGCAACGGCAATAAGATTACGTTCGAGGACTGGAGCGTGGAGAAGAACGGAGCCATCTACGGCCGGCGCAGTGACTGGCGCGACCTCTACAAGATTGCTCAGACCTACCTGCAGGATGCTGTCAGCAACCACGGCGCGATAGAGCTTCATCTCACTGACCCACGCTCGAAGGGCGCAAACGGTCAGGAGTACAGCAACCCGTTCCAGTATGCCTTCCAGCAGATGCACGGTGGTGCTGCAGAAGGGTTGGCTGACGAGAGCGTCTACGAGATTCCTATGGAGTTCAAGAACGGTTCTTGCCGACCTGGCTACATCGGTCGCCCCTCATCGGGTTCCAATGGCGGTGCACCATGCATCGGCTGCGGACAGGATCGCGTGCAAGTGTGGTTCTACTACGGAGCTTACGACCCGAACGACAAGCGCCGCGATGCTTCTGTCAGTGTGACGGGTAGCGATGGTGTCGGCAACGAGCTAATACAGTCGTTCAACCGCTCTGACTGGGGCAAGGGCTGCGGCCCCGGCACCAACAAGTGGGACTGGAACCGCATCGCACAGCCCAACACCCAGGCTTACGGCAACTCTGGCATCAACGTGTCCTACATGCGCATCTCGGAAATCTATCTGATGCTGGCCGAGGTGTACGCGGCCTTAGGTGACGATGCCAACGCCAAGACCTATTTGGGCATTGTCCACAACCGCAACTTCGATGGTGGTGTTGACCCCAACTTCGATGCATACATCAGCAACTGTGGCTCGGTGCTGAAAGCCGTCATCCAGGATCGCGCCTTCGAGTTCTTAGGCGAGGGTGTGCGCCGCTTCGACCTAATCCGTACGGGACTGTTGCCCGAGGCTTGTGTCAACGACCGCAAGCGCATGACCGCCATCGTAGACGGTGTGACACAGAACGGCTACTACACCTTCGACAACGGCAACCAACTGCCCGCCTACATCTGGACAAAGATGGTGGACGCTAAGAGCCAGTACGGCTATCGTCTGACTGCCGATACGCCTGCTGACAAGAAGGACGACCCTGTGCTCTATCCTGGCTGGCGCGGACAGCACGACGACTGGTCTGCCACCTATGCCCAGGCTCAGACGGGCAAGACCAACGTAGCCATCAAGGGGCTGTTCCGCTATATAGCACCAGGCAGCGAAGAGGCACGTGCACTCGAAGCCGACGGATACACGCAGACCGCATGGGCTGTGGATATGGCTAAGTACAAGGACTCCTATGCCACCAAGCTGCTGTCGGGCTACAGCGATGCGGACTTCGCCTCCAAGAATCCGCCCATCCATCTGCTGCCCTTCACCTACCAGGTGCTGACCACCTCACACATCACCAACGGCTACGGCTTTAAGCAGCAATAATCCCTCTATAAGAGATTGACTCAGAGAAGACCGGCTGTCCTGCAAGAGCGACAGTCGGCCTTTTTTTCGCGTTCTTCCCTCGGAGTTGGCAAGCCCTAAGCAAGGACTTAGCAAGCATTTGGCAAGGTGTTGGCAAGCTCAAGAGCTTGCCTAGAGCTTGCCTAGAGCTTGCCAACACCTTGCCAACACCTTGCCAAATGCTTGCCAAA
>CAVAIX010000021.1:0-18864 GCA_963588695.1 Bacteroidaceae bacterium | reverse complement strand
AGAAGCCTGGAGCACCGAGCCGTGGCGGCCGACAGCCTTGTCGGGCTTGGTGACGACGGCCACTATAGGGTAGTCATTATCCACCAGTGCTTGCAGCGTCTCGATGGCAAACTCGGGGGTGCCCATGAAAACGATTCTCAAATCTTCTTTCTTCATCGCGATACCTTTTAGTTTTATTCTTGACTGAAGTCGCGCACCATCTTGCGGTACATTCCGTAGACCCTTTTCTGGGAGATATAGCCGCGCAGGCAACGGTCGGCATCCAGCACGGGAAGCCAGTCAGCCTGGGTGCGTTCAAAGGTCTTCATCACCTCGGTCATCGGTGTTCCGTCGGTGAGTACAGCGGCCGGCTCCGTCATGAGTTGGCGTGCCCGGAAATGGTGATATAGCTCCGTGCGGAACATCACGTGGCGGATGCGCACGATGTCTATCTCGCCCAGCAGATGTCCAGCGGCATCCGTTACGGGGAGGACGCTCTGTCGAGAGCGACTGATCTTATGTACCATTTGTCCTAACTCCATATCCGCGTCCACTGACTGGTAGTCGCGGTCTATCACGGTATCCATGTTCATCAGCGTGAGCACGGAATGATCCGTGTGGTGGGTGAGTAGCTTTCCTTGTCGCGCCAGTCGCATGCCGTAGATGCTGTGTGGTTCAAAGATGATGATGGTGAGGTAGGCCGACACCGATACAATCATGAGTGGCATGAAGAGGTTATAGCCGCTGGTAATCTCGGCAATGAGGAAGATGCCTGTCAGTGGCGCGTGCATCACGCCCGACATCACGCCTGCCATGCCTAACAATGCGAAATTCTTCTCGGGCACATAGATGCCCACCTCGTTAACGTTCCACAGTCGCGAGAAGAGGAAGCCAGTGAAGCAACCGATGAACAGGCTCGGCGCGAATGTTCCACCGCAGCCGCCTCCACCATTGGTTGCCGATGTGGCGAACACCTTGGTAAAGAGCACTAAGGCGAGGTAGACCATCAGGTATTCAGGATGCCCGTAGAAGAGCGAGTTGTCGAGAATCTGGTTCCAGTCAGCCTCCGTCCTACCGTTGAGCAACAGGTTGATGGCGCGGTAGCCCTCACCATAGAGTGATGGGAATAGGAAGATGAGTGCGCTGAGCACTACGCCCCCAATGAGCAACTTGACATAGGGCTTGTCCTTGAATCGTGCAAAGACATCCTCGCAGGCGTTCATGGTGCGGATGAAGTAGAGGCTGACCAGTCCACAGGTGATTCCTAACAGGATGCAGGCAGGTACACGCCCCACCGTCCAGTCGTTGTCGAGGTGGAAGGTGAACAGGGTCGACGAACCGCTAAAGATATAGGTGAAACAGGTGGCGGTGACACACGATACCAACACGGGCAGCAGTGAGGCCATCGTTAGGTCTATCATCAGCACCTCGAGGGTGAACACCAGTCCAGCTATTGGAGCTTTGAAGATGCCAGCAATAGCTCCGGCAGCACCGCAGCCCACGAGGGTCATCAACGTCTTGTTGTCCAGATGAAACACCTGTCCAAGCCTCGAACCGATGGCCGAGCCAGTCAGTACGATAGGAGCCTCGGCACCCACCGAACCACCGAAGCCGATGGTGATGGCGGAGGCAATGACCGATGACCAGGTGTTGTGGGCTTTCAATCGTGACTGCTTCGACGAGATGGCATAGAGGATGCGCGTGATACCGTGGGAGATGTTGTCCTTGACGATGTGGCGCACGAAGAGCGAGGTGAGGTAGATGCCGATGACAGGATAGACGAGGTAGAGCCAGTTGGAACCAGTGGCCGTGAACTTACCCGTCAGTAGCGAACCGATCAGGTCGATGAGGCTGTGCAGGATGAAGGCAGCAACGGCAGACAGCAGTCCCACGAGGAAGGCCAAAACGAGCAGGAACATCCTGTCGCTCACGTGCGTGGTGCGCCAGTGGTGTATCTGCTGTATCCAGCCAGGGTGGGTTGCTGTGTTCTGATGGCTCATGTCGGTACTTTGATGTGTTATTTGCGGATGACGGTGACCAGTCCGTCTTCGGTCAGTTTGATGATACTGGATGGTTGGTGGGGCTTGTGTTCCTGACGGCGGCTCCAGCACACGTAGTCGACGGCCTCGATAATCTTCGGATCGATGTCGGCGTAGTTCTGTGCCGCTGGTTCACCGCTGATATTGGCCGAGGTAGATACGAGAGCCTTTTGGAAACGGAAGCACAACTCCTTGGAGAAGGGTTCCTGGGTGATGCGGATGCCGATGGAACCATCGTCGGCCACTAAGTTCTCTGCTAAGTTGACCGCCCCGTCGAGGATGACGGTGGTCGGTTTGTCGCAGCAGTCGATGAGCTGCCATGCCACGTCGGGCACCTTTCGCACGTAGCGCTGGAGGCGCGCATCGCTGTCCACTAAGCAGATGAGCGCTTTCGAGTCGTCGCGCTGCTTGATGTGGTAGACACGCTTCACGGCTTCACTGTTGGTGGCATCACATCCGATGCCCCACACGGTGTCGGTGGGGTAGAGGATGACTCCGCCCTTGCGGAGCACTTCCACGGCATTGCGTATATCTTCTTCTCGAGTCATTGCGGTTGTCTTTAGAATTCTGAGGTGAAATGGAACTTGATATGCTCGAAGTCCTGCTGAGCCATCGTGAGCACGTAGCTGGAGTCGGCAAGGAACACGTCGCGGCCTTCCTTGTCCTTGGCCATATACTGATATTTCCGCTTCTTGAAATTGTCGAGTTCGGTGGCATTGTCACTCTCGATCCAGCAGGCTTTATAGAGGTGGACGGGTTCCCAACGGCACTTGGCGTTGTATTCGTTCTCCAATCGGTACTGGATGACTTCAAACTGAAGCTGTCCCACCGTGCCGATAATCTTGCGGCCATTGAATTGGTTGACAAACAACTGCGCCACACCCTCGTCCATCAACTGATCAATGCCCTTCTGCAGCTGCTTCGATTTCATTGGGTCATCGTTCTCAATGTATTTGAACAGCTCGGGCGAGAACGACGGCAGACCGCGGAAGTGGAGCGTCTCGCCTTCGGTCAGTGTGTCGCCGATTTTGAAGATGCCGTTGTCGGGCAGTCCTACGATGTCGCCCGGCCACGCCTCGTCGATGGTGCTCTTGCGCTGTGCCATGAACTGAGTGGGACTGGAGAAACGCAACATCTTGCCCTGTCGCACGTGGAGGTAGGGCTGGTTGCGCAGGAACTTGCCCGAGCAGACTTTGCAAAAGGCGATGCACGAGCGGTGATTGGGGTCGATGTTGGCGGTAATCTTGAAGATGAAACCCGTGAACTTGGGTTCGTCGGGCTGCACCGTGCGCTCCTCGGCCTTCGTCTCCCGTGGACTGGGCGCGATCTGTACGAAGCAGTTGAGCAGTTCCTGCACACCGAAGTTGTTGAGTGCCGAACCGAAGAACACTGGAGCCACCTCGGCCGTACGGTAGGTCTCTACGTCGAAGGCTGGATAGACCCCGTCCACGAGTTCGAGGTCTTCACGCAGTTTGGCGGCATCCTGTCCGCCCACCTTTTCGTCCAGTGCTGTGCTGTTGATGTCTATCTCCACCTTCTCCGTTACGCGTTGCTTGTCGGGCGTGAAGAGGTCGAGTTTCTGTTCGTAGATATTGTAGACCCCCTTGAACTTCGCACCTTGGTTGATGGGCCAGGAGAGTGGGCGTACCTTGATTTCCAGTTGCTGTTCGAGTTCGTCGAGCAGGTCGAAGGGGTCGCGCCCCTCGCGATCCATCTTGTTGATGAAGATGATGACGGGCGTGTTACGCATTCGGCAGACATTCATCAACTTGCGGGTCTGTGCCTCCACACCTTTCGCTCCGTCCACTACGATGATGGCAGAGTCGACAGCGGTCAGCGTGCGGTAGGTGTCTTCGGCAAAGTCCTGGTGGCCTGGTGTATCAAGGATGTTCACCTTATACTCCGTATCTGTCCCTTCGGGGGTGTAGTCGAACTCCATGACGGAGGTGGATACCGAGATGCCGCGTTGCTTCTCGATGTCCATCCAGTCGGAGGTGGCAGTCTTCTTGATTTTATTGCTCTTCACCGCCCCGGCCACTTGGATCTGTCCACCGAAGAGCAGGAATTTCTCAGTCAGCGTGGTCTTACCGGCATCTGGGTGGGAGATGATGGCAAAGGTTCTTCTTCTTTCTATTTCTTGATTCATAACTTGTCAATACAGGATTTCAGACTCTCTTCCCAGTGGGGAATGTCGAGATGGTAAGTGGTTTTGAACTTGGTCTTGTCCAGCACGCTGTAGCTGGGGCGTGGGGCTGCCGATGGATATTCGGCGGTATGGATGGGACGCACGTGGCAGGTGTCGATGCCAGCCAACTGGTGGATGGCTTTGGTGAAATCGTACCAAGAGGTGACACCCTCGTTGGAGAAGTGATAGATGCCAGGCTGGATGCCCTGTTCCACAGCGATCATGATGGCCACGGCAAGGTCGTGGGCATAGGTGGGCGTACCAATCTGGTCGAAGACGACACCCATGTCCTGTCGCTCGTGTCCCAAACGTATCATCGTCTTCACGAAATTATTGCCGAAGGTGGAGTAGAGCCACGCCGTGCGGACGACCATGGCCTGTTTGCAGAACTTCTGCACATTGAACTCTCCAGTGAGTTTGGTTTTTCCGTAGACGCTGTTGGGGCGCGTCTCGTCGGTCTCGACGTAGGGCGTGTGCTGTGTGCCGTCGAAGACGTAGTCCGTGGACACCTGCACCATCCAACCGCCGCGCTGCCCGATGGCGCGAGCCAGATAGGCTGGTGCCGTAGCGTTGAGGGCAGTGCACAGTTCCTCGTCACTTTCCGCCTTGTCCACGGCAGTGTAGGCGGCACAGTTGATGATGCCGTCGATGTCGTGTTCCGCCACGAACTGTTCAATGGCAGCACTGTCGGTGATGTCCAGCTCGGTGCGATCCGTATTATAAAAGGTGTGGCGTGGGTAATTCGTTTCTAACAGTTGTATCTCGTTGCCCAGTTGTCCGCGACACCCAGTAATCAGTATGTTCATGGTCTCACTCGAATTGAAGGGGTTCTTCCTTATCTTTGAAATAATAGTCGTTGAGCAGGCCCATCAGTGTGCTGATTTCCTGAATGGCGTGCTGCGTGTTGGGCGTAATCTCCAGCTTCTTGAGGCGCAGCAGCATCACACCGTAGAGGGCGTTGAAGCAGGTCTCGATTTCGTTCTCCTCCTTGTTGGCTCCTCGGTTGCGCAGTTCCACGATGAAGGGCAGTACCTTATAGTATTCGGCACTATAGAAAGGAAATTTAGAACTTCCCAGTAGTTGCGCGTGGAGTTCTTCGAGCATCTGCAGGGTGACTTTGTTGATTTGCAGGTGGCCTTTTTCGCGGCAGCCCTCGCTGTTCATCATGCGTATGAGGTTGCCAAACCAGTCAGCCTCCTCTTCCTTCTGTTCGTCGCTGTAGTCAAAGTGGTCGATGTACTCGCGGCGGATGCGGCTCAGCGAGCAGTCGAAGGCGCGTATGATGTCCTCCACCTGCCACATGTAGAGCAGGTATTCCGCGATGTTGGTCTTTCTGAGTTGTTGTGCTATTTGCATAATTCAGTTGTCCTAAAAACGGTAGAGGTTTGTGCAGGTGCCGAAGAGGAAAATCACCGAGAAGATGATGACGACGGCTCCGATAATCTGGTTGATGATGCGTATGCCGCCAGCATCGAAGATGCCGCGCACCTTGTCGATGAGCCAGGTCAGTCCGTACCACCAGACGAGGGCACCTGCCACGATGCTGGCAAAGCCCACCACCATCTCGAACGGCCTGTCGGGAATGACGAAGGCAAACTGGGCGAAGAGTCCCATGAAAAGGAAGATGATGAGTGGATTAGAGAAGGTGACGAGGAATGCCGTGATGGCATTGTGGGTCAGCGATCCGCGTTGCTTACCAGACTGGTGGATGTTGCGTGTGGGGTCGGAGCGCCAGGTGTAGATGCCGAAGGCCAACAGGATGGCGCTGCCGATAATCTGGAGGTAGAACTTGTTCGTGTCGTTGTTGATGAAGTCCATGACAAACGCCATACCAAAGCCCGTGATGGCAGCATAGATGATGTCGCTCACGGCGGCTCCCACTCCTGTGATGAACCCGTACCAGCGGCCTTTGTTCAGTGTGCGCTGTACGCAGAGCACGCCCACGGGACCCATCGGTGCCGAGGCTATCATGCCGATGAGCATGCCCTTGAACACCAAGTCAACGATATTTATATGTATAGGAAACGGCATATCGAATGCAAAGGTAGTGCAAACCGAGGGAAATACAAAGAAAAACTCGCTTTTTCTTGACCTCAGACATTTCTTTCCGAAAAACTTTGCCCGTTCGCCAAAATTTTCCTAACTTTGCCGTCGGTAAGACTAAAAACAATAACTTAAATATAAAAACACGACAAACTTATGAGCGAACAGCAAGGCATCAAACCGTACGTCATCGGACTTGATCTCGGCGGTACCAATTCAGTATTCGGCATCGTGGATGCACGCGGTGACATTAAGACACAGACAGCCATCAAGACTGGTGGATATACTTCTGCGGATGATTATGTAAAGGCTTCCGTGGAGGCTTTGCAACCCATCATCGATCAGGTGGGTGGCATCGGGAAGATCAAGGCGATGGGAATAGGAGCACCCAACGGCAACTATTACAACGGCACCATCGAGTTCGCTCCCAACCTGCCTTGGGCGCACAGCGGTATCGTGCCTTTGGCTAAGCTGTTCAGCGATGCACTCGGCATTCCCGTTGCACTGACCAACGATGCCAACGCCGCTGCACTGGGCGAGATGGTATATGGTGTGGCGCGAGGCATGAAGAACTTCATCGTCATCACCCTCGGCACGGGAGTGGGTTCTGGCATCGTGGTCAACGGGCAGTTGCTCTATGGTCACGACGGCTTTGCTGGTGAGTTGGGACACGTCATCATGGTGCGCGGTGCAGAAGGTCGTCCCTGTGGTTGCGGGCGCACTGGGTGTCTGGAAGCCTATTGTTCAGCCACAGGTGTGGCGCGTACCGCCCGCGAGATGCTGGAGAAGACCGACCGCCCGTCTCTGCTTCGCGAGATGGATCCCGACAAAATCACGTCTCTCGATGTCAGCATCGCTGCAGGAAAGGGCGATGATCTGGCCAAGGAGATTTTTGACTTCACGGGTCATATGCTTGGCGAGGCGTGTGCCGATTTTACCGCTTTCTCGTCGCCCGAAGCCTTCATCTTCTTCGGAGGACTCGTCAAGGCTGGCGACCTTATCATGAATCCCATCAAGGAAGCCTATGACAGCCATGTGCTGAAAATCTTCAAGAACAAGGCTCAGTTCTTAGTGAGCGGACTTGAGGGTTCCTCGGCTGCCGTGCTCGGAGCTTCCGCCATCGGTTGGGAGATATAATATCTGTTGGAAGTCATTGAAACTGCCTATCACAAGTCTACCGCAGGTGTGCATCATGTGCGCCTGCGGCTTTTTTTTTGCCGTTTTGTTTGGTCGTCCAGAAAAAATGCACTACCTTTGCACGGTCAAGGTACGCGTAACAGCGTTTAATAGGGAATGTGAGTGAAAATCTCCGACTGTCCCGCAGCTGTGAGTTCCCTTCAGACATTCCAAGCACGACAATCCACTGCCCTTATGGCGGGAAGGAGTTTGGAATGGGAACAAAGTCAGAAGACCTGCCTCGATGGAAAATATGTACGCCGCTCTCGATGTAAGGGCGATCGTGCGACAACTGAAAGAAAAATGGAATGTATAGAAGAGCCGCATCGTGTGGCTGTTCATATCCATAGCTTGTATGCACGTGTGCATACGTGTAAGTATTTTGATGTAAGTTTATTTCGTTTGTAGAAGAGCTCAGCCGCGATGGTTGGGCTTTTCTCTGTTTGCTTCTGTCAAGCGTAGCTGTGCATGCCACCGAGGAAACAGTTGACTCCGAAATAAGTCATCAAAACAGCGAAGAAAGCCACGAACATATAACGATGGTAAGCTACCGCGTGGCGCGGTGAACAGAGGACGTGGCGATGTAAAGGCACGGCGTAGACCAGTAGGGTGATGAGTGCCCACACCTCCTTTGGGTCCCAACTCCAGTATTTTCCCCACGACACGTTGGCCCACACGGCTCCCAGGAAGATGCCGCCGGCCAACAGAAAGACGGCAGGATAGAGCATCAACTGTGACAAGACCGTGAGCTGTTCCTCGCGCGCTGACTGTCCGCGCTGGTGTGCCACCAATGCCACGACGGCACTGAGCATGGTGAAGGCGAACAGGGCATAGGCCATCATTACCAGACTGACGTGGATGGAGAGCAACGGCGACTGAAGTACGGGCATCAAGGCCGTAATCTGCGGATTCTTGTCGACCAGATGCGCCACCAACAGCGTGAATCCCGATAACAGCAGGGCGAAGGGAACGGTGATGGGGAGGCGGCGGTGGAGCAGTACGCCCGTCGTCAGCAGGCACAGTGCTAAAAACAACATCGTCTCGTAGCCGTTGCCCATAGGGATGTGGCCGCTGATGTACCAGCGCAGGGCGTAGGCAGCCACCAGTGTGAGCCACGACAGTCCTCCCGTCAGACAGATGGCGCGCCAGCACAGGCGACGCCAGCGAAACGAAGGGGCAAGCAACAGAATGAATGCAAATGTTCCCAGGGTGAGGTTACCCATGAACAGCAGGCTGACGAAGGGTATCCTGTTGTAGAAGACTTCTGCCGAGAAACGATTGTGGTCAATGGCCACACCGCGAGCTGGGCGAACCAGTGTTCCTTCGGTCAGCATCAGGATGATGCCCACCTTCTCGTCCAGTTCGCGAACGGCCTTGGATTTCTTGCTGTCAGGGGATAGTTGCAGCAGTCGGTACTGTCCCATCTCATCGAAGAGGTCGGCCAACCGTGCATACTGGGTGTTGAGGCCTAACTGCTGGCGCAGTCTGCGGTCTTTCACTAACAGCATCGGCTCGTCCTTCCATGCATCGGGACGTTGCAGCCAGCCGTAGACCACCTGTTCGGGACTTAATCCTTTATAGGTGTCGCGCCCGTAGAGTTTCAGCAGAAAGTCGCGCGCCACAGTGTTGAACGGAGCCACGCGACCATTGTAGACCACGGGCATCGTTTCTAACTGTTCGGCGCGTGCGGTTGAGATGGTGGGCACACTGCGCGCCTGCATCGTCAGACCAGCCGTTGCCAAGAACATGAACGTCGCCCCTTGACGCAGCACGGGCGAACGCAACAGCCGCATGAAGGTCTCGCGACGATTGACTAACAACACCACCACAGACAGTGCTAACAGCGCATAGCCGCCGTAGCTCACGGGTGTGCCCCAAGGGTCGTAGTAGACCATCAGGACAGAACCCCTGTTGTCGGAGTCGAAGGAAGTCTGATAGAAGCGGTAGCCGTCCACCTCTAAGATTCGGTTCATTGAGATGACGGCCTTGTGGGTCTGTCCATTGCCAGTGGTGTAGTGCACGCGGCTTTGAAAGTCCTGTGGTGTCTGCGTGCCCGGATAGCAGACGACGGAGAAGCTGTCGAGTGTCATCTGTCGGAAAGGCAGTGGTGCGGACAGCGGTGTGCCCTTCGTCTCGTAACAGCTGGCTGGCTGTCCTTGTCGCAAGTGGAGCGTACCCTCTTTGCTGGTCGTCCATGAGGTGGCTGCTCCAGCCAGTATCAGCAATAGCGACACGTGGAGCAACAAGACGTTGACTCTGCGCCAAAGGCGTGTGCGCCAGATGGCAGCAACACCTCCTACGGCCAAGAGTGCCCACAGGGTGAAGAACCACCAGGTGTGGTAGATGTGAGCAGCGGCATACGTCGCCCCTTGCCGTTGTTCCACGAAGGTGGCCACGGCCATGGTGACGATGAGCAGCACCAAAAGGGCGGTGAGGACGATGCGGAGACGCTTCATGAGCAGGCGATGATAGAGCAATCCGAGTTAAAACGGCTTGTATTGTGGATTGTTGGCTGGGCGAACCGCCATACACTCCATCTCGATGAGCCAACCCGGACGACATACGGGGGCGTGTACAATCACGTAGGGGCGACCAGGAAAGCGTTCAGCGAACATCTGATTCACGACGGCATAGTCGGCACTGTCGCGCAGATAAACCACCATCATGCTCACGTCGTCCGTGGTGCAGTCGGCTTCGGATAGCAGTGCTTCCACATTCTCCCACATACGGAGCGTCTGGAGGCGAATATCCTTGGGATGGACAATCTCTCCCTTGTTGTCGATGCTGGCCGTTCCCGAGATGAACACCTGTCGGCGGTCACCATAGTCCACCGCTGTGCCGCGCTCGAAGCTCACCCCGTAGTCGCTCGTGCGGTTCAGATGGGTTGGGGCATAAAGGAACGACACCTGTCCCTCCTCGATGCCATCTACGGCGTAGTTGTCTAACTGCGACAGCACGTTGGGGTCAGCCTGTCTGCCACCGATGCCTGTTGAGGCGATGAAATGGGTGTTGACGGTGAGTCCTTGGGTGAAGAAGAACTGGTTGCGGGCGCGCACTACGCCACCGTAGTTCAGGTCCACGTCGTTGACGAAGAACCAGGTGCGGATGCAGTTGTCCTTCAGGGTGCAACCCTCTTCTAACAGTTGCATATTATACTCGTTGAAGAGCAATCGGGTCTGGTATTCCGAGTTGGCCGCCATGTTGTGCGCACTGCCGTTCCACAGGTGGCGGTAGCCACCGTGGCTCACCTCGTAGAGTCTGCTCTTGCCGATGCCCATCTGTACGCCCGTCATCAGATACACCCACACGGCCACCTTCGTGCCGTTGAGCGGTGGCTGCTGGATGATGCTTTTGGCGCAGTCCGTCATGTCGGCGGCAGCCACCTCGTCCTCCTGATTGGCCGCATCGCTGAGGAAGTAACGCTTGAAGACGCAGCGTGCCCCCAGCAATTCGCGCTCCACCAGTGAGGCGTAGACCTCCATGACAGCCTGCAACTGCTGGGAGAAACTCATGGTAGCATCGTCAGCGTGGATGATGGCGTGGTATTCTTTCACTTCCGTACCATTGTCGAAGTGGAAAATATCGGCGTGTGCCTTTTCTTGTCTTATCGTGTTGAGTTGCTTCATATTCTTTTTTAGTCGTTATTCCTGTGCGCCCGCGTCAATCCAGTTGTCGATGAGAGGCAGGATGAACTGCGCGGTCTTTTCCGACACGAGGTCGAAGTGGTTCATCGAGATGCCGTCCACGTGCTCGTTGTTCAGCACCATGTGGAGCACGCTGCCCGTGGCGTTGCCTGGCTCTACCAACAGGTGGCCGTCCACTTTCTTGGAGGCTTGACCCACCATGGCAGCGTAAGCCTTCCCTTCCGTGAGGTCGAGACCCGCTGCGGCATAGTTGCTCGCACCGTGACAGTTTGCGCAGGTGGTGTTGAGAAATCCCTGTTGGATGGCGTTGAACATACGGACATCCACCGTTCCTGGTTCCAGTCGTATGGTGTCGCGCACCCCTTCTGCCGACACCTCGCAGAACGTCACCACGTGGCGGCGCAGACGGTCGAGCACACAGAGGCGCACGCTGGTCACCTCGTCGGGAATGTTGTTCATCGTCATCGATACCTGTCCGTCGTCGTCCGTCTGTACAGCCTTGGCGATGCTGGCATAGTCATCGTCGTTGGCAAAGCCCGCCAGTGCCACGGTGTAGTTGTCTGTCCAGCGGTCCAGTCCCGTGATGGTGGCTGTCAGTCGCGCTGAGCGTCCGTTGCTGTCCACCTCTACTTCGTTGTAGATGCGTCCGTCGTCGCAGGCGGTCAGCAACAGGATGGTGGCCACGGCGGTTGCGCAGATACGGCATTTCGCTGAGATACACAAATTCTTCATCGTCAAAAAGCAAATTGCATCATCAGACAAGCGGTATGGGTGGCAATGCCGAGGTCGTCCAGGTCGCGGTCCAGTTGCGTGGCGTGTCCTGTGCGCCCGATATACTGATACATGGCCGAGAGCTTCAGATTGGTGTTGGGCACGAAGTAGTTGACCACGGCAGCCGGCATGTTGAGGATACCATCCTTTGACGAGCCGTTGCGGTCCATGAAGTCGTAGCGCACGCCCACCTGCCACTGTGGGGCGACGAAATAGCCCACCTGGGCGTATGCTCCCCAGAAGTCGTAGGTCTCGTCAATCTTCTGTCGCTCGGTGAATCCCACGTGCATATAGTAGGCTTCGGCGGCCAGATACCATTTGTTCTTTAGCCAGGCAAACTCCATGCCGGCGCGGAAGTCGTTGGTACTCTCGCTCTCCGCCTCGTTGTTGTAGTTGGCACTGATGCCGATGAGCATCTTGTCGAGGTTCTGCATCTTGGCGTTGCCCTGTGTCATGGGCATCGGACCGTTGGGCATGTAGGTCAAACGACCCGCGTAGAGTAGGGACGGCAGGTGGTTGTCATCGCTGAAACCTTTAGTGGCACTGTTCACCGACGAGCCTGTGCCGTTGAAGATGCCTGCCTCATAGCCGAACTTATTGTTGATGACTCCGTGCACTTCGACACCTAAATCGAAACCCGTGCCGATACTCGGCGTGACGGCGTTGAGGGAGTAGGGCAGGATGCTACTGGCTGTCAGCGAGACGGGCATCTGTGGAAACAGCGTCTCACCGAGGGTGGTCAGGTAGGCGTGAGCGAAGGGTGTCTTGAACTTTCCTGCGCGGAAGCGGAGTGCTGGGCTCACTGCATAGTCAATCCACGCCTGTTGCAGCACGTTGCCGCCAGAAGCCGCCGCGTTGATGCTGACGTTATAGTCGATTTTCCCGAAAGCCTTTCCCGTGAAGCCGATGATGGCGTAGGGAACGGCGAAGCCACTGTTGGCGATGTTGTCCTGGTTGTAGGCTTTGTCCAGTCCTTCGTCGTCGTAGTATTTCAGGTTCAGTGTGCTCTGCATATACAGATACGGTTTGAACACGAAGTTGCCGTCCTTGGACTGGAGCGTGAAACCACGGTCGTCTGCAATGGGCAGCACACCGTTCTCCATGTCCATCTTACCAGTGGTGTTGTCCGAGATACCGTCGGCGTCATCGGCTGGTGTTGTTCCAGCAGATGCGCCAACGGTGAACATGACAGCAACAAATAAGGCTGTGATTTTATAGTGGTTCATCAATCGCATGGTTGTCATTTGAATGGTTGTTGTTTTTGTGGGTTAAAGTGACCAGAGGAACTGGATGAGCTTATTGCGCTGCTCCCGGGTCATGTTCTTGAATTTATTCTTCGAGGCTTCGCCCTCGCCGCCGTGCCACATGATGGCTTCGGTGAAGTTGCGGGCGCGCCCGTCGTGCAGGAAATACGTGTGGCCGTTCACCTTCTTCTGCAGTCCAATGCCCCAGAGCGGTGTGGTGCGCCATTCGTTGCCGCGTGCCAGTCCACTGACGAAGTTGTCGTTCAGTCCCACGCCCATGATTTCCGAACCCATGTCGTGGAGCAGGAAGTCGGAGTAGGGATGGATGGTCTGTCGACCGAGCCAGGGCAGGGTGGTGCCTGCCAACAGGGTGCTGCCGCGCTGACGTGTGTGCAGCGTGGTGACATGACACAGGTGGCATCCAGCCTGATAGAACAGTTGTTGTCCCTCCACCACGTCAGGGTCGTTGACGTTGCGGCGCGCGGGCACGGCCAGTGCCTGCATATAGAGGTCTACGTCCTCCATCTGTTCGGTGGTGCAGTCCAGTTGCTGATAGGAGAGCCCCATCATCGAGCCGTCCTTCATCTGCGACTGTCCCTCACAGATCTCCTCTGGATAGCGACTGTTGGTCAGTCCCATATCGCTGGAGAAACCCAACTCCACCGTCAAGTCCGCGTGTTGCGCTTTGTTGCCAGAGAGTCCCAACTGTCGCACGCCGCGCTCTGTGATGTAGTTGCAGCGTCCGCTGATGCCCCATTCTGGGTAGTTGCTCTTGCTGGCCAGTGCCTCGATCTCGTTGGGGTCGAGTGCCATCATCTGTCCCATGCCCACGTGGCGCAGGGGCACACGGACGGTGCAGAAGAGGTCGTCGGGGCTGATGCTGTCGGCGTACCATTCCGTGATGCGCCATTTCGGCACGCAGAGCGTGTATTTCTCTCCGTCGGGGAAGGCGAACGTCATGGAGTCGATTTGCACCTTTAGCTTACCCTCCGGCTTCACCCCGTAGATGGCCTGGTCGTGGACGACGCGTCCGTAGTTGGGGAAGAAGGAGCCGTTGCGCCGGGTGATGTAGATGAGTGAGGAGGTGAATCCATACTGTCCCGAGCCGTCGTCGCTGCCGTTCTTGAAATTGGTCCAGTAGGTAGGCTCCGTGCGTCCAGCGTTGCGGTGGCAGCTGCCGCAGGAGTAGCCCGCATAGACGGGACCAAGTCCGCCGCCGTTGCCGTTCTCGTTGGCCGACTTCACGTTGTCGTAGAGTTGGTCGCCGGAGTTGAAGCGCGCCTTGTAGGTTCCCGACAGCCATCGTGCCCCCTGGTCGTAGGCCACCGACGAGTTAAAGAAACCCGTGGCGGTGCCTGCCGAGAGCTCGTAGCCGTCGGGCACTTCAATGTCCGTCACGTCCAGCTTCTCGTCGTCAGTACAACTGCCGAGCAAGGCTAAAACGGTCAACAGCACAGGGAAGTTCAGCCGCTTGTTCATGGTCATTTCACGGTACGGGCCTTGCCGTCTTTGAAGATGAGGAACTCGAGGGTGTGGAAGCCGCGGAGGCTCTGTGCCGACTCAATCTTATCGTCGCTCTCGCCCTCTTTCCAGTTGAGGTTGGAGAAGTCCTGCGACTTCAGGATCTGCACAATCTGCGACTGGTCGAGGGGCCAGCTGTCCATGTTGGGGTCGAGACCCAACTCGTCGACAGGGCCGAAGAGGAAGGCTTCGCTCTGCTCCCAGGGTGCGCGTGCATCGAGCCAGGCCTGTGCGCAGGTGGCGAAATTGTTGTTGGAGGGGTTGGCCTTGAAGGCGCGCACCGCGCTGTCGAGGGTGGCGTTCTTCTCAGCCAGTTCTTTGTAGGTGGGCAGCACCACGGCGTCGACATACTGCTGCACGACGGGGTCAAGCGTAGCATTGTCGTTGATGTATTGCTTGAAGTAGGCCTCCAGTTCCTGCTCGATGAAGTCGCCCAGTTCGGCGCAGGCGTTCATGGCAGCCACGGTCTCCGACGTGTTGATATTGTTGCGGAAGGGCTGCGGAATGGCGTAGATGGCGGCGGCAGCAGCGGCAATCTTCTCCTTAGCCTCGGCGTCGAGGTCTGGGTTCTTCTGTGCCAGCACGGCAGAGAGCGAGTTGGCGTTGATGCTTCCGTCGCGCGAGCCGTAGTAGGCGTTGCGGATGGAGTAGATGTTGTTGCGGTAGTCGTCGCGTGAGTGCCAGCTGTACCAAGACTCTACGGCGTAGAGTGCCTCGGTCTTGTTGCCAGCGGTGTATTTGCTGTAGGGGTCGCCAATTTTGGTGTCGCCCACCTCACCAGCAATGTCGACGCAGCCTTCGAGGATCTGCTCCACGCAGTCGATGGCCGACTTATATTCCGTGGTGTTGTGGTTCTTGAAGATGGCGGCGTATCTGTTGTTCCACTCGTCGTAGAGTGTCTGGGCGTCGGTCTTCAGCAGTCCAGAGACGGTCACCATGTAGTTAGACCACTGCTCAGCGTAGGTGGAACTGTAGTCCAGGTCAGCGGCCTTGTTGGTGTCGATGTCTGGGGTGTCTTTGTCGTCACCGCAGGCGGTGAGACCGAGGGAGAGGGTGCTTGCTGCCATGAACAGCAGCGCGTAGTTGAAAATCTTCTTCATATTATTGCGTTTTTTTTGTTTGTTATTCAAAGGGTGTTATTTCTTAGCGAACCAGAACATGTAGGCCACACCGAGGCGCAGCTCGTTCTCACTGTTGTAAGGACCAGTGCCGAACATCTTCGCCGTACCAATCTGTCGGGTGGTGTAGTCGGCCTTGACCACGAGGTTGGGCAGCGGTCGCCAGTTCGCACCGACGCTCCACATGCTGACCTGGCAACGCTTGTCGGCCACGAGTCCCGTTTCGCACGCCTCCTGCGGATTGTAGTAGTTGTAGTGTACGAAGGGATAAACCACGGGGAAGTGCTTCACGCCGGGGAAGAACGCCTTGAGGTTGACGCCCACTTCCGCGCTCCAGTCCAGGGCGCGCTTGGCCACGGGACCCATACGACTGTAGGGCGACTTGTTGGAGTAGTATTTGTTGGCGGCGGTCAGTCCGGCAGTCTCCGTGATGTGTCCAGAGAGGATGTTGGCGCGAGCCGTCACGTAGCGGTTGACATACTGTGCGTCCAGAGAGTAGAGCAGCACGTCGATGTCGCCGATGTTGGCATAGGTGATGAGCTTGTCGGCATTCTTGCCAGCCTTCGGGTTGTAGAGCACAGACGCACCAACGCGCAGTCCCTGCAGTCCGCGCCAGTCGAGGCGCAGGGTGTAGGCTGGTGCGGTGAAGTTGTCCGTTTCGAGCAGTCCCTGTCGTCCGCCCTGTATCCAGTTGTAGCAGTCGAAGCCGTTGGGGTTGAGTCCTGCCGTCACCATGGCTTGATAGTCGAAGGTGGCAGCGCCGCGTCCCACCGTGCCGAAGAACTCCAGTCCCGTCTCGTGCCATGTGGAGGCCATGATGGTGGTGGCTCCCTCGGGGCGCGCAGCGGTGAAGAAGTTGAGGGGTTCGTGGTGGGCGTTGGTCAGTCCCACGGGGATGATGAGGTGTCCCACGCGCACGTTGAACTGTGGCGTGATGAGACGGGTGATGTGGAACTGCTCGAGGGCCACCTCGCCGCCCTTCTCGGCCTCGGTCTCGTATTCGCCGTTCTCGCTGCCCGACTGGGCTTCCAACTCGATGGCGGAACCCGTGCCGCCAGACTCAAACTCGATTTCAGCGGATAGAATCCATTTCGGCGTGATCTTGTATTCTCCCTGAAGGATGAAGCGCGGGATGGAGATCTCGTTGTGGTTGACCTTGGTGTTGCCAGTGCTGCTGCCGTAGAAGCGGTTCAGCCCGTAGTCCTTGAAGGTGGCCAGCATCTCGCCGTAGCTGCCGATGCGCCATTTGTCGTAGCCTGCAGTAGCGGTGCTGTCCGCAGTGCCACCGGCTGCTGCTGCAGTGTTGCAGGTCAGCAGCCCAGTGGCCATCATGAGGAAAAGTTGTTTTTTGTTTATCATTGATATTCTTGAATGGTTTGTTTTCTGGGTGCAAAGGTACGGCGGAGATTTCACCCCTGCAATACTCAAAAAATGTGAAACAGTGTGGCGCAGGACTTCCGTTTTGTACCGAAATGTGATGATTTCCGTGTCTTTTTCTTCCGTTTCCTTTGTTTCGTGCATGCTTTTTGATACCTTTGCAGTCAGAAACGTATAATATAAAGAGGAGTAGACATGAAGACCCTGAAGATATACGAGGCGGGCGACAAGATGGTGACGCTGATGCGCGACAACTACCATCTCTTGCAGGTGTTGGAGAGTTTCGGCATCCACCTCGGTTTCGGCGACAAGACCGTCCGAGAGATGTGCGAGACCAACGGTGTGGACACCTACACCTTTTTAGCCGTGGTCAACTACACCATCAACGGCCATTCCGACTATGACGACGACCCACAGCTGGACGTGCGCACACTGCTGCACTACTTAGAGGCCAGCCACACTTATTTCCTGGACTTCCAGTTGCCGTCCATCCGACAGAAGTTGGGCGACTGCTTAGGCAAAGACGATGCCCTCGGCCACTTGATCATGAAGTCGTACGACGACTATGCACGGGAGGTGCAGCGCCACATGCGCTACGAGGAGAAGACACTGTTCCCCTACGTGGAGTCGCTGCTGCAGGGCGTAGCGAAGACGGACTATAACGTTGACACCTTTTCTCGCCACCACGAAGCTACCGACCGCGCACTGGCTGAGATCAAACTGATGATCATCAAATATCTGCCCTCCGACGGCAAGACCAACAACAAGTTGATGGCCGCCCTCTACGATATATATAATAATGAGGAGTGGCTGCGCAACCATGCCCACGTGGAGGACTGCATCTTCACACCAGCCATCCGCCGACTGGAGCGGCAGTTGAAGCAGGACAATGTGACGCGCAACATCACCACGATGGTCAGCAAGAGCAACGGCGACAACAGTGAGACGCTCTCGGACCGCGAGCGCGAGGTCATCGTCTCCTTGGTGCAGGGCATGGCCAACAAAGAGATTGCCGACCATCTGTGCATCTCGGTCAACACCGTCATCACCCATCGCCGCAACATCGCGCGCAAGTTGCAGATCCATTCCCCAGCTGGTCTCACAGTCTACGCCATCGTCAACGGCTTGGTAGACATCTCCAGCGTGAAACTGTAACCCGATTCTTTACGAAAAAGGCTCCATCATTTCGAGCAACAGCCGTCGACGCACGTCGACAGGTCCATCCACTTCTGGATGGACTCTTTGACGCACGTCAACAGCTTCATCCACTTCTGGATGGACCCTTTGACGCTCGTCAACGGCTTCATCCACTTCTGGATGGACCCTTTGACGCTCGTCAACGGCTTCATCCACTTCTGGATGGACCCTTTGACGCTCGTCAACGGCTTCATCCACTTCTGGATGGACCCTTTGACGCTCGTCAACGGCTTCATCCACTTCTGGATGGACCCTTTGACGCTCGTCAACGGCTTCATCCACTTCTGGATGGACCCTTTGACGCTCGTCAACGGCTTCATCCACTTCTGGATGGACCCTTTGACGCTCGTCAACGGCTTCATCCACTTCTGGATGGACCCTTTGACGCTCGTCAACGGCTTCATCCACTTCTGGATGGACCCTTTGACGCTCGTCAACGGCTTCATCCACTTCTGGATGGACCCTTTGACGCTCGTCAACGGCTTCATCCACTTCAGGATGGACCCTTTGACGCACGTCAACGGCCTCATCCACTTCTGGATGGACCCTTTGACGCTCGTCAACGGCCTC
>CAVAIX010000020.1:0-18951 GCA_963588695.1 Bacteroidaceae bacterium | reverse complement strand
AGAAGTCTCTCAATACTAACACTGGCTACGCATCACCGTTTTTAAGGTTCGACTAGTTATCCGTTGATGGCGCAAAGGTAGGTAGTTCCAGCCTATCCAGCAATACCTAAAAATAGGTATTGTTACGTGCGGACACTCATAAGAGGTAGGTATAACAACCGCTTTTCATTCACTTTGCAACAATAGTTCAAAAGGTTGAACGATATTTTCAAAAGGGATATGGTGGAAAGCTCGTACCTTTGCAATCGGATAAACGCAACTAATAATTAAAAACAATTTAGAATGAAGCAATTTTTAGCAACAGTGATTTGCACACTGCTCATCCCTTTAGGAATGATGGCGCAGGGCAAAGTGACAAGAGGTGTGGTGACTGACCGCAATGGTGAACCCATCATCGGGGCTACCGTCGTGGAGAAAGGCACCAAGAACGCTACGGTGACCGATTTCGATGGCAACTTCTCACTCAACGTGGGCAGCAATGCTACCCTAACCATCAGTTACGTCGGTTTTAAGCCACAGGACGTGAAGGCTGGCGGTAACGTGAAGATTATGCTCGACGAGATGACCAACGGCTTGGACGAAGTGGTGGTCATCGGCTATGGAACAACACGCCGCAAGGACATCACGGGTTCTGTGGCTTCGGTGAACGCCGACAAACTGAACTCCGTCAGTTCGACCAGTGTTAACCAGATGTTGCAGGGGCGCGTGTCTGGTATGAGTGCCATCCAAAGCTCCGCACAGCCGGGCGCAGGCATCTCTATCAATATCCGTGGTGCAGCCTCGCCCAGCGGTAGCAACTCACCGCTGTACGTCATCGACGGTGTGCCCATCCAGACTGGTTCTACGGGCGAACGCAGCATGGTGCTCAAAGGTTATGACTATATGGATGGTACCGACCGCGACCCACTGAACTCCATCAATCCTAACGATATCGAGAGCATCGAGGTGTTGAAGGACGCTTCGGCTGCCGCCATCTATGGTGCTTCTGCTGCCAATGGTGTCATCTTGGTAACGACGAAGACGGGAAAGAGCGGCAAACCGAAAGTGGAGTGGCGCAGCGTGTTGACCACCCAGCAGATGAAGAGCTATCCAGAACGACTCGGTGCAAAGGCTTTCCGCGAACAGGCCAACCTGTGGACCAAAGAGTACTATCTATACAACAATAAGATGGGTGTCTATGGTGACAACCCCGTAGATTTGAGTGGCTATACACCTGTGTTTGCCGACGTGAATGGCTACACTGCCGACACCGACTGGCTCGATGAGGTGTCGCGTCCTGGCTACATCATCGACCAAAACCTGTCAGTGAGCGGTGGTGTGGACAAGACGAAGTACTACGTATCCTACAACTACTACAAGAACCAAGGTCTCTTGAAGCAGTCTGGCTTGGAACGCCATACCGTAAGACTGAACCTCAATCAGGAGTTCTCCAAGATCTTCAAGGCAGGTGTTAAGTTCACCTACTCCAACGTCGGTGCCAACAGTACATCCGTAGGTACGGGCGGTAACAGTGACAACATGATTATCCGCGCCATTGACTACGCCCCCGACATACCCGTCAGAGATGCCAACGGCAACTATTCTAAGAGCTACAACCAGCTCCTGGTGAACCCAGTTTCTTATACCGACCGCGAGGACTATACCAAGACGCAGCGCGTGTTCGTTGCCCCCAGCTTCGAGTTGAAGCTCATGGACGGGCTCACCTTGAATGGTGTCGGTGGCTACGACACGCAGACAGCCAACCGTAAGATCTTCGTGCCAGCAGACAAGAACTCGACCTCTTTTTCTGATGGTATGGCATCATTGGGTAACGCCACAGCTACGAATGCCAGCGTTGAGGGTTATCTGAACTACGACAAGACCTTCGGTGACCACCATGTCTCCGCTGTCCTTGGTGCCGGTTACTACAAGACCACCAGCGATGGCTTCGGACTTACCGCCGAAGAATTCTTTACCAACTCCTTCGGTTACAATAATGTTGGTATTACCAGCGACATTAACCGCAGAAACGTCAATTCTACCAAGGCAGAGCGCACGAAACTGTCGCAGTTCTTCCGTGCCAACTACTCTTACAAAGACCGCTATATGTTGACCGTGACCGCCCGTCGCGATGGTTCCAGCTATTTTGCTGAGAACAACAAATGGGGTTTGTTCCCCAGTGCTTCTGTGGCTTGGCGCATCAGCGAGGAGCAGTTTATGAAGGGGGCTGCTGACGTGGTCAGCAACCTCAAACTCCGTGTCGGCTACGGTGCTACGGGTAACGAGAACGTGTTGGGCACCAACTCGCTGTCGCTCTACAAGTCAGGCTACAACTTCCTCTTTGGTTCTTCCACCAGCACGGGTCTGATGCTCACACAGGTGGAGAATCCTAACCTGAAATGGGAAACGGACTACACACTCAATATCGGCATTGACTATGGTTTCCTGAACCAGCGATTCAATGGTTCGATTGAATTCTTCCATCGTGGCGTGAAAGACCTGCTCGACTATCAGGTGCTGCCTTCCAACAATGCGGTGGGTAAAGTGGCTGCCAATATCGGTGAGACCAAGAGCCAGGGCTTCGAGTTTTCGCTGAACAGTGATAACCTCACCTCCAAAGTGCTCAAGTGGGAGACCTCGCTGAACGTCTCTTACTTCGTGGCCAACTGGGTGAAGCGTAACCCAGAGGTGACACTGGCTGAGTATATCGGCGAGCAGGATGCTATTGATACCATCTATGGCTGGGAGACCGACGGTATCATCACCTCGAAGGACGATATCCCGTCTTATATGCCCAACGCTAATGTAGGTAATATCAAGTACAAAGACCAGAACGGTGACGGTGTACTCGACTCGAAGGACGTGGTGAAACTGGGCAATTCCACACCGCGCTGGATGATTGGCTTCGGCAACACGTTCACCTGGAAGGGCTTCGACCTGAACTTCTACTTCTACAGTGCATTGGGATTCAAGAAGGCACTTGGCTCGTACAACAGTACCACAGGTCGTACCAACGGACAGATTCCCGTTGCCTCCAACCTTGGCAACAACGGCACCGCTCCGAGCAACACTTGGGCCACGGTAGCCACCGATGTTTGGAACTCGCAGACTGGTAAGGGATGGATGCCGGGCATCGCAACCAACCCCTACGACAGCTCGAACCCCTCTGGTAACAGCGACTTCTATCTGCAGAATGGTGACTATATCAAGTTGAAGAACATCACCCTCGGCTATACCCTGCCGCAGAAAGTGTTCCAAAAGAGTAACTTTATTCGTGGCGCACGCTTCTTCGTGGATGCCCAGAACCTCTGGACCATCACCAGCTATAAAGGTTTCGACCCCGAGCTGAGCGTCGGCAATCCCTACCCACAGGCCGTCAGCCTTTCCTTCGGTTTCAATCTCAACTTCTAATACGCAATAACAATGAAAAAGATATTATTCGCAGCCCTCTTTGGGGCCTTGGCACTCACCTCATGCGACGACATGCTGGAGACCAAGAACTATACAGATATGTCGTCAGCCAACTTCTTCCAGTCGGAAGGTGACTTTGCAGCCGCAGTGACGGGACTCTACCAGCCGCTCACCACCAACTGGGGATATAGCGACAACGGATGGCGTCAGGCCATCTACAATGCAGATGCAAATTCCTACTTGGTTGCCAGCATGATTACGACAGACATCATGCGCCCCTACTCCAGCAATACTTACGATGAGTTCAACGTCGGTCCGTCATCGTCTGGTGCCATCAACCATACCTATAACTTGATTCGTTTTGTGGCGCGTGCCACGGATATCATCAACCGCATTGAGAATAGTGGTGCCTCCACCGAGGCCATCCGCTCGCGTTATGTGGCAGAGACCAAGACCCTCAGAGCCGTCTACATGAATCTGTTGCTGGATTTCTTCGGTCCCACCAACGTGAAGCTGGATCCAGCCACCCTCATGGACAATACCATTGAGCCGCGTCCCGACCACGATACCTACGTGGGCTACATCATGAGCGACCTCAATGATGCCATCGCCACATCGTCGTTCACGGATAAATACAATGACAGTGAAGAGGACTGGGGACGAATGTCCAAGTCTATCGCCTATGCCGTGAAGATGCGTCTCTGTATGCATGAGAAAAAATGGACAGAGGCCAAGGAAGCCTGTCAAGCACTGATGAATATGGGTTTCTCGTTGCTGCCCAACTATGAGGATGTGTTCACGGGCTCGGTCAACAATAATGCCGAGATGATATGGGGCGTATCAGCCAACAGCTCATCGGATAATTTCTATGTCACCGAGCTGCTGCCTGGAGACTTTAAGCGCGGCTACAACAACAAAGGACGTTCCTACATCCGTGGCACCGAGGCCAACCACTATTCGGGCTGGCAGTCCTACTGTATGCGTTGGGACTTCTACGATACCTTTGCTGACAATGACAAGCGTAAGGAGGTAATCCTGTGCGAATATGAGAACAACGACGGAAAGCACCTAACACGCGACAACGGCATGGTGGGGCCACTGCCCATCAAGTTCATGGACTCAGAGTTTACCGAGTGGGGCACACGAACGGGACAGCCCATCGTACGCTACGCTGAGGTATTGCTCTCCTTCGCTGAAGCCGAGAACGAGTTGAACGGTCCTACTTCAACTGCTGTCAATGCCTTGAAACAAGTCACCGACCGTGCAGGTATCGAAATACCAGCTACTGCCACCACTTCCAAGGAGGCTCTGCGCAAATACCTGCTGGAGGAGCGCGGACACGAACTGTTTGGCGAGGGTGTGCGCCGTCAGGATCTTATCCGCCATGGTGAGTACATCAAACGCGCACAGGAGCGCGGCAACAACGCCAAGGACTATCAAGTGCTGTTCCCCATCCCACAGTTTGCCATCACCGAAGCAGGCGGCATCTTGAAACAGAATGATGGCTATACCGAATGATGATTTTAGAGGGAATAATGATGATTTTAGCGGGAAAGGTTCGCCTTTCCCACTAATTTTTCGTACTTTTGTCGCAAACAAAAAACGTAAAAACGACAACTATGAAAAAAAAATGTTTCTTCGCACTGCTGGCCTTGCTGGCCATGACAGTACAGGCGCAGACCAAGGCGCAACAGTTTAAGCAGTGGGCACAGACTCCGCCCATGGGTTGGAATTCATGGGACTGTTATGGTCCTACCGTGACGGAAAACGAAGTGAAGGCTAATGCCGACTATATGGCTGAACACTTGAAAAAATATGGCTGGGAATATGTGGTGGTGGATATCCGTTGGTATATAGCCAACGACAAAGCGGGTGGCTACAATGAGAAGGATGCCATCTTTGTGATGGACGAATACGGACGTTACCAGCCTGCCGAGAACCGCTTCCCGTCGGCAGCGGGCGGCAAGGGCTTCCGCGCGCTGGCGGACTACGTACACGCTAAGGGACTGAAATTCGGCATCCACCTCATGCGCGGCATTCCGAAGCAGGCTGTGGCACGACACACCCTCATCAAAGGTACCAACGGCATAACCGCAGACCAAGTGTACAGCGAAGACCGCCTCTGCGGATGGCTCCACGATAACTACTCCGTGGACAAGAACAAACCAGGTGCACAGGAGTACTATAACTCGCTGTTTGAACAGTATGCTGAGTGGGGACTGGACTTTATCAAGATTGACGACCTCTCCACGCCCTACCATCAGGAGGAGATTGAGATGATTCGACAGGCCATCGATCGGTGTGGAAGACCCATCGTGCTGTCGGCCTCGCCAGGTGACACCCCTGTGTCTGCCGCTGATCACCTGAAGGAACACGTCAATATGTGGCGCATGGTGAACGATGTGTGGGATGTGTGGCGTGACCTGCCACACCTCATGAAGGTAGCGCAGGGCTGGTATCCTTACATCGCTCCAGGCACTTGGCCTGACTGCGACATGTTGCCGCTCGGCCATATCTCTATCCGTGGCGAGCGTGGCAAGGACAGAATGACACGCCTGACGCGCGACGAGCAGTATTCGTTCATGTCGTTCTTCTGTATCCTCCGTTCACCACTGATGTACGGTGGAGACTTGCCTACCATGGATGATTTCACGCTGTCGCTGCTGACCAACGAGGAAGTGCTGCGCATGCATCGCGAAAGCACTGACGTGCGGCAACTGTTCCAGCAGAATGGACAACTGGCAGTCACCTCTCGCAACAGCCGTACAAGCGAGGTGTATCTGGCACTGTTCAATATCGCTGACGACAAGACACAGACCGTCTCTGTCACGATGAAAGATTTAGGTCTCAAAGGTCGTCACAGGGTTATAGATCTTTGGACTGGACAGTCGGTCGGCACTGTGAGCAAGGTGAGCAAAAAACTGGCACCCCATGCCAGTGTTCTTTATAAACTGAAATAAAACAACGATGAAAAAAACACTTTTGACCATTGCTGCCCTGCTGTGCATCATTGGTGCATCGGCAAGAGATGCCTATCTGTTTTCCTACTTCCGTGGAGAGAAGGACGGACTGCATCTGGCCTATAGTTATGACGGAAAAACCTGGACAGCGCTGAACGGCAACCAGTCGTTGCTGCGCCCCACGGTGGGTGACGATCGGCTGATGCGCGACCCGAGTATCGTGCAGGGACCAGACGGCACGTTCCACATGGTGTGGACCTCCAGTTGGCACGATCGAATCATCGGCTATGCCTCGTCGAAAGATCTGGTACACTGGAGCGAACAACAGGCCATTCCCGTCATGGCCGACGAGCCTGAGGCTCAGAACTGCTGGGCACCAGAACTGTTCTATGATGAAGCGTCCAAGACCTTCTATATCTATTGGGCAACAACCATCCCCGGGCGGCACTCGCCAGTGGCTTCGACGGAAAAGGAGAAGCAATGGAACCACCGGATCTACTATACGACCACCAAGGATTTCAAGACCTTCACCAAGACGCGGATGTTCTTCAATCCAGACTTCAACGTGATAGATGCAGCCATCGTGAAAGATGGGCGGGATTATATCATGGTGGTGAAGAACGAGAACTCGGCACCAGCGGAAAAGAATCTCCGCATCACCCGGACACGCAATCTTCGTAAGGGCTTTCCAACAACGGTGTCGCCTTCCATCTCTGGCGATTTCTGGGCTGAAGGCCCAGCACCGCTCTTGGTCAACGATACGCTCTATGTTTATTTCGACAAATACCGCAACGGATGCTATGGTGCCGTGCGCAGCACAGACCACGGACAGACATGGACGGATGTCTCCAGCGAGATGACCTTTCCGAAGGGTATCCGCCACGGCACGGCCTTCAAAGTCAGCGAACGGGTGCTTGATAATCTAAAACTGGCCTTGGGCAACGTGCCTGCCGTGACATGGGATGGACGCAGTCTGATGATGGACGGGAAACGCGTCGTGCCCGCCATGGGCGAGGTACACTACTCCCGCATCCCAGCCGAGGAGTGGAAACAAGAGGTACACAAGATGAAGGAGGGCGGCATCACGATGATTGCCTGCTATGTATTTTGGAATCATATCGAAGAAGTGGAAGGACAGTATGATTGGAGTGGACAGCGCGACCTGCGGCAGTTTCTGGAGGTCTGCAAGGCCGAAGGACTGCCCGTAGTGCTCCGCGTGGGGCCGTTCTGCCACGGTGAGGTGCGCAATGGCGGCATCCCCGACTGGATATTCACGAAGGGCTGTAAGTCCAGAAGTGAAGACCCCGTATTTCTGAAATATGCACAACGCCTCTACCGCCAGATCTTCACACAGGCACAGGGCTTGCTGTGGAAGGACGGCGGACCAGTGGTCGCTGCGCAGTTTGACAACGAGTTTGGTGGCGAGGCCAGTTACCTCCTCTCCCTCAAGCGCATCGCAAAGGAGATCGGTTTTGACCTGCCTTTCTACACCCGCACGGGTTGGCCGGCATTGAAGTCACCTATACCCTACGGTGAGATGATACCTCTCTACGGTGACTATGCTGATGGTTTCTGGGATCGTGACACCATTGAGGGAACTGGTACTTACTACAAAGCTTTTAACTTCCGCAGCCACCGCGCTTCGGAGGCCATTGCCAGTGAGCAACTGAAATATGCGGATAAGAAGACCGAACAGGGACAGGGCGCGTACCCGTATTTTACTTGTGAACTGGGTGGCGGCATGATGACCAGCTACCATCGCCGCGTCTATCTCTATCCCGAGGACGCTTATGCCATGGCTGTGGTCAAGCTCGGAAGTGGAAGTAACCTGCTCGGCTATTATATGTACCACGGTGGTACGAACCCCGACGGCAAACTGACGTATCTGAACGAGACGCAGAAGACACCAGCCACAAACTGGAACGACCTGCCCGTGAAGACCTATGACTTTCAAGCTCCGCTCAACGAGTTCGGACAAAAGAATCCGCACTATTACCTATTGCGCAAGCTCCACCTCTTCATGCAAGACTATGGTGAGGTGTTAGCACCGATGGATGCGGTCTATCCCTGTGAACAGGACATTCCGCAGGGCGACGACAGTCATCTGCGCTGGTCGTACCGAGAGAAGGACGGCTCAGCTTTCGTCTTCATCAACAACTACGAGCGGCTGCGTTCGCTCTCCGCCAAAAAGAACGTGCAACTGGAGGTCTGCGGTGTGACCTTGCCGAAGCTGACTATTCCGGCAGGCGTGTCTTGCATCTTTCCCGTCAATGTCGATGGCATCCGCTATGCTACGGCACAGCTCGTTGCCCACCGCGACGGAAAGATTGTCCTGGAACAGATTAAAGGCATCCCCACCACGATTGCCATCGACGGGAAGGTGCTCAAGAACGTCAAGGCACGCGGGCTTTCCAAACCAGTGTACAAGAACATCTATTTGGTGGACTCTGAGACGGCTGGCAAGTTGTTCTTAGACCAAGAACCTCAGACAGACAACGTCATGTCAGTTTCCTTCCGTAAGGTCAAGGAAGCAGGCGCACCTCGCACCATCACCATAGGTATGAACAAGGTGGCAGAGGAACCCACTGATGCAGACTTCGACCAAGCGGCCGTCTATGTCATTGACCTGCCGGAGCAGCACGATGGTATTCTTAATATCGAGTATCGTGGCGACGTGGCTCGGCTCTATGCTGACGGGAAACTGATAGACGATAATTTCTACAACGGCCGCGTGTTTCAGTACGGTCTTTGGCGACTGCCCAAGGACTGCCGACAGCTGGAGCTTCGCATCCTGCCTTTGCAACAGGGAATGCCCGTCTACTTCCCCCGTGAAGCAGACATTAGTACGACTGGTGAGAGTATTAAGAACATCACCGTGAAGAACTAATGTCATGAGACAGAACACCATCCTGCTGATTGCTGCCCTGCTACTGGCAACAGTGGTAGACGCCCAACAATATGTCCTTACGGAACTGCCGACACAAAGTCAGTTGCCAGTGGCAAACGTCCATGCCATCCTACAGGATCGCGAGGGCTATATGTGGTATGCTATGCAGGATGGTGGGCTGTGTCGTGATAATGGTTATCATATCGATGTATTCCGCGCAGATAAGTTCCATCCAGAACTGATGGGAAACAATATTGAAGATCTGGTAGAAGACCATAACAACCACATTATTTTCAGTAGTCAGGGCGGACTTTATCTGTTGGACAAGCGCGACTATACCATTCGTATAGTGGACGAAGAGTCGAAGGGGCAACCGTATGGCGCGATGCTGATGGCATCGGACGGAACACTATGGACGGTGTCAAGGCGACAGATTTATCATTACGACAAACACCTGCGGCGCATCAATATCTACCCCAGTCAATGGAAAGAGCAGGAGAAATGGGTTTGTCGGATGTCAGAGGACAGCAAGGGAACGATATGGGTCTCACAATGGGAAGGCGGTCTGGTCACCTACGATGGTAAGGGGAAGATGAAAACACGATACTGGCCAGACGGACTCCAGCCGATGAACCTTGTAGACGATGCGGACAACGACTGTTATTGGGTGGCCACCTGGGGTAACGGCATCGTGAAATACCAGCCTGATGCACAGCGGATAGAGTCTCAAACCTGTACTACCGATAAGGGAGAATATGCATCACAGATTATCCACTTGGTGAAGGTGGGTAATCGGCTCTTTGCCTCCACGATGTACGGACTGAAAGCCTATGATATTGTAGATGGATGCTTGCAGGAGGTCGATTTGAGCGATGTGCTCCCAAAGGGTATGGGTATCACCGACTATATGACCTTCGACCAGAACGGTAACCTGTGGGTGGCAGGTTTCTCTCCTCACACCTTCATTCTCTCACCTTTCAAAACCGATATCCGCCGAGAAGATTTCTCCCGTGCTAAACAATTCCTGAACTATCGGTTGATAGTTTGGTGCTCGGTGGACGAAGGCGATTACGCCTGGCTTGGACAGGAACGGCTGGTTCTCTGTCTTTATGACAAGAAAACAGGAACCATGGTGACGGGAAAGGATATTGGCATAAAAAACTATGCCGACATGAACATGGTGCGGTTTGTAAAATGCCAGACACAAAAAGGTATCTGGAGCTATGTGGGAACCCAGATATACCATATTTGGCATGAAGGGATGGCTATCCATTGTCGGGAAGTAGCACAGACGGATGGTACTGTCAATTGTCTCTATGACTCAGGTGACGGGAAATTGTATATCGGGCATCACGAAGGAGTAGACGTGATGGATGTAAAGACAACGGAACGGAAGCACCTGACCCATCGGACGCGCCAAATTTCAGATATCATCAAGTCAGCGCAAGGCGACCTCTACTTCTGTTCCAGTAAGCAATCCTTGGTGCGCCGATATCCGACAGGTGAAGAGCGTGTCATTTCTACCCTCGGCAACTTCACCTCGTTGGCACTTGACAGGAATGGCATCCTTTGGGCGGCCGATCGTCAAGGGGATTTGATTCGCTACGATCCAGTCACCAATAAGTCAGAGGTTGACACTAAGGGTAGCAATAGTCGAGGCGATATGATTAAGAGGGTTGCCGCTGACTATTTGGGACACCTATGGCTGCTCTCCGATCAGGAAATCAAGGAGTATAATCCAAAGAACGGCAATTTTCGCATACTCTCCACCACCGATCGCAGAATCCGAATGGAGTATTTCTATAACATCACGGCAGATGGTAAGACGATGCGTGTAGATGGGGCAGGAGCCGTCCTTAACATCAAACCCCTTCCAGATCTGGACGCGGCGTTCTCTTCCGTCCGTCCTATGATGACCTCCATCTCCATTGACGGCCAGAGCCAACTCGTGGGAATGGGATGCGACCGCATAGACATTGAGGCGGATGCTGTGAACATTGAACTGCAGTTTTCGACGCTGAACCACCTGTATGCCGACCAAATAACCTACGCCTATCGGGTGGAGGGCATCGACCGCGTCTGGCACTATCTGCCGCAGGGCGTAAACCGGGCTTCGTTCGTGAAACTGCCGAAAGGCGAGAATACCATAGAACTGATGGCGACCGACGAGAACGGATGCTGGGGAGAACCAGTAAAAGCACTGGTATTGAACCGCTTGCCTGCTTGGTATGAGACGTGGTGGGCCTATCTGCTCTACACGGCACTGCTGGTGGGCATCGTCTGCGGGACAGTCTGGCAGTATGTTTCGCGCCAGAACAAACGGCGACAGGCCAAGATGGAGGAACAGCTGACCGAGATGAAATTCAGTTTCTTTACCAATATCAGTCATGAGTTGCGCACTCCGCTGACACTAATCCTTACCCCATTGCAGAGCCTTCAACGCAAGATAGGGGAGACCAGCAACGAGACCATCCGTACACAGCTGTCCCTAATTGAGAGCAACGCCCAGCGGCTGTTGACGCTGGTGAACCGTCTGTTGGACTTCCGCAAGATGGAGATGGGGCAGCAGAAACTGGAACTGGCAAGCGGCGACTTCTATGACTTTGTAAATACGGTATGTGAGGCCTTCCGCCCGTTGTCTCGCGAGAAGAGCATTGGCCTCGGTTGTGCCATTCCCAACAAGAGCCTCTATATGATGTTCGATAAAGTGAAGGTGCAGCATATCATCTCCAACCTGCTTTCCAATGCCTTCAAATTCACATCAGCGGGCGGTAACATCGCGGTCAGCGTATGTGAGGTGGGCGACAACAAGGTACGTCTTACCGTGAAGGATACGGGGTGTGGCATCGACGAGAGAGACCTGCCACACGTCTTTGAACGTTTCTTTCAAAGTCGTTCGGGGCGGAAGTCCTCGGAAGCAGGAACAGGCATTGGCTTGAATATGGTACAGGAAATGACCCACCTGCATGGTGGGACAGTCAGCGTGGCGAGCAAGGTGGGCGAGGGAACGACATTCACCGTGATATTGCCGACAGACCTACGGACAGATTACCATGAACAGACTGACATCGTGGGCAATCCCGTCACGGTGAAGGATTCATCTATGGACGGCAAGCAGTGGACGGCCAATCTCCTTATCGTTGACGACAACGATGAGTTCCGCCAGTTCCTTGCTGGAGAACTGTCTGCCGACTACAATATCCTTCAAGCCTCCAACGGGGAAGAGGCGTTGCAGATGGTGCAGAACCACGACGTTGACCTCGTCGTCAGCGATGTGATGATGCCGCAGATGGACGGTATGGAGTTCTGTCGGCGTATCAAGGAAGATGTCAACACCTCGCACATCGCCGTCATTCTCCTAACTGCACGAAGTGCGGAGGAGGCAAAGATAGCGGGATTCCGCTCTGGTGCCGACGACTACCTGTCGAAACCCTTCAATATGGAGATGCTGCAACTGCGCATCAGTCACCTGCTCGAACTGCGCCAAAAAAGAACCGAGGAGTTCTCCAAGGGTGAGGAGGTTAAGGTGGAAGACATGACGGAGAATGAACTCGACCGGAAATTCCTGACTGACGCGATGGCCGCTGTAGAGAAAAACCTCGACAACGATGCCTACGACATCGATGCCTTCGCCTCCGATGTCTGTATGAGTCGCAGCACGGTCTACCGTAAGCTGGTGTCGCTGACAGGACAGAAGCCGAGTGAGTTCATCCGTACCATCCGTCTGAAACACGCGGCACGCCTCATCAAGGAAGGCCGCCACTCTCTGACCGACATCGGCTATATGTGTGGTTTCTCGTCCACCAGCTATTTCTATCGTTGCTTCAAAAAGCAATACGGTGTCAACCCTGGAAACTACGGATAAAGCGTCGAAAACATCAAAAAAGTAAGCCCACAGGAAAATATTGTGTCTGGGTGTGCTTTGTTTGGCGCATTTTTTCGTACCTTTGCACGCGCACAGGTAAAACGAATAAGCGCACAAGCGCAACAGACAGAACAATGAAATTGGATACACTGACCGCCATATCGCCTATCGATGGACGATACCGGAATAAGACAGAGCAGTTGGCAGAATACTTCTCGGAGTATGCACTCATCAGATACAGGGTGCGCGTGGAAATCGAATACTTCATCGCACTATGTGAACTGCCCCTGCCGCAGTTGGAGGACTTTGACCACAGTCGTTTTGACGCACTCCGCGACATCTACCGCAATTTCACGGAAGCACACGCTGCACGCGTCAAGGAAATCGAACAGACTACCAACCACGACGTGAAGGCCGTGGAGTATTTTATCAAGGAGGAACTTGACAAGCTCGGAAACTTTGATCGTTATAAGGAGTTTATCCATTTCGGACTGACTTCACAGGATATCAACAACACCAGCGTGCCTCTCTCCATCAAGGAAGCACTGGAGCAGGTCTATTGTCCCATGGTCGAGGAACTCATCGAACAGCTCAACGACTATGCGGAGCAGTGGAAGAATGTGCCCATGCTGGCCAAGACACACGGACAGCCGGCCTCGCCCACACGCCTGGGCAAGGAAATCATGGTGTTCGTTTACCGTCTGGAAGAGCAGTTGCGTGGACTGAAAGACACACCCATCACCGCTAAGTTCGGTGGGGCTACTGGCAACTACAATGCACACCATGTGGCCTATCCACAATATGACTGGCGCGAGTTCGGCAACCGCTTCGTGGCCGAGAAGCTTGGGCTGGAGCGTGAGCAGTGGACCACGCAGATCTCTAACTACGACTGGATGGGAGCCATCTTCGATGCCATGCGCCGCATCAACACCATCATCATCGACTTGGATCGCGACTTCTGGATGTATATCTCCATGGAGTATTTCAAACAGAAGATTAAGGCTGGCGAGGTAGGTTCCAGTGCTATGCCGCATAAGGTGAACCCCATCGACTATGAGAACTCGGAAGGTAATCTCGGTATTGCTAATGCCATCCTGCAGCACTTGGCGCAGAAACTGCCAGTCAGCCGGTTACAGCGCGACCTGACTGACTCTACCGTGCTCCGCAACGTCGGAGTGCCCATGGGTCATACCGTCATCGCCATCCAAAGCACGCTGAAAGGACTGCGTAAGCTGATTCTCAACGAAGAGAAGATAACTGACGACCTCAATAATACATGGGCGGTGGTGGCAGAGGCCATTCAGACCATCCTGCGCCGCGAGGCCTATCCGCATCCCTATGAGGCACTGAAGACGCTGACGAGAACCAATCAAAAGATGACCCCCGAACTGATCCATGAATTCATTGCAGGACTGGATGTGGGCGACGAGGTGAAAGAGGAACTGATGGCGATTACGCCAATGAATTATATCGGAATTTAATTATTAACACCAAGGGAAACCGTGAGGTTTCCGAAAAACAACACAAAAAAATTATGGAACTCGAAAACGAAAAGAAGACAGAAGAACAGTCTGTCAACCAGCAAGGCGGCAGCAACCGCGAGGGTTACACCGACCAACAGAACGGCTACCAAGGCTATCGTCCGGGACGCTCACCGCGCCCGCGCATCAACCAACAGACACGTCCCTACAATCAAGGTGGCTACAACCGTAACCAGGATGACAACGAAGGCGGTTTCCGGCCGGAAGGCTTCGGCGCAGGACTGCAGAGTGGCAGCCAACGTCCCTATCGTCCGCGCTACAACAACCAGCAGGACGGAGAACAGGGTGGGGGCTATCAGCCTCGTCAGCAAGGTGGTTATCAGCAGCGCGGCTATAACAATCGTGGCTACAATAACCGCAATGGCTACCAGCAGGGTGGCTACAACAACCGTGGTGGTTATCAGCAGGGTGGCTACCAGCAGCGTCCCTATAATAACCGTTACAACAACCCACAACAAGACGGAGAACAGGGCGATTTCCAGCCTCGTCAGCAGGGTGGCTATCAGCAGCGCGGCTATAACAACAACCGTGGCGGCTATCAGCAGCGCGGCTATAACAACAATCGTGGCGGTTATAACAACCGTGGTGGCTATCAGCAGCGCGGCTATAACAATAACCGTGGCGGCTACCGTCAGCACTCGGCAGACTATGATCCCAACGCTAAATACAGCTTTAAGAAGCGCATAGAATATAAGGAGGAACACTACGATCCCAACGAACCCATCCGACTGAACAAATTCCTGGCCAACGCTGGTGTATGCAGTCGCCGCGAGGCTGATGAGTTCATCCAGGCTGGTGTGGTGACTGTCAACGGAACGGTTGTGACGGAACTGGGCACCAAGGTGCTGCGCACCGACGAGGTGAAGTTCCACGACACCCCCGTCACCCCCGAGAAGAAGGTCTATGTGCTCCTGAACAAGCCCAAGGACTATGTGACCACCAGCGATGACCCGCAGCAGCGCAAGACCGTGATGGATTTGGTCAAGGGCGCTTGTCCCGAGCGTATCTATCCAGTGGGGCGCCTCGACCGTAACACTACGGGCGTGCTCCTGCTGACCAACGACGGTGATCTCGCCTCGAAGCTGACGCACCCGAAGTTCCTCAAGAAGAAAATCTATCACGTCTACCTCGACAAGAACGTGACGGCTCACGATATGCAGCAGATTGCTGAAGGCATCGTCCTCAGCGACGGAGAAATCAAGGCCGACGACATTCAATATGCAGATCCTGTCGACAAGAAACAGGTGGGCATCGAGATTCACTCTGGAAAGAACCGCATCGTGCGCCGCATCTTCGAACACCTCGGTTACAGGGTTTCCAAACTCGACCGGGTGCAGTTTGCCGGACTGACCAAGAAGAACGTGCGCCGTGGCGACTGGCGCTACCTGACCGAAGAGGAGGTGGATCGTCTGCGCATGGGGGCTTACGAATAACGACTCTCTGAAAAGACAACAAACAATGAAAAGAACGAAGATAGTAGACGTACTGAAAAGTACGGATTTCGGAAAAGACGTGTGTGTGAAGGGATGGGTACGCACCCACCGCAGTTCAAAGTCTGTAGACTTTATCGCCCTCAACGACGGTAGCACTATTAACAATGTGCAGATCGTGGTCAACCCTTCACAGTTTGACGATGAGATGCTGAAGCAGATCACCACTGGGGCGTGCATCTGTGCCACGGGACTGCTGGTGGAGAGCCAGGGCAGTGGACAGAACTGCGAGATACAGGCCAAGACGCTGGAGATATATGGGCTCTGCGACAATACCTATCCCATGCAGAAGAAGGGACAGTCGTTTGAGGTGATGCGTAAGAACGCCCACCTCCGCCTGCGCACCAATACGTTCGGTGCCGTGATGCGCATCCGCCACAACATGGCCATGGCCATCCATAGCTACTTCCACGAGCATGGCTTCTTCTATTTCCATACGCCACTGATTACAGCCAGCGACTGCGAGGGAGCCGGTCAGATGTTCCAAGTGACCACCAAGAACCTCTACGACCTGAAGAAGGACGAGAACGGAAGCATCATCTACGACGATGATTTCTTCGGCAAGCAGACCTCGCTGACCGTCAGCGGACAGCTCGAAGGAGAACTGGGCGCTACGTCACTGGGTGCCATCTATACCTTCGGCCCGACCTTCCGCGCCGAGAACTCCAATACGCCGCGCCACTTGGCCGAGTTCTGGATGATCGAACCGGAGGTGGCCTTCATCGACTTGAATGACCTGATGGATTTGGAAGAGGACTTCATCAAGTACTGTGTCCGCTGGGCACTGGACAACTGCAAGGACGACCTTGCTTTCCTCAACCAGATGATTGACAAGACGCTGATAGCGCGTCTGGAGGGTGTGGTCAAGGACAGCTTCGTCCGTCTGCCGTACACCAAGGGCATCGAGATCTTAGAGGAGGCCGTGAAGAACGGACGGAAGTTCGAGTTCCCCGTTGAATGGGGCATGGACCTGGCTTCCGAACACGAGCGCTTCCTCGTGGAGGAGCATTTCAAGAAGCCCGTCATTATGACCGACTATCCGCGCGATATCAAGGCGTTCTACATGAAGCAGAACGACGACAGCGAGGAGCGTCGCACCGTACAGGGAACGGACGTGCTGTTCCCACAGATTGGTGAGATCATCGGTGGTTCTGTCCGTGAGGAGAGCTACGATAAGCTGATGGCAGAAATAGACCGCCGCCAGATTCCTATGAAGGATATGTGGTGGTACTTGGACACGCGCCGCTATGGTAGCTGCCCACATGGTGGTTTCGGCCTCGGTTTCGAACGCCTCATCCTCTTCGTCACGGGTATGCAGAACATCCGCGACGTGATACCTTTCCCACGTACACCGAAAACGGCCGACTTCTAAGTCGTCTGAATACACTTCATGTTGGTGGCCAGCTGTTCCGTACTGCTGGCTCCCACCAACACACTGGTGACACCGCGTTGTCGGAGTATCCATGCCAGTGCAGCCTCAGCCAGCGACTCGCCTCGGTCGCTGGCTTCTTTGTTCCACTGGCGCAACTGCTCTAACAGTTCGGGTGTCAGTGCCGAGTGTTTCAAGAAATGTTCCTTAGCCATGCGACTGTCGGCAGGCACGCCGTTGAGGTAGCGGTTGGTGAGTAGTCCCTGTGCCAGCGGCGAGAAAGATACGAAGCCAATGCCTTCTGCGATACAGAAATCCAGCGTACCGTTCTGTTGCGGTGCGCGTTCCAGCATGTTGAGCTTGTCTTGGAAGACTAACAGCGGTGTGTCGTGCGCTTTCAGATAGGCTGCAGCTGTCTTCAATGCCTCCAGTGGCCAACGGCTGATGCCCAAATAAAGAGCCTTCCCTTGTCTCACGATGTCTACCATGGCCTGCAGTGTCTCTTCGAGTGGTGTGTTGGGGTCGAAACGGTGGCTGTAGAACAAGTCGACATAGTCGAGGTGCATACGCGAGAGACTCTGGTCGATGCTTGCCATGAGGTATTTGCGCGAACCCCAGTTGCCGTAAGGTCCCGGCCACATATCATAGCCAGCCTTGGTAGAGATGAAAAGCTCGTCGCGATAGCGTTTGAAGTCGTCGTCCATTAGGCGACCTAACGTCTCTTCTGCCGAACCGTATGTCGGTCCGTAGTTGTTGGCAAGGTCAAAATGCGTGATGCCGTGATCGAAGGCGTAGTGCGTAATGGCACGGCTACGTTCATAGGGGTCGACACTCCCGAAGTTGTGCCAAAAGCCTAAGCTGATCTTCGGCAGTAGCACCCCGCTACGTCCGCAGCGGCGGTACATTTTCTCCGCGTCATCATAGCGCGCGGCATCAGCGGTGTAGATTTCTTTCAGTTCCATATCGTCGTTGTTTTGTTGTTTTACTTGTCAGAGCAATGCTTCGCATCTGCAAAAATACAACAATTATACGAGACTGCCTTCATTTCATCCGCCTTTTTTCCACCTTAAAAATACTGGCTGCAGTATTGCCCAGCCTTGACGGCTGGAGCAGTCAGTTCCAGCCGTCAACCTGAAGCCCCGCAATGCCCAGTCAAGGGGCTCGGGACAGGGATTTATTTTCCTAGGAAATTTGATCCATTTTCCTAGGGAATTTAATCGGTGCCCCGATAGCCGCAAAATCATTCTCGGCCAGCGGCTGCCAATTGCCTTGACTTTTGGAAGATTCGACAGCGTCATTGCCTTGACTTTTGGAAGATTTAACAGTGTTATTGCCTTGACTTTTGACTTTCAGCGGAAATACGCATTTCGAAGGAAAATTGGCAATGATTCCCTTTCTGATGGAAAAGTGTTAAAGAGGGGTAAAAAGTTGACCAAGCTCAATTGATCG
>CAVAIX010000019.1:0-18958 GCA_963588695.1 Bacteroidaceae bacterium | reverse complement strand
TTTTGTATTTCTCTCACTTATTCGTACCTTTGCCGCCGCAGACACGAGAACCAATCGAAATGGAACGAACAGACCTTCGCAGACAGAGTATCTTCCAACGCCCACTGTGGGTGAGCCTCTTCGCCCTCACTGCTGCCGTGGGCTGGGGATGGGCATACCCTTTGATAAAGCTGGGCATGGAGGCATTTGCCATCGGGACAGACATGACGGGTGGTAAGATGCTTTTTGCAGGCATCCGCTTCTTCCTGTCGGGCATCATCGTTTTAGCCATTGCCAAGTGTTCCCACCGATGCTTCGGTCTCCGAAAGGCAACAGACGCGTGGTTCATCCTGGTCTATTCGCTACTCAATACGACGCTACACTACGCCTTCTTCTATTTCGGTCTCTCGCACAATGCTGGAGCACGTTCGGCGATACTCAATTCGATGAGTGTCTTCACGGTTGTCATCTTCGCCTGTGTCTTCTTTCGGAGCGACAGGATGACGTGGCGCAAGGCCTTAGGCTGTGTCGTTGGCTTTCTTGGCATCTTGACGCTGAACCTTGGAGGGAAAGCCACGGGAGGCTTCACGTTTTTAGGCGACGGCATGATTATCCTCAACGCACTGTGTGGTGCAGGAGCCTCGTTGCTGACCCGAGGATTGGGGCATAGGGTGGACGTGTTTGTGGGCACGGGCTATTCGTTGGCTGTGGGTGGAGCGCTGCTGATGGTGCCAGCGTTTATGGCTGGTGGTCGGCTGCCCGTGGTCTCGCCATGGGGCATCATTGTCCTGCTGCTGCTCGTGGCCATCTCCACAGTAGGCTTCTCCCTCTACAACAAGCTGCTGAGCTGCAATCCAGTGGGCAAGGTAGCCATTTACAACTCTCTCATCCCCGTGGTAGGTGCCGTGACCTCCTGCCTTTGCCTTGGCGAACCCTTCTACTGGAAGTATGTGGCAGCGGGGGCACTGGCCGCCAGTGGTATCTACATCATCACACGGGAAAAATCGTTGCATACTATTAATAAAAAGACAGAATAATGATTGAAATCGGATTGAAACACACGAGTGAGCTGACAGTAACCGAAAGCGTTACCGCCAGCAAGATGGGTTCGGGAGATATGCCCGTACTGGCCACCCCGGCCATGATGGCCTTGATGGAGAATGCCGCCATGCTGGCCGTGGCCAGCGAACTGACAGAAGGCTGCACTACTGTGGGTGGACACATAGCGTCATCCCACCTGCGACCGTCAAAGATAGGCGACAAGGTTTCTGCCGTGGCAGAAGTGACGCGAGTGGACGGCAGAAAGATTGAGTTTAAGATAGCGGCCTATTCTGGAGACACACTGATAGGAGAAGGCACACACCTGCGCTTCGTCGTGGACAGAGAGAAGTTCATCTCGAAGCTTTAAGAGCAGTCAGCGCAATCAACTGGACAGAAAAGCAGGATAATTTTTTATCTTTTGTTTGATAATTCGGATTTTTAGTGTAAATTTGCAAGCGAAAAGAGCAAAACGCAATAAAACTATAATTTTCAAACCAAAAAAAGAAAAAAAATTATGAATGCAGCACAAGTTGTAGAAACTCTGAAACAGAGATTTCCCAACGAGCCGGAGTACATCCAGGCCGTCAGTCAGGTGCTTCCAACCATTGAGGAGGAGTACAACAAGCACCCCGAGTTCGAGAAAGCCAACCTCATTGAGCGCCTCTGTGTGCCCGACCGCGTCTTTGAGTTCCGCGTGACATGGGTGGACGACAAGGGAAATGTACAAACCAACATGGGGTACCGCATCCAGCACAACAACGCCATTGGCCCCTACAAGGGCGGTCTGCGCTACCACAAGAGCGTGAACCTGGGTATTCTGAAGTTCTTAGCCTTTGAGCAGACCTTCAAAAACTCACTGACAACGCTGCCAATGGGCGGTGCTAAGGGTGGTTCAGACTTCTCACCGCGCGGCAAGAGCGACGCAGAGGTGATGCGCTTCTGCCAGGCATTCATGAACGAGCTGTACCGCGTCATTGGACCAGACGAGGATGTGCCCGCAGGCGACATCGGTGTTGGTGGTCGCGAGGTGGGTTACCTGTTCGGACAGTACAAGAAGCTCACCCATCAGTTCCAAGGCGTGTTGACCGGCAAAGGCATCCCCTTCGGCGGTTCACTGATTCGCCCCGAGGCCACAGGTTACGGAACGGTATATTTCCTGAACTCCATGCTCGCCACACGCGGCATTGAGCTGAAGGGCAAAAAAGTGCTGATTTCCGGTTCAGGCAACGTGGCACAATATGCCACCGAGAAGTGCATCCAGTTGGGTGCCACGGTGCTGACCCTGTCAGACTCCGATGGCTACATCTACGATCCGGACGGCATTGATGCCGAAAAGTTAGCCTACGTCATGGAACTGAAGAACGTGGAGCGCGGACGCATCAAGGAGTACGCCGAGGAATATCCCAATGCAGTCTATCATGCAGGCGAACGTCCTTGGCACGAGAAGGCCGACATCGCCCTACCCTGCGCTACACAGAACGAGATCAATGGCGAACAGGCACAGGCACTGGTTGACAACGGCGTGATTGCCGTGGCAGAAGGCGCAAACATGCCCTCCCTGCCCGAGGCCATCAAAATCTTCCAGGACAACAAACTGCTCTATGCGCCTGGCAAGGCATCGAATGCTGGCGGTGTGTCAGTCTCCGGTCTAGAGATGTCGCAGAACTCGGAGCGTCTGAGCTGGACGGCAGAAGAAGTGGACAACTACCTGAAGCGCATCATGAACGATATCCACGAGAACTGCGTGAAGTACGGCACACAGGCTGACGGCTACATCAACTACGTGAAGGGAGCCAACGTGGCTGGCTTCATGAAGGTGGCTTCCGCCATGATGAGTCAGGGCATCGTGTAAGACGAAAAAGAACATAAAGAAGAATGGGGAGGGACATACCAACACGTCCTTCCCCACTCTTTTTCTGTCGTCGGGTTTATTGCATATCGTAAACCACCTGCATCAGCTTTTTTCCAATGGCGTCAGCTTCTTCCATTGTGGCTGCTTCACTATATACGCGGATAATCGGTTCAGTGTTCGACTTGCGCAGATGTACCCACCGATCGGGGAAATCTATCTTTATGCCATCAATATCGTTGACCTGTGCCGTTGCATCATTGGAAAACATCTCTTTCACCTTTTCGAGGATGGCATCCACGTCCGTATCTGGCGTGAGGTCTATGCGGTTTTTGGCAATCTGATAGTCTGGAAACTGTGCGCGGAGTTCGCTGACCTTGCATCCCTTCTCAGCCAACGATGTCAAGAAGAGTGCAATGCCCACCAAGGCATCGCGTCCATAGTGGCACTCGGGATAGATGACTCCACCATTGCCCTCGCCTCCGATGACTGCCCCCACCTCTTTCATCTTGGTGGTGACGTTGACTTCGCCCACGGCTGCTGCCGCATACTGTCCGCCATGACGCAGGGTGACATCGCGAAGTGCCCGTGTGGACGAGAGGTTGGAGACGGTATTGCCTGGGGTCTTCGACAGCACATAGTCAGCCACACTCACAAGCGTATATTCTTCTCCGAACATTCGTCCATCTTCACATATAAAGGCCAACCGGTCGACATCAGGGTCTACGACAATGCCAAGATCATACTTGCCCGTTTTCATCTCGTCCATAATGCCCTTGAGGTTCTTCTCCAAAGGCTCGGGATTGTGGGCAAAGTCGCCAGTAGGCTCGCCATTAAGCATGGTGTAGGTCACACCCAGTGCATCGAGGAGTTTCGGAAGGATGATGCCACCAACACTATTGATGGCATCCACACAGACCTTGAAGCCTGCTTTTTGGATGGCCTCACGATCCACAAGTTCCAAATCCAACACCTCGTCGATGTGCCAATCGTCGGCCTCGTCACAGTTGAGATAATGGCCAAGGTGATCCACATCAACATAGTCGAACCTACCCTCGTCGGCTATTCGCAACACCTCGGCACCATCTGCCGCAGTCAAGAACTCGCCCTCACCGTTGAGCAGTTTCAAGGCGTTCCACTGGCGAGGATTATGGGATGCCGTGATGATGATGCCACCGTCAGCACCCAGTTGTCCGACGGCCAATTCCGTGGTAGGCGTGGTAGCCAGTCCAATGTTGACCACATCGAAGCCCATACCCATCAGTGTGCCGCACACCACACTATCCACCATCACCCCAGAAATGCGCGCATCGCGACCAACTACAACAGTCGGACGATTGTGATTGAAATGAGCGTTTTTCCCATTCCTGCCACTGTTCTTGAGGAACTGCGCATAGGCGGTGGTAAACTTTACAATGTCAAGTGGATTGAGCGTGTCTCCCGTAGAGCCTCCAATGGTGCCCCTAATGCCGGAGATGGATTTGATAAGTGTCATACTGTTAATCTATATTTGTTAATAATCCCGCTGATAGGTGATGACGTAAAAGGCAGGATAGACTGACTGCGAAGCCGTCTGCGAACCTTGTGAATGGGGCACTATCAACTTCACCTTAGCAATCTCGTCACCCTCTTGCAACGGCCGTCCCACGTTCACATAGAGCAACGGCACGAGCCATCCTGCTGGTACAGACGATGAGCTATGGTAGAGTTGCATCAGACCCGACACGAACGAGGCTTGAAAAGAGCTGCCTGTTCGCTGTACAGTCATCTTGTCAACATACTGCGACACGTCCAGATACTGTCCGTTGATATAGATGGTACCCACCACATCGTTACGAATCAGCATGGAGTCAGTTTCAATATTCGTTTCTGAGAATCGGCAGAGCACATTGACCGTGCGACCACTCTCTATCTGCTGTCCGCATCCCTTGCGCACAATCTGCATATAGACACCACTCTTGTCGAGCAGCACATACTGGTTCTTGCTAAGGTCTGTGGTCTGTCCCTGTGCTTCAAACTGTTTCTCGCTGATGACGTTGATGGCAGAATCCACTAAGAACTTGCTGATAGCCTGCCTTTCCTTCTTCTTCAGATCGCTGTACGTTTCGTAGTCATTGCATGCTGCAAGGAGAGACGACAGCGCCACAACCAAGAGCATCAGATAAGGTATTTTCTTCATTATTCTGTTGTTGACATTGAGTTTTGCGGGGCAAAATTACGAATTATTCCACAATTATCGCCACGTTTAGACTACTTTAACTTGTCTTCATAGGCCGCTATCGCCTTTTCCACCACCTTCACCGCCTCCTCCAGCGAGCAGTACAGTTTCCCTCCAGACGCATTGAGATGGCCACCTCCGTTGAAGAACTCAGCTGCCATACTATTGCACGGGAAGTCATCTACCGATCTAAGACTCACATTGATAACATGATCCTTTCCCGTATCTTCACGGAGCGAGATGGAGAGGCGTAGCCCTTTAATCTGTAGTGGCATATTGACGATGCCTTCCGAATCGCCCCTCACGAAATGGAACGCCTTTTGGTCGTCGCGACTCAACGTATAATAGGCCGCATGATGTTCGGCATCCACTACCAGACGATTACAGAGCACGTGGCCAACAAGTCTAAGGCGCGATTCGCTGTAGTTGTTAAAGACATTGCGATAGATCTTGTCCTTGTTGATGTGCTTGGTAAGGAGTTGACTGATGATGAAATAAGTGTCAGGCGACGAGGAGTTATAGGTAAAACCGCCCGTATCGGTCATCATGCCACAATAGACAGCTACTGCAAAATGCCGTCCAAGCTGATTGAACACACCTAACTGCCAAGCCATGCGGAACACGAGTTCACAGGTAGACGACATCTCTGTATGAGATATGCAAATCTCGCATTTCACACTCGGATCAGGATGATGGTCAATGAGAACCACAGGAGCCTCGAAGGACTCCAGTGCGCTCGCCATGGCATCCGTCCGCGAGTAGCAATTGAAGTCCAGACAAAACACGAGGTCAGCAATCTTCAGCACCATATCTACATAGTCCGAACGCTTGTCATAGCGTACAATCTTCTCGCTATTAGGCAGCCACTGCAGATTATCAGGATACTGATCTGGCACGACCAAGAGCGGTTCCTTCCCCATGAGTTTCAACACCTCCGCCCATCCGAGAATGGAACCTACCGCATCGCCATCTGGATTGACGTGGCAACACACCACGATATTCTCAGCCCCATCAATAAGGGAGCGCAGTTTGCTGCACTCCCCTTCTGTCATGATATGCTCCAACATTCAAAACAATTTATTGGGGTAGACACCTTCGTCCACCAGTTTCTGAATTCGCTTCACTGTGTCTTCACGGTCTGCTGCATAGGTAACACCGAACCACTTTGAAGTGGTGTCAAGTACTTTGACAGTGGCAGTGCGCTCATTGATCAGCTTGTTGACCATCAACGGAATGAAGAACTCAGCCTTGAGGTTTTCCATGTTTTTCGGATTGGACAGGAATGCCTTAAACTCTTCTTCCGAGTAGTGGAAATAGTCGGGAGTGAATCCCCACATATTCATCGATACTGGCGTATTGTCAGCCACTTCCACCCAGTTCCCGTTCTCATCCTTGTAGCGGATAGGTTCGTCGGTTGCTCCAACCTTAGAGCCATCTGCCGCACAGCGCACAATCTCGGTGCGCTCCACCACGGTAGTCAAGTGTCCCTCTGCATCTGTCGAACAAATGCCACGCGCCACTGTACCATTCTCACTCAATGTGTTACCCACCCGGAAGCCTACCATTGCATACTGGTTCTTAGCTCCCTCGGGCAGTTCGCTCAAGAATTTTCCAATGACCATGAAGGCATCACGGTTGTAGAAATCATCGCAGTTGATGACGCAGAACGGTTCCTTAATAACATCCTTGCCCATCAGCACAGCATGGTTGGTTCCCCATGGTTTCTGCCGTCCTTCTGGCACAGCAAAACCTTTGGGAAGGGCATCAAGAGACTGGAAACACAGCTCGCACGGTATTTTATGCTGGTACTTGGCCAGTATCTGTGTGCGGAACTGCTCTTCAAAATCTTTTCTAATGACCCATACTATCTTGCCGAATCCAGCCTGAATGGCATCATAGATACTGTAGTCCATAATCGTTTCACCGTTTGGACCCAGTCCGTCGAGCTGCTTGAGGCCACCGTAGCGGCTTCCCATTCCCGCAGCCAAGAGAAATAATGTTGGTTTCATAGTCGTAATGTTTGTGATGATACGTATTGTTTTATTACTGTCTGCAAAGTTACGAATAAGTGGGGGAAAATCAAAAAGATTTAAAGAAAAAAAATTGCCTGTCTCGCGACAAGCAACTTTCATTAACCTTAATAATCTAATACCATGAAAAACACATTGCAAATTTATGCTTTTTTTAATGCAATTGCAAGTCTTTCGCTATTATTTTGTTGTTTTTTAACTTTTCTCATACTTTTTGCCGTTCCACTTAAATAGTATTAACACTTTTTCTTGGTTTTCATCTTCCTTTTCCTGTTCTAATGTGGCTGGTGGATTGACAGCTTGTGAGATGGAAACCTGTAGATTAGCAGACTCATCGGAAAAAAAATGAGCGACATACGTGGCCTGTGGAAGTGCAATAAAGCTATCCGTCGGAAGCGGTGTCCAGTGGACGGTATAAAACTGTATCTCGCTCTCCTGAAAATCGTTTCCAAAGGTGGCAGACAGACAGAGAAGTGTATCGCCTTCTGTCTCAAGCATCCTTACGTCATAGCGCAGCGCCTCGCTGAGCTGAAGTGAGAAAGCCCTGTCACTGAGCGTGAGCAATTCACTACTTCCTTCAAGACTGTTGGTCACACGTGCCGCCATCTTTGAGTCAAGGAAATCAACCATATCGAGTCTGTTGTTTTCGGTCAGTTGCGGTGTCAGAGCATTCGGCATAGAGAGAAACACATCCTTCGCCGTACGCTGTGCCTCTGCCGTGAATGTCGTCAGCAGCAGGATTCCTAAGAGAAATAGCTTTTTCATGGACTTGTAAATCATGTTTTGTTGTCAACGGGTTTTAGAGAGTTGAGCCATCATCACAGCAGCCAATCCCGCTGTCTCCGTACGCAGACGGCTCGTTCCCAGATGTATGGAATGATAGCCGAGGGAAACGGCACGCTGCACCTCTTCCACAGCGAAATCGCCCTCAGGGCCGACAAGAATAGTGACGGAAGCATCAGCAGGAACACGCTGTAGTTCATCGAACAGGAAAGTGCGTTCCACTTCTCCGTAACAATGCGCGATATATTTCTCGCCAGGCTGTTCTGTGGCAATAAAATGTTCGAAGGGTATCATCCCGTTGAGTCTCGTTAGCCATGCCTTTCGACTCTGCTTCATGGCCGATACCGCAATTTTCTCCATTCGAGGAAGTTTCAGTGTGTGACGCTCGGAGAAACGACAGTCCAAGAACGACACCTCGTCAACGCCCATTTCCACAGCCTTTTCCAATAGCCATTCCATTCGCTCCGCCATCTTGGTGGGGGCTATAGCTAAGTGGATGTGTCCCGGCCACTGTCGTTGTTGTGGCAATGTCTCAAGTATACGGTACAGACAGCTGTGGTTGGATGCCACCTCCACCTCCGCCTTGAAGAAAGTCCCTGCACCATCCATCAACATCATCCCATCGCCAGGTTGCAGACGTAGCACGCGAACGGCATGCTGTGCCTCATCCGCAGGCAAGACATTAGTATCGCCAGCGTTCGGCACATAGAAATATCGAATTTCTTTCATTCCCTTTGCAACAATTTACTGTCCTTTTGGTTTGAACAACAGGGCAAAAAGCACACCTACCACCAACGCATAGCCAGCAAATAACAGCCAGCAAGTCTGCCAGTCTCCCATCAGATAGCCATCGGCATTGAAAGAACAGAAGCGGTTGATGACCTTTCCAGCCAACAGCGTACCAACGGTAGCTCCAAGTCCGTTTGTCATCAGCATGAACAGTCCCTGTGCCGATGCGCGAACCTTCGTATCGCACTTCTGGTCGACAAACAAGCCACCAGACACATTGAAGAAATCGAAGGCTACACCATAGACCACACACGACAACACAAACAGAATAACACCAGGGAAGGCTGGATTACCCAGTCCGAAAAGTCCGAATCGTAATACCCAAGCAAACATGGCAATCAACATGACGACCTTGATGCCGTATCGCTTTAAGAAGAAGGGTATCAGCAGAATGCAGAGTGCCTCTGAAACTTGGGAAATGGACACCAGCAGTGTCGCGTTGTTGGCAGCAAAAGTATCAGCCATATCAGGGGCACCCTTAAACGACGTAATGAATGGTGTCGCATATCCATTTGTCACCTGTAACGACATACCCAACAGGGCAGAGAATACGAAAAAGAGTGCCATCTGCCTGCTCTTGAAGAGCCGGAAGGCATCCAGTCCCCACATCTCAGCGAGCGACTGGTTTTTCTTCTTCACCAATGTACACTGCGGTAATGTGAGGCAATAGCAGAACAGCACAAGGCTCATCAGTCCAGAAACAAGGAACTGGAAGTGTGTATACTGGAACTTGAAGCTGTTGTCGCCCAAGGCAAAATGTAAGGAGCCGTTGTCCCATGCAGCACAGTTGACCAGCCACATCATGACGATAAAGCCTACTGTACCAAAGACACGAATGGGCGGAAAATCCTTCACTGTATCAAGGCCATTGTTCTTCAACAGGGTAAATGCAGTAGTATTGGATAGAGCTAACGTAGGCATATAGAACGCCACGCTAAAAGTGTAGACCGACATAAACAGCACCGCATCGGGTTTGTCTGTAGTCTGCCCCATCCAAAACAGGCCACACATGGCAACTCCTGCAAGAAGATGGCAGTACCCTAAAAGACGCTGTGGCTGAACATACTTGTCGGCCACTATACCAATCAAAGTCGGCATGAAGATGGAGACAATACCTTGGATGGCATAGAACCACGAGATTTCGGCTCCCATACCTGCCTTTCCCAGATAATTGCCCATCGAAGTGAGGTAGGCTCCCCAAACGGCAAACTCGATGAAATTCATCAGTGCCAGACGTACTTTTATATTCATATTACTATAGTTTTAGAGGATTGGCCGATTGCTGTCCCAAAGGGTTGGCTGTCCTTGAGCGTCATTTCTTATTTCCAGACATCTGGGGAGCCACTCTGTGAAGGGGAGTTCCTGGTTTAACGGGGAGACTTTGCACACGATTCCGTTGCATATGGTCACGATCTGTCGCGTCAATAGGCAGCGGTCGGGCAACAGCAGCTCGGGGCAGGCTATCCTTCTTGATTTCATCATTGATTTTTATGGGTTCGTCGGTTAACGGTTTCTCGGTTACTGTCTCTTCCTTCTTTTGATGGAAACGTATGAGTTGCAGATTATTGATAAACATCATGCGGCGCACGTTGCGATTCTGATGGTCGGAAGCTAAATAGACAAAACCTTTCATCTCTTTCAGGCGTCCTTCGCTATTTTGAGGCACCCGAATTTGCGAGCGTCCCGACATGGTGATATGATAAACGGTTTGCACGATGCTATCGCCCTCATAGGTAGACAACAGACAAACCACAGCATCACGAGAGCCAGACTCGTAGATATACTCGGCATTGAACTGGAACATGAAGCTGTCACCTTTATGATAGCTGGTGTCAGCCTTCAACGAGAAATCGTAACGGTTGGCTGTCGGCAACGGCATCAGCAGCACTTCCGAAGCCCCATGCCACACGTTGGCCGTGTCACCTGTCGTACCATAGTAGGATTGTCCAGAAATGCCATCTGTCACACCGAGCGCAGCAGCTTCGTTGGTCAGCCGTTCACTGACTTTTTCATAAATATTCTTTAGCCTTTCCGCGTGCGAATAGTAGTAGACTAACGAAGAATCGAATTCAGCTTCTGTCACCGCATGCTTCCGTAGGGCAGCCAGAAGATAACCATTCTCATCGTAGTTCAGACCGTCTCGTTGTCCTTCACGCCCCATGGCCTGTGCCACATGATAATCGTACAGGATAGCTTCCATATCTCCAGGCTGAATATAGTTGGATGGTACGGTGGGCTTACAGGAAAACGTAAGCACAGAGAGCAGCACGATTAGCAATACGTTTCTCATCTTCGGAATTCAATTTCACCAATTTCCTTGCGGTAGAACAGCAACAACAACACAGCACCTACCGAAATGGCGGCATCCGCAAAGTTGAATACTGGACTGAAGAAAACAAAGGGATTTCCACCCACTGCGGGCACCCATTCTGGCCACGTGGTGACGATAAGTGGGAAATAGAGCATATCCACCACCTTGCCCATCAGAAAAGATGCATAGCCCGTTCCAAAGGGTACGAAATACGAGACATAATAATCTGATGAAGCGTTGAATATCAACCCATAGAACATCGAGTCAAGAATATTACCTGCCGCTCCTGCAAGCACCATTGACAAACACACGATGTACCCCCACCGTGCTTTCCGTCTGACTTGACGGGTGATATACCATGTCAGAACACCAACGGCAATGATACGGAACACAGACAACACCAACTTACTGCCAATCTCCATGCCGTAGGCCATTCCATTGTTTTCAATGAAGACAATCTTAAACCACGGGAAGATTTCTATCTGTTCGTGAAGTGTCATATGCGTCTTGACCAAGATCTTAATGATTTGGTCTATGACGAGGATAGCTGCAACAATCAGTGCAGCCATCCATCCGCGACGCATCTTCAGTTTCTGTGCCATCTTCCTATTTCTTGCCTGCCATTTTCGACTCCACGCTCAAGGTAGCATGGGGAACGGCACGCAGGCGTTCTTTAGGAATGAGTTTCCCGGTTATCCGGTCTATTCCGTAGGTTTTATTCTCAATACGCATCAGTGCTGCTTTCAGTCCTTGAATGAACTTCTGCTGACGCGCAGCCAACGAGATGAGTTCTTCTTTTGATTGGGCAGCACTTCCCTCTTCAAGAGCCTTATAGGTGGGTGACGTATCATCCACATCATTGGAGTCCTGATTCATCAACACACGCATCATCTGATCGTAGTCACGCTTAGCCAGTGTCAGTTTCTCATTGATAATCTGCCGAAACTCTTCCAGTTCCCCGTCAGTATACCGTGTTTTTTCTGTTGCCATAAGTATTACTATAATTAAGATTTACGTACTTCTATATTCAGTTTGAAATCATCGAATTCCACTTCCTGTCCACTATTGGGGCTTACCGTGATGTCATCAGCCAAAACCTGCGTCTTGATATAGTCGCCGAATGTGGCAATGGCCTGCTCGGCCTCAGCATTCGGTGAAACCACGATGTGTATGCGGTCCGTGATTTCCAGTCCACTATCCTTACGGATGTTCTGCACGCGGTTGATAATCTCGCGTGCTGTTCCCTCATTCTTCAGTGTTTCGGTCAGTGTTACCTCAAGGGCTACGGTCAGCGACCCTTCGTTGGAAACAAGCCATCCAGGAATATCCTCACTGATAATCTCCACATCCGTCAGTTCTACGTTGAGCGTCTGTCCATCCACTATAATGTCCACAGAACCTCGACGTTCCAATTCGGCAATCTGTTCCTGAGAAAGGCTATCCATCTGTTCAGCAACCCCTTTCATCAGTTTTCCAAACTTCTTACCCATGGTGCGGTAGTTACACTTCACCTTCTTGACCAGGATGCCTGCACCCTCCATATAGTCCAGTTCCTTGACGTTGACCTCGCTGAGAATCAGATTCTTCACTGCCTCAATATGGTGTTTCTGGTCATCGGTGGCTGGAATAAGGATACGTTGCAGGGGTTGGCGCACTTTGATGTTGACCTTACGGCGCAATGCCAACACCATCGATGTTATCTGCTGAGCCATCTCCATGCGTGCCTCCAAATCGCTGTCAATCAATGTCACATCGGCCTGCGGATAGGTATCAAGATGTACACTGTCCTTCTCTCCACCGAGATCCCGATAGAGTTGATCTGCATAGAAAGGAGCAAAGGGAGCCAACAGGCGACTCACTGTCATCAGACAGGTGTAAAGCGTCTCGTAGGCAGAACGCTTGTCGTCACTCATTTCCTTACCCCAGAAGCGCTTACGGTTCAAACGCACATACCAGTTGGAAAGATCATTGTTTACAAAAGCGTCTATCAAGCGGCCTGCACGAGTTGGATCATAGTCATCCAGTTCTGTCGTTACCTTCTTGACTAAAGTATTCAGACACGACAAAATCCAACGGTCAATCTCTGGGCGCAGAGCTGGATCTACTTGACTCTGTCCAGGTTCAAAACCATCCACATTGGCATAAAGCGCAAAGAAACTATACGTATTATAGAGGGTACCAAAGAACTTTCTGCGCACCTCGTCTACCCCTTCAGGATCGAACTTGAGGTTATCCCACGGTTCCGAGTTCGTCATCATATACAGGCGCACTGCGTCCGAACCGTATTTTTCTATCATGTCGAAGGGATTCACTACGTTGCCCACATGCTTAGACATTTTGTTGCCCTTGGCATCAAGAACGAGACCGGAGGAGATTACGTTCTTGAAGGCCACCGAGTCGAAAATCATCGTGGCAATGGCATGGAGTGTGAAGAACCATCCTCGCGTCTGGTCAACACCTTCATTGATAAAATCTGCAGGGAATGCTTTGTTCTTGTCTATGGCATCACGATTTTCAAACGGATAATGAATCTGCGCGTAAGGCATCGAGCCAGAGTCAAACCACACATCAATGAGATCCGTTTCGCGTTTCATAGGCTTGCCAGACGCGCTAACGAGAACAATATAATCAACATAAGGCCGATGGAGGTCTATCTTGTCGTAGTTTTCTTGCGACATATCGCCAGGCACGAATCCCTTGTCCTTCAGCGGATTCGATTTCATAAATCCAGCGGCTACAGACTTCTCTATCTCGTTGTAGAGTTCCTCCACACTGCCCATACAGATTTCCTCGCCATCTTCTGACCGCCAAATGGGCAAAGGTGTTCCCCAAAAGCGCGAACGTGAGAGATTCCAGTCGTTCAAGTTGTCAAGCCAGTTTCCAAAGCGTCCCGTTCCCGTTGACTCTGGTTTCCAGTTGATGGTTTTGTTGAGTTCGCTCATTTGTTCTTTGCAAGCCGAACTCCGTATGAACCAAGAATCGAGCGGATAATACAATACGGGTTTGTCTGTACGCCAGCAATGTGGGTAGCTGTGCACATGTTTCTCAATCTTGAAAGCTTTTCCTGCCGCTTTCAAATCCATGCAAATACTGATATCTAAGGTCTCGTCCTTGTCGGTAAGCGTTTCGTCGTAGGCATTCTTCACATAACGTCCGCTGTATTTTCCCCATGCCTCCTGATTGACATACTTCTTGACAAAGGCTTCATCAAGATCAGCGATGAGATAATACTTACCCTCCAGGTCAACAACAGGACGTTCTGCTCCCTTTTTGTCAATGAGGACGATAGGCGGCACACCTGCTTTTTTGGCTACAAAGGCATCATCCGCACCAAAATTCGGTGCGATGTGCACAATACCTGTACCATCCTCTGTCGTCACATAATCACCAACTATAACACGGAATGCACCATCACCGACAGGAGCAATCATGGGCAATAGTTGCTCATAGTGGATATCCACCAAATCAGTTCCCTTGTAGCGACCAACAATACGCCAAGGAATAATTTTATCACCCGTGTTATATGCATCAAAATCAGCGTCTTTTCCTTCTTGCTTGAAGTATGCGGTCAACCGTGCCTCAGCCATGATTACTGTGACAGGCGTACCCGTATAGGGATTGAAAGTATCCACTGCCACATAGTCAATCTTCGGACCTACACACAGAGCCGAATTGGCAGCAAGTGTCCATGGTGTAGTGGTCCATGCCAAGAAATAGAGTTCACCCCACCCGTTTTTCTGAAGAGTATCAACAACAGCATTGCTGTTCGGCTCGTTAACCTTGAACATACAGGTGCAGGTGGTGTCTTTCACGTCACGGTAACAACCAGGCTGATTCAATTCGTGCGACGAGAGTCCTGTACCAGCCGCAGGCGAATAGGGTTGTATGGTATATCCCTTGTATAGCAACCCCTTTTGATAGAACTGCTGAAGAAGCCACCACAGTGTTTCAATATATTTGTTATCGTAGGTGATATAGGGATGGTCTAAGTCTACAAAATATCCCATACGCTCGGTGAGGTCTCGCCATTCTGCGGTGTACATCATCACATTCTCACGACACTTGCGGTTATAATCTTCCGTCGAGATGTATCGTTTGCTTTCCTTGTTGTCTATATCAGCTTTGGTAATACCAAGTTCCTTCTCCACGCCAAGTTCCACTGGCAGTCCATGGGTATCCCACCCCGCTTTGCGGTGCACTTGATAGCCCTGCATGGTCTTATATCTGTTGAAGGTATCTTTGATAGACCGGGCAAGCACGTGGTGGATGCCTGGATGTCCATTGGCAGAGGGAGGTCCCTCGAAGAAAACGAATTGCGGGCATCCTTCCCGTTCATCGATTGAGCGCAGGAAGACGTTTTTGTCTTTCCACATCTGCAGGACGTCATTGTTAACCTGCGTCAAGTTCAAGCCACCATGTTCGGTGAATCTCTTTGCCATATCTTTATCGTGTTTTATTAGTTACCTATTATTATAATAAGGTGCAAAGGTAACTTCTTTTTCTGAAATATCCAAAATTATTCGCCGCATTACAACAATTTAGCCAATCTTTCGCGCAATTGTGGGGCTTCACTTTTTCGGATAGCTAAACGAATAATACAGGTATTATCGTAAGTTTGCGAGACAATACGCGGATTCATATCTTTGACAATGCGCATCACGTCGTTCATCTGCGGATAGGAAAACGTAAAGCAGACTTCCTCCTCCACTTGACGTTTCACGATAGAGGCATGCGACAGGGCTTCCGCTGCAGCTGCGCGGTAAGCCACGATAAGTCCAGATGTCCCGAGGTTGACACCTCCATAATAACGAACCACAACGACCAAAATGTCTGTCAGCCCATTGGCATTGATTTGTCCAAGGATAGGTTTCCCTGCGGTACCGCTCGGCTCCCCATCATCGTTGGCTCGAAAGTCTGCACGATCTACTCCAAGCACATAGGCGTAACACACATGACGTGCGTCATAGTATTTCTTTCGATAGTCGGCAAGCAGCTGTTTAATATCTTCGTGGGTTTCCACATGATGAGCAAAAGCGAGGAACTTGCTCCGCTTCTCGGTGTAGTATCCCTCGCTTATCGCTGTGATGGTTGTAAACTCGTCCGTCATTTATGACAATTTATGAATTACGAGTCCGGAACGCAGTTTCGGTTCAAACCATGTAGCCTTAGGCGGCATAATTTTTCCGTTGTCGGCAATGTTCATGATTTGCTGCATTGTCACGGGGTAAAGTGCAAGTGCTGCTCGCATTTCTCCACTGTCCACACGACGTTTCAGTTCACCCAGCCCACGCAAACCACCCACGAAATCGATACGCTTGGAGGAACGCAGGTCTCCGATATTGAGAATCTCATCAAGAATCAGTCGACTGGAGATGTCCACATCAAGTACACCAATAGCATCGTTGCTGTCATAGGTTCCATCTTTCGCAGTCAAGGAGAACCAATGGCCGTCTAAGTAGAGCGAGAACTCGTGTAAACGCTGTGGTTTATAGATCTCAGTACCCTTATCTTCAACCACAAAATTGACTTGCAAAGCCGCAAGGAATTCTTCCGAAGTCATTCCATTAAGATCCTTCACCACCCGATTGTAGTCGAGAATGGTGAGTTGACTGGCAGGGAAGCAAACTGCCATGAAATAGTTGTACTCCTCCGTGCCATTGTGGTTGGGATTCTGTTTCTGCTTCTCTGCTCCAACGAGTGCTGCGGCAGCCGAACGATGATGTCCGTCTGCGATATAGAGACTTGGCATCTTCGCAAATTCGGTCGTAATGATCTGAATGTCTGTTTTGTCACTTATCACCCAGAACTGGTGGCGGAAACCGTCTATCGGAGCTACAAAATCATACTCAGGCGTAGTGGCAGCATAGCGTGCAAGGAGTTTATCGAGCACTTCGTTGTCGGGATAGGCAAAGAATACGGGCTCTATATTGGCATCGTTGACACGTACATGTTTCATGCGGTCTTCCTCCTTGTCACGGCGAGTCAGTTCGTGCTTTTTTATATTGCCCTTGATATAATCATCCACATAGGCTCCTACTACAAGACCGTACTGTGTCTTGCCGTTCATGGTCTGCGCGTAGATATAATAGTGCTCGTCGGCATCCTGTACCAGCCAACCCTTTTCTTGAAACTTCCTAAAATTCTCAGCGGCCTTTTCATAAACGCGAGGATCATACTCGGAAGTACCCTTTGGGAAATCAATTTCTGGCTTTATGATATGATAAAGACTTTTCTCGTTGTCGCCAGCTTCAAGACGTGCCTCTTCAGAGTCGAGTACGTCATACGGACGACTCTCCACTTGTTCCACTAATTCTTTCGGTGGACGTACGCCCTTAAATGGTTTGATTGTTGCCATAGTTTTCTGTTTTTTAAGTGCAAACCATCGTGACACGCGGCAGTCAAGCCACAGGCCACGATGATTTTGTTGTAAAGCGGAAGCGGTTTATTTGTTCACCTGAAACTTCGTGCAGCCGTCCTTGAAGAAGGCGTTGATCTGCTTGGCAGCAGCAATGCCCGCGTTGATATTAGCCTCCGCTGTCTGGGCACCCATTTTCTTTGGTGTCGAGAAATAGCGGCCTTCAAACTGGCGAAACGATGTGTCTGCCTCAGGCATGATGTCTGTCACATATTTCAAGTCCTCACGCTCAGCCATGAGTTTTAGCAATTCTGGTTCGTTGATTACCTCTTTGCGAGCTGTATTAACCAAAATGCCACCCTTTTTCATCTTGCTGACCAGTGCGTAATTGATGCTTTGCTTAGTCTCAGGTGTTGCAGGGATGTGAAGCGAAACTACATCACAGGTCTCAAAGAGTACCTCCTGACTTGCCACGGCATGAACACCTGCCTGCTCAATGGTTTCAGCAGGACAGAACGCATCGTAGGCGTAGACATCCATTCCGAAACCTTTGGCTATACGGGCCACATTGCGACCCACATTGCCGAAAGCAAGGATGCCCAGTTTCTTGCCGAGCAGTTCTGAACCGCTTTTACCATTATAGAAACCACGGACAGCCATTACCAATAGACCAAACACAAGTTCTGCTACGGCATTCGAGTTTTGTCCAGGTGTATTCTCTGCTACGACGTGGTGCGCAGTAGCAGCTGCCAAATCGATATTGTCGTAACCGGCACCTGCACGAACCACTATCTTCAGCTGCTTTGCTGCATCAAGCACCTCTGCATCAACTTTATCCGAGCGGACAATCATAGCATCAGCATCCTTTACGGCATCAAGCAGTTGAGCCTTCTCTGTATATTTCTCCAGCAACACAACTTCGTTGCCAGAAGCCTCCAATTCGGCTTTAATCCCATTGACAGCAGCTGCTGCAAATGGTTTTTCCGTTGCTATTAATATTTTCATATACCCATACAATTAGTGGTTAGCTTCAAATTCCTTCATACAAGCCACAAGTGCCTCGCATCCTTCTATGGTCTGGGCGTTGTAACAAGAGGCGCGGAAACCACCGACGGAACGGTGTCCCTTGACACCCACCATGCCCTTTGAGGTTGCGAAATCAAGGAAGTCCTTCTCCAACTCCTTATACTCATCGGCCATTACGAAGCAGAGATTCATGAGTGAGCGATCCTCCTTGACAGCTGTACCACGGAACATCTTGTTGCGGTCAATTTCACCGTAGACAATTTCTGCGCGCTGCTGAGCCAGTTTGTCCATGGCTTCCACACCGCCATTTTTCTTGATCCAACGAAGGGTCTCCAATGCGGAATAGATAGGCACCACGGGAGGAGTATTGAACATCGATCCCTTTTCCACGTGCGTGCGATAGTCCAACATAGTAGGAATCTCACGGGGAGCCTTGCCTAATTTTTCATCTTTCACAATCACAATGGTGACACCAGCCATAGCCAAATTCTTCTGCGCACCAGCATAGATGGCATCGTACTTCTTAACATCCACAGGACGGCTAAAGATGTCGGACGACATATCGGCTATCATGGGG
>CAVAIX010000018.1:0-19441 GCA_963588695.1 Bacteroidaceae bacterium | reverse complement strand
CGTGGTGTGGTGTGATGGAGTGTGAAAATAAAGTAGTCATTAGTCATTAGTCATTAGTCATTAAGGATTTCGGAAAATAAATTTTCCTCACGCACCTTATATATAAATATTTATTAATAATGTATATCTCCATTTGCATTTTCATTTTTTCTTAATGACTAATGACTAATGACTAATGACTGAACAACACCCTTACAGAAAAATCAAAATGCAGTTGTTGGCAACCGCCCTTCAGCCAAACACGAAGCGGACGGAGGCGTAGAGTTGCATCAAGAGCAGATAGAAGAGGAGGCAGGGCGCGATGCGGCGGAGACCGTCCAGCAGTGCCTCGTAGACGTGGGAGACACTACGGAAGTGCTCCATCACCGCCCCATAGAGCACGGAAGCCGTGACGACAGCAAAGGCTAAGACGGGCAGCAGACTGGAGGCGAAGGGCGACGGGAAGAGGTGACCCGTGGCACTCAGCAGCACGGCATGGGGCAAGACGGTCAGCAGCAGGAGTGCCACAGCACAGCACGCCAACAGACACACGCCCATCAACAGTGCGCGCCGCTCGCGGTAGGTATTGCCATAGGTCAGCACGCCACAACGGTGCAGACAGCCGTAGGCCAGCCCCAACAGGAGGAGGTCGACGAGCAGGGGCGAGGCCAGCACCTCGGAGAAATGACCGAAGAACCAGCGCAACCCTTCACTCGACAGCAGCGAGCGCACCCGACCGTCGGGAAATGCGGCACTCCAGATCCACGAGAACAGCACCAGCACCACCTCGGCCAGTGCCAAGACTGCCGCAAGACGCGGTATGAGGCTTCGTTTACTCTGCATCAGGTTCCAGATTGTCAAGGTCAAGGATGCGCAGCTCCAGTGCCCTCACCACCAGACGGGTGGCGTTGACGCTCTCGCCCTCGGGGAAGAGCTTGCGCACGAGTTCGTTCTGACGCTTCTCTAAGCTCTTCACACCGAAGGGCATTCCACGGAGGTTCGTGATCTGCTCCTTCGTGTAGCCGAGTGCCAAGTGGCGCAGGAAGCGTTCGTCGTACTCGTCAATCTCGTAGTTGACCAGTGCCTCCTGGCGCACCAACTGCATGGTGACAGTCTGCTTGAAGCGCTCCACAATCTTTCGGAGTATTGGCTCGTTGAACACGAGTTGTTTGCCCTCCATCACCGCCCCGACATCGCCCCGCGTCAGCAGTTCGCCACTCTTGAGGATGATGCCGTCCGCTCCAGCATCGAGTGCGTCGACCCAGAGCTTCTCGTTGAGGATTTCGCCAGTGAAGATGAGCACCTTCACCCCTTTGTACGTCTGCTTGGTCTGTCGGCAGATTTCCACGCCAACCGTGGTGGAGCCGCCCAGACCGAGGTCGAGCAGCACCAAGTCGGGCTGCTGCTGGCGGATGAGTCGCCAATAGTCGGCTTCGTTGCTGGCCGTGCCGATGATCTCGGCCTCGGGAATGTCGTTGCGGACAATGCCCTCAGTGCCCTTGAGTTCCAGGGGCACGTCTTCCACGATGATGAGCTTAAAGTTTTGCATATTTGGGTAGTGTTAGTTTCACGATGGTTTGACTGTTCGTCGTCTCAGCCCAGATGCCGCAGCCGCGCAGGTTGGTGGCCTCGCCATGGTCGCGCACGATCTGGCGGCAGAGCAGATACGGGATGTGTTCGGGCGACGACGGTGTGAAGAGTGCCTCGGCCTCCGCCTCGGAGAGGCTCATCTGCGGCTGAGCGACGGAGAAGAGCCAGTAGCGGCCATCCTTTTCTTCGACGCTGACCTTGCCGTCCGCCTGCACCAGGGTCTTCCACAACACGCGCAGCGCATGACGGTCGCCCAACACACAGTGGTCGAAGCAGTTGACGGCCGTCAGATGGAGGCGGAAACGCTCCACCTGGCGCAGTGCCTGCTCGCTGAGCACGCCGTACAGTTCCCGATAGTAGCTGACCACCTCGGCAAGGTTCTCTCCGTCGCCAGCCGCAGCCAACTGGCGGATGCGGTCGGGGTAGTACATCGTCTCGTGTTTCAGTGTTGACAGGCAGTTGTCGAGTACGGCGTTGGCCACATAGAGACTGTTGCGCTCCAGCTCTGCGCGCCGTAACTCGTCGTCGACCAACTCAATATCGGTGCGCTGCTGCTTCTCGCGGTCAAACTGGCGGTAGAGACGGCGGCGGTAATACTGCATATAGTAGGCTGGGACGATCAGCAACAGAATGATAATGAGCAAGATGACGGCAATGCGTTTGTTGGTCTGCGACTGTTGCATCCTCCGGCAATAGTCGGCCAGGGTATTGTCTGCCGACAGCTCCTTATAGAGTTGGGTATAGGCTTTGTTGTTGTAGGCGTAGAGCTGCCAATCATGGAGGGCGAGCGCTGCTACTGCACTCTCGTTGCGGATGTCGAGGATGACTTGATAGTTGACTTTGACGCTATCGTGCAGCCACGTCACCTCGGGCGGCAGTGCTGCACTCTCGTCCATTCGTTTCATGAGCAGTCGGCGGTCTGTGCGCTGGGCGAGATACTGGAGGTTGAGGTATTTCATGCACGAGTCGGCAAAGGCCAGTGTGCGGCTGTACGTACCGTTGACGTTGGAGAAATAGGCCGAGTCGGCAAAGATGTGCGCCTGGCTGCGGTAGTCTGCGGCGCAGGCAGGAGCGGCGTTCCATCCTGCCGCCAGCAACACCAACACGACTGCGCGGAGCACGCCCTTTGGCAAGCGGAAGGCGAAGCGACTCCCCTGCCCCACCTCACTCTCCGCCGTCAGCGTGCAGACACTGAAGATGCGGCTGATCTTGCGGTATTTCTCGATAATGCCCTTGCAGTTCATCAGGCCAAAGCCGTGCGAGCGTTGCTCTCCCAAGGGCAAGCCGACAGGGTCTGCCACGGGTTTTGCGTCGAAGAGGTGCGCTAAGGTACGTTGGTCAATACCCCTACCCGTATCGCTCACTGCCACCTCCACATACTCCTCCATCTCGCGGGCTGTCACCCTCACCGAGCCGCCCCTGTCCGTGAATTTCCGGGCATTATCAGCCAGCGTGTTCAGCATGAAAAGCGTCAATACGCGGTCGGCCTTGACCACTGCGTTGGTCGGCTCTACGTCGAGGCTCACCTGCTTCATATTGAAACCTGTGCGACCATGAGCCACAATGTCGAAGAGTTCCTGGAGGCGGAAGCTCTCGATGTGGAGGTTCAGTGCGCCCTGGCGCAGCTGAATCCATTGCGTCAGCACGTCGTTATAGACATTGATCTGTCCAGCCAGTTCCTGGATGTATTCCAGTCGTTCCTGACGGACGGACGGCCTGTCCAGCCGCTTCACCTCGTGGATGATGCGGTCGATGAGCGGCGTGATACTGACAACGAGTGCCACCTTCGCACGCTGCTCCATTTGTTGTTTCTCGTTGCGCTCCACGCCCATCTGAGCTTCGGCCAGTGCCTCCCTTTTCTGCTCCAGCACATCGGCCAGCAGGTCGTCCTGCTTTTGTCTGCGGTTCACGCGGTTGAAGAGCCAAAGCAGGAACAGGAGTAGGAGAATGGCCACGACGACGGCCACAATCATCACGTTGAGCTGCATGGACACCGACTCGTACATGGTGGCGCGCGCTTCGAGTTCACGGTCTTGTCGGGTGCGCTCTTGAATGTCGATGTAGATGTTGCGGTTGTAGTCGCTGTTGGGCTTGTCGTCAAGGGCAGCGTAGGCCACGCTGAGCTGCTCGCGGATGCTGGCCACAAGGTCTGGAGCCTGGTTGATACGCTTGTCGGCCAGTGCCTGGTAGAGGTGGGTGAGTGCGCGACGATCGTCGCCTACGGCATGGTAGCATGTGGCCAAGGTGCGGTGAGCACCCGCTATCTGGTAGACGTCACCAAACTGTCGGAACAGCAGGAGTGCCTCCTCGGCCAGTTGCAGGTCGTTCTGTCGCTCGGCCAGTGCTTCTTTGGCGTTGGCTTCAAAATAAGGGTAGCCGCAACGCTCGGCCATGGAGACGCAATGGAAGAGGTTCTCCATTTCTTCGTTGGCAATATCCTCGGGCGAACCTTCGGTAATGATGCCTCCCGAACCGATGTTGTAGAGGTAGTTGAGGTATTGGGCGGTGTCGCGGTGCACCTCGTCTTCGTTGACCTGACGGAGCGACTCGGCAGCCTGCCGTTCCAGTCCCACATAGTAGTAATAGGTGGAGTTGACAATGGCCAACTCGCTCTCAGCGTAAATCATGCGCTGCGCGTCGCGCGGCGAGAGCGTGGTGCGCTCTTCATTGATGCGTCGCAGACTGTTCAAGGCGCGTTCTCGATGCTCGTAAAACTCCCGGTTACGAGAACGACGTTGGCAGAGGCGCATCAACTGCACCTCTGCCACGAGTTGTTCAATCTGGTTGTCGGTCAATATAGTGGCCTCTGTCAACTGGCGTTCCGCCTTAGCATAGTCCATACGGACAATGCTGGCGAAGGCCAGATTGTTGAGTGCCTCAGCCTTCCCGTCGTTGTCGTGCTGCGCCAGGTGGAAAGCCTGTCGGGCATAGTGTTCCACCGAATCGACAGAACGATAATGGGCTTCATAAGCCTTGTCGTTGAGCCGCTGAACCTCAGAGCGTGGCGGAGCCTGACACGCGCAGGCTATTGCAACGGGCAGCAGCAGGGCAAGGAGGGAGGTTTTCGTCATGCGCGGGCAGCAGCGATGTAGCCCAGTGCTTCCTTGCACTTGTCGGTCACATACTGCCAGTCGCCAGCCTTCACCTTGTCGGAGGGGAATAGCTTAGAACCCATTCCCACGCAGTAAACACCGGCCTTGAACCATGCCGTGAGGTTGTCGGCTTCGGGAGCCACGCCACCCGTCACCATAATCTTTGCCCAAGGCATTGGGGCTTTCAGTCCCTTGATCATCTTCGGACCTACCACGTCGCCAGGGAACACCTTCGTCAGGTCGCAACCCATCTCCTGGGCCTTTCCAATCTCGCTGACGGTCATACAGCCTGGGCAATAGGGCACGAGGCGGCGGTTGCACACAGGTGCAATGTCGGGATTGAACAGCGGACCAACCACAAAGTTAGCACCCAACTGGAGATAAAGTCCTGCCGTGGGCGCGTCAACCACTGAACCCACACCGAGAGCCAGTTCGGGGCACTCCTTGTCCGCCCATTTCACGAGTTCACCGAATATTTCGTGGGCGAAATCGCCACGGTTGGTAAACTCGAAGGCGCGCACGCCACCTTCATAGCAAGCCTTCACGACATTCTTGCACACGTCAAGGTCTTTGTGATAGAACACAGGAACCATTCCTGTGTCGCCGATTTTCTTCAGAACGGCTATCTTGTCAAATTTGCTCATAATTTGTTTATTGTTGTTTTATCTGTTTGAAATCAAATGTCTGTTTTGCGTGGTTCTATCATGGATTAACGCTGTACACGTCCGTTGGCATTTCCACCTGCCAAGGCCTCCACCTCTTCGGTGCTCACCAGGTTGAAGTCGCCGTTGACGGTGTGCTTCAGGGCCGAAGCTGCCACAGCGAACTCCAGTGCCTCGCCCTGCGTCTTCTTCGTGAGCAGACCGTGAATCAAGCCACCCGAGAAAGAGTCGCCGCCACCCACGCGGTCGATGATGGGGTTGATTTCGTAACGCTTTGACTGGTAGAACTCTTTGCCGTCATAGATAAGGGCTTTCCAGCCGTTGAACGTGGCGGAGTAGGACTCGCGTAGTGTCGACACAACATACTTAAATCCGAAGGTCTCCTTCATCTGCTTGAAGATGGTCTCGTAGCCAGAAGCATCTGTCTTTCCACCCTCCACGTCAGCGTCGGGCTTGAAGCCGAGACAGAGTTCTGCGTCTTCCTCGTTGCCAATGCACACGTCCACATACTTCATCAACGGACGCATGATAGAGATGGCTTTCTCAGAAGTCCAAAGCTTCTTACGGAAGTTCAGATCCACCGAAACCGTTACGCCGTGACGCTTGGCAGCCTCGCAAGCTAAACGGGTCAGCTCGGCAGCCTTGTCGGAAATAGCCGGCGTAATGCCCGACCAGTGGAACCACTGTGCTCCCTCCATAATCTTGTCGAAATCGAAATCGGAAGGCTCGGCCTCGGCAATGGCACTGTTGGCGCGGTCGTAGATGACCTTAGAGGGGCGCATCGACGCACCCGTCTCGGCATAGTAGAGACCTACACGATTTCCGCCACGAGCCACAAACTCGGTGTTCACACCGTAGCGGCGCAGCGCGTTGACTGCAATCTGTCCGATTTCGTGCTTGGGCAGCTTGCTGACGAAATAGGCTTCATGACCATAGTTGGCCACAGAAACAGCCACGTTGGCCTCACCACCACCGGGGATGATGCGGAAAGAATCACTCTGAATGAAACGGTCGTTGCCGTTGGGAGACAGGCGAAGCATGATTTCGCCCAATGTTACGATTTTAGCCATTTGTTTTAGTAATTTTGTTGATTTTGCTGTTGATATTTTGTTTGCAAAAGTACATATTATATTTCAAACGTCCAAATTCTATCCCGTTTTTTCTGCAAAAAGTGACAAAGACGGCCTTGCCAGAGTGACTGCGTTTGCACCGTAAAACAGGGTCATTAATGTTTTTTAAATAAAAAAGTGAAGCCAAAAACATACAACTTATTGATTTTTTGTGTAACTTTGCAGAGATTTTCCGGGAAATTTTACACACCCGTCTGATTTTCAAGAGGTTAAGCAAAAGAGAAGGTAGAAGAATGAGACAACTTAAGATTCAAAAAAGCATCACGAACCGTTCGAGCGAGGCACTGGACAAGTATCTGGTAGAAATCGGACGTGCGCCGCTGATTAGTGTTGACGAAGAGATTGAACTTGCCCAAAAAATCCGCAAGGGCGGGGCTGAGGGTGAGCGCGCTAAAGACAAGCTCGTCACTGCCAATTTGCGCTTCGTGGTTTCCGTTGCCAAGCAATACCAGCATCAAGGGCTGACCTTGACTGACTTAATTGACGAAGGGAATATTGGTCTGATAAAGGCCGCCCAAAAATTTGACGAAACGCGCGGATTTAAGTTTATCTCCTACGCAGTATGGTGGATTCGCCAGTCCATTCTTCAGGCCATTGCCGAGCAGAGCCGTATCGTCCGTCTACCCTTGAACCAGGTAGGAAGTCTGAATAAGATTACCCACGAAATCAACAAGTTTGAGCAGGAGCACCAGCGCCACCCGTCCGTTTCCGAGTTGAGCGATGCCACGAACCTGGACGAGGAAAAAATCGGACAAAGTCTGATGGCTGACGGCCACCATGTGAGCATCGACGCTCCCTTCCAAGAGGGCGAAGACAACTGTATGTTGGACGTGATGGCTGGTGGCGAAGACTCTCGCACTGACCGCTATGTGGACCACGAGTCGATGGCTCAAGAGTTGAACGCCGTACTGAAGAAAGTGCTGAAGGAGCGCGAGATTACCATCATCAGCCAGTGTTTCGGCATTGGTTGCCACGAGAAGGGACTCGAAGAGATTGGCGACCAGTTGGGCTTGACGCGCGAGCGCGTTCGTCAGATTCGCGAAAAGAGCATCACAAAGCTCCGTGAGTCTGGCAATGCCAAGATATTGATGAAATATTTGGGATAAAGTTTGGACGCCTTGAGATTTTTCACTAATTTTGAGGCGTGAAACACCCATCCGCCAGAATACTGATGCTGGGCATGATGCTGTTCATGTCCAGCATCACTGTTTATGGCAGAAGCGTCTCCGACACGCTCCTGCTGCAACGCGTATGGGAATATGGTAGCCAGTCGCCGCTTTCCTTCTCAGACTCCACGTCCAACACCTATGTCCGCTACGTCATGGACGCAGAGCCGCATCGTCCGTCTACCCTTGAACCAGGTGGGAAGTCTGAATAAGATTACCCACGAAATCAACAAGTTTGAGCAGGAACACCAGCGCCACCCGTCCGTTTCCGAGTTGAGCGACGCTACGAACCTGGACGAGGAAAAAATCGGACAAAGTCTGATGGCTGACGGCCACCATGTGAGCATCGACGCTCCCTTCCAAGAGGGCGAAGACAACTGTATGTTGGACGTGATGGCTGGTGGCGAAGACTCTCGCACTGACCGCTATGTGGACCACGAGTCGATGGCTCAAGAGTTGAACGCCGTACTGAAGAAAGTGCTGAAGGAGCGCGAGATTACCATCATCAGCCAGTGTTTCGGCATTGGTTGCCACGAGAAGGGACTCGAAGAGATTGGCGACCAGTTGGGCTTGACGCGCGAGCGCGTTCGTCAGATTCGCGAAAAGAGCATCACAAAGCTCCGTGAGTCTGGCAATGCCAAGATATTGATGAAATATTTGGGATAAAGTTTGGACGCCTTGAGATTTTTCACTAATTTTGAGGCGTGAAACACCCATCCGCCAGAATACTGATGCTGGGCATGATGCTGTTCATGTCCAGCATCACTGTTTATGGCAGAAGCGTCTCCGACACGCTCCTGCTGCAACGCGTATGGGAATATGGTAGCCAGTCGCCGCTTTCCTTCTCAGACTCCACGTCCAACACCTATGTCCGCTACGTCATCGACGCCAAGCGCCGCAATCCCATCCTCTTCCTGATACCGAGTATGTATGCCGTGGCCAAAGGCGAACGCCGATACATCGGTGAGGTGTTCGGCAAGTTGCACGTAGAGAAGAATGGCCATTTCAACCTGAAACGCCAGGTGGTGAGTGGCACGATTCCGCGCAACCGCAGCGTAATGCCCACCGCATTGGAATATCTCACTCCGAACCTCTACGGCCGCACCATCTACCACCAACACCTGTTGTCACCCTTCCACCGCAGCAACCGACACTTCTACCGTTTCTCCGCTGTCCCTGTTGCTAACGATATGTATCGCATCGACTTTAGTCCGCGACTGGGTAATACCCAATTAGTTAGTGGCCACGCCATTGTCGGCAGCTCGGGGCGCATCCACTTAGCAACGTTGCAGGGCGAATACGACATGATTGGCTTTCGCGTGCAGGTGATTCCTGGAGAGGAAACGGACGGGAGGCGACTGCCGCAATGGTGCTCCACGGAGGCGCGACTAAACTTCCTGGGCAACAGCATCGACTCGCGATTCCTTGCTACGTATAACGTGCCCGTGACAGTGGCTGACTCCATCCATCACCGGACAGACCCGCAAATGATGGATTCTCTGCGCGCCACGCCGCTGAACAAGTTAGAACGCGACATCTATGCCCATTACGACAGTCTTCAGCATCATTCTGACAGTACCAGCGCAGACTCCGTTCGCCACAACAAGGTGAAGGAATGGGCGGTCAACGTCGTTGGCAACCAACTCATCAACAGCATCAAGCTCAACAGCGGTGGAGCCAGTCTCAAGACCTCACCCCTCTTCAACCCCCTCTATCTAAGCTACAGTCAAAGTCGTGGACTGGCTTATAAGTTGAAGATCAGCATGAACTACCTCTGGAACACCCATCGCTACCTCAGCTTCACGCCCGTACTGGGTTATAATTTCAAGCGTGAGCAGTTCTATTTCACCGCTCCGCTTCGCATGACCTACAATCCCAAACGCAACGGCTACGCGGAGGTGATGTGGGCCAACGGAAACAGAATCACCAACTCGGCCATCTTTAGCCAGATTGGCAACACCATACAGACCGAGCAGACCGACTCGCTGAGCGACCTGCAATATTTCAACGACAACTACATGCGAGTGGTCAACAACGTGGCTTTAGCAGACTGGCTTGAAGTGACTGCCGGACTCGTCTACCACCAACGCACAGCCGTCAATAAGAAGATGATGCAAGAGACGGGGCACCCTGTGGTCTACCGCAGCTTCTCGCCCCTGCTGACCCTGCAGTTTCTGCCCTGGAAACAAGGCCCTGTGCTGACAGCCAACTACGAGCGCAGCTTTCGTAATGTGCTGCATTCCAATATGGAGTATGAACGATGGGAGTTTGATGCCAGCTATCAGCGGCGGATGGACTGCATGCGACTGCTGAACATCAGATTGGGCGGCGGCTTCTATACGAGTCAGAAGACCAGCTATTTCGTGGACTACGCCAACTTTCGCGACGAGAACCTCCCGAACGGCTGGGAAGACGACTGGACGGGACAGTTTCAGCTGCTGTCGCGCGACTGGTACAATGCCTCCGAATACTACCTTCGCGCCCATGTCTCCTATGAGTCGCCCCTGCTGTTGCTGTCGTGGTTGCCTCGGCTGGGCCATTATGTCGAAACGGAGCGCATCTACCTCAGCACGCTATCCATCGAACACACGCGCCCATACACGGAGATTGGCTACGGCTTCACTACGCGCTTCATCTCCATTGGACTATTCGCCAGTTTCCTGAAGACCCACTATCAGGAAGTCGGCTGTAAATTCACCTTTGAACTCTTCAGAAAATGGTAACAAACACGCCTCACAATCCTCGACCACTGACCGTCTATAAAGCCAGTGCAGGTAGCGGAAAGACTTTCACGCTGGCCACTGAATACATCAAGCTGTTGGTGACTAATCCAACAGACTACCGCAGCATCCTTGCTGTAACCTTCACCAACAAGGCTACAGAAGAGATGAAACACCGTATCCTCAGCCAACTCTACGGCATCTGGAACAATCTTCCAGACTCCAAGAGCTATGCAGACAAGGTGCAAGCAGAAACAGGACTTGACGCTGCCGTGGTCAGACAACGCGCTGGCGAAGCCCTCCGCCTGCTGATACACAACTATCATCAGTTTCGCGTGCAGACCATCGATGCGTTCTTCCAAAGCGTGTTGCGCAACTTAGCGCGCGAACTCAATCTGACGGCCAACTTACAGGTGGGCATCAATGGTGCTCAGGTGGAATCGTTGGCCGTAGACCTGCTCATCGAGAACCTAAAGACGAGCGACCCAATGCTGCAGTGGTTGTTGGGCTACGTGATGGAAAACATCAACGACGACAAGGGATGGAGCAATAACGATGCACGAAAGAGTTCGCTGCTCCACGACATCAAACACTTCGGATGCACCATCTTTAGCAACGAATACAAGGCTCACCGGGCAGCCCTCGAAACCGTGATGCAACAACCTCATTTCTTTGAAGACTACGTCAAACAGTTGCGCAGTTTAGCGCGCCAAGCCGAAGACCAGTTTAAGAAAGTGGCGGATACGTTCTTCGAGACACTGGAGAACAACGACCTCACTATCGACGACCTGAGCTACGGGAAAACTGGCGTGGCTGCGCTGTTCATCAACCTCAGCAAAGGCGTCTATGAGGAGAAAATCGTGGGGAAAAGGGCACTGGCTTGTTTGGAGGATGCCAAGAACTGGGCTTCCAAGGCACATCCAATGCGCCAAGAGATTGCTGCGTTGGCCGAGAGGGAACTGATGTCCCTGCTCCGCCACGTGATAGAATGCCGTGGCGAGTTAGCCTGTGATATTAACTCGGCACAGCTCACCCTGTCTCGCATCAACAACCTGCGACTGCTCAACAGCATTGAGCAAACGGTGAAGCACATCAATGACGAGGCTAACGTCTTGCTGCTCAGCGACACGCAGCATCTGCTCCACGCCCTCATCGGCGAGACGGACACGCCCTTCGTCTTTGAGAAAATCGGAGCACAACTGCGCCACGTGATGATTGATGAGTTTCAGGACACGTCGTCCATCCAGTGGGAGAACTTCAAGGTGCTACTCCAGGAGTGTATGAGTCATCGAGATTCGCACAATCTGATTGTGGGCGACGTAAAACAGAGCATTTACCGCTGGCGCTCGGGCGACTGGCGACTGCTCAACGGCATAGAGGGGCAGTTTCCAGCTGAAACGATGCAGATGGAGACCCTGCAGACCAACTACCGCTCTGAGCGCAACATCGTCGATTTCAACAACGTCTTCTTCGATACACTGACGCGCCAGGAGGCTACCGACCTTTCCGAGGAGGGCATTGAAGATATCGAAGCACTCAACCACGCCTACGCTGACGTCCGCCAACAGGTACCCAAGACGCGAACAGGACAAGGGCACGTGGAACTTCGTTTCTTGCCCCTTGAGGACTATGGTGAGCGGACATTGAGACTGATTGCCGAACGCATCAGTCAGTTGCTGGAAGAGGGAATCAGCCAGTCTGACATAGCCATTCTCACCCGTACCAATGGGGTGATTGGGGGTGTTGCCGACTTTATCGCCGCAGAACTACCCGAGGTCAACATCGTTAGCGACGAAGCCTTCCGCCTGGATTATTCCACCCCCGTAAACATTCTGATTGATGCACTCCGCCTGCTACTCCACCCTGACGACAAGCTGACGAAGGCACAGTTGGTGAAGCGTTATCGACAGTGTGCCTTGACTGACGAGACATGGACGGAAGGAGGACAGTTGCTCTGTACGCACGACCTTGACGCGATGCTGCCCGAGGCTTTCGTTCACGGGATGGAGTCACTGCGACAGCTGCCGTTGGTGGAGTTGGCAGAACGGCTCTATGACCTCTTCTCCCTGCAAGGCCTCTCTGGGGAGAGTGCCTACCTCTGCAAATTCTTCGACCTGCTCAGCGATTTTGCTATGGACAACAGCACGGGCATTGATGCCTTTATCGAGAGTTGGGATCAGGACTTCCATAAGAATACTATCCAAAGCGACAAGATTGACGGCATACGCATTCTGACCATCCACAAGAGCAAGGGACTGGAGTTTGATCACGTCATCATCCCCTACTGCGACTGGAAGATGGAGAAAGACCACACGCTATGGTGTCAGCCGGCCTGGACTCCTTTTGACCGTTTGCCTGTGGCCCTGGTGGACTACAGTAAGAAAATGCGCGAGAGCATTTACGCGGAGGACTACGAAGAGGAACATTTCCAGTTGACTGTGGACAACCTTAATCTGCTCTATGTAGCCTTCACCCGGGCCTCCAAGAGTCTTTTCGTTATCGGGAAAAGAAAGGCGGCTGGTGGACGTTCGGCGCAGATGGTCAACGTGTTACCGCAAGTGGCAGAACAGTTGGCCGATTGTCAGATTCATGGAGCGGATGAGGAGACTACAGATCTGGTCTTCGAGTACGGCACCGCAGTCGAGCCAAGCCCTAAGGAACAGAAAGACAGCAGCAACGTGTTCCTGCAACAGCCGTCGCCACTCAATGTCTCCATGCAGACTTTCCGCCAAAGTGCCCAGTTCCGCCAGAGCAACAAGAGTCTGGAGTTTGTGGCGGACGATGAAGATGGCGAAGAGGCGGACAACCGCGACCGCTACATCAAGACAGGTAATGTGCTGCACCATGTATTCTCCACCATCCGCACTGTCGACGACATTGAAGAATCGTTGCGGCAACTGGAACTGGAGGGCATCATCTACGATCAAGAGATGACCACGGAACGGCTCAAGAAAATGCTGCGCAAACGATTGCAGGACGAGCGCGTCAGCAGTTGGTTCTCACCCCAATGGCGGCTCTACAACGAGTGTACCATCCTGTCCACGGATACAGAAGGGCGCGTCATAGAGCGCAGACCCGACCGCGTGATGACCGACGGACAACGCTTCGTGGTGGTAGACTTCAAGTTCGGCAAGCCCAAACCCGAGCATCGCTTGCAGGTCAGCGAATACATGAATTTGCTCCAGCAGATGGGCCACCGTCAGGTGGAAGGCTATCTGTGGTATGTCTATACAAATAAAATTGAAACAGTATGATGAAAACTTTCTTGGAATATGTTGCAGCCGACATTGTGAGCAAACAGGGCTTCGACCTTTCGCGCACGGCCTTGGTGTTCCCCAACAAGCGCGCCTCGCTGTTCATCAACGAGCACTTAGCCAAACTGGCCCAACAACCGATATGGAGTCCGGCCTATCTCACCATCAGCGACCTCTTCCGCGCGCAGTCATCATGGACTGTGGCCGACCCCATCAAACTGGTCAGCGACCTCCATAAGACTTTCGTAGAGGTGACGGGGACGGACGAGACGCTCGACCACTTCTACGGCTGGGGACAGATTCTCTTAGCCGACTTCGACGACATTGACAAGAATATGGCCGATGCTGACCGCGTGTTTGCAAACCTTAGTAACCTTCACGAGTTGGACGACCTGAGTTACCTAACCGATGAGCAACGAGCCGTCATCCAACACTTTTTCAGCAATTTCAATCCCGACGGTAACTCGGAACTGAAGCAACGCTTCTTGAACCTTTGGCAACACTTCCCCGAAATTTACCACCGTTTCCGCCAACGGCTGGCAGAACAGAAGTTAGCCTATGAAGGCATGATATATCGAGCCGTGGTGGAACACGAAGCCCTCGCCCTCAACTACGATACTTACATCTTCGTGGGATTCAATCTACTGCACAGGGTGGAACAGAGCCTCTTTCGAACACTGCAACGAGCAGGGAGAGCGAAATTCTACTGGGACTTCGACGATTATTATATGCACGGACACGAGGCTGGCTACTTTATCGCACAGTATCTGTCTCGCTTTCCCAATGAACTGGACTCCGCGCGCAGTGACATCTACCAGCAGTTCCAACAACCGAAGAACATCCATTTTGTGTCGGCTGCCACGGAGAACATCCAGGCTCATTACATCACCGACTGGCTCTCCGCCCCTCAGCGCAAAGCCGACGGGAAGCGCACCGCCATTTTGCTTTGCGACGAACGGATGTTGCCTATGGTTGTCCACTGTATTCCCGATGACGTGGAGAAGGTGAACATCACCACTGGCTACCCCTTAGCTACCACACCTATAGCGTCGCTGCTCCCGTTACTCGTAGCTTGGCAAACGGCGGGTAAACCAGCCTTCCACTACAAAGCCATACGCCGACATCCTTATAGCCCTTGGATTTCCGATGAGTTGCTCCACAGCTGCGGACGAACGGAAGAGACTACCATACCCCAACTGCTCGAATGGCTCTGTCTGGTGACGCGCACCGTGGCCGTGGCACTGAGCAAACAGGAAGATGTTGGAGGCGACACGACCGCACTGCGCTCCGAATCACTCTTCCGAGCCTATACACTGGTGAACCGGCTGAAAGGACTGGCCGAAAACGACGACCTGAACGTGGACACCTCCACCCTGCAACGACTGCTCCGACAACTCATACAGTCCACCGCTGTGCCCTTCCATGGCGAACCAGCCGAAGGCATACAGATCATGGGCATCCTCGAATCGCGCAACCTGGACTTCGACCACATCGTGCTGCTCTCCTGCAACGAGGGCAATATGCCCAAAGGAATCAACGACAGCTCCTTCATCCCACAGAGTCTGCGAAAAGCCTACGGATTGACCACCGTGGAACACAAAACGGCCATCTACGCCTACTATTTCCACCGACTGCTACAACGGGCTTCGGACATCACACTGCTCTATAACAACGGAACCGACGACGGAAATACCCGTGAGATGAGCCGTTTCATGGTGCAGCTCATGGTAGAGTCGCCACACACCGTCACGCACCACTACCTCAAAGCTGGACAGGACACGCAGCGCTGGCAACCGCAACCCGTAGAAAAGACTCCCGAGATCATGCAAATCCTCCTGCAGCGGTTCAGCAAGAAGCCTGACACCGACAAGCCCTTGCTCACGCCAACCGCCATCAACTGCTTCCGCACCTGTCCCTTGCGGTTCTTCTACCGCTACGTCTCTGACCTCCGCGAGTTGGACGACGAGGAGCTACAAATCGACGACCGCACCTTCGGACTCGTGTTCCACGAGGCGTCACAACGGCTCTACACCCAACTCACCCAGCACGGGCGGCGCATCGAGAAAGCACAGATAGAACTGCTGCTGAAATCGAAAACAGCCATAGCCAAGGCCGTTGACGACGCTTTCCGTAACCAACTGCCATCCGCCGCCACTTATAGCGGACTGCAACTCATCAACCGCGAGGTCATCATCCACTACGTGCGACAGCTGCTGGCCATTGACCTTCGACAGGCGCCCTTCGAGGTGTACGGACTGGAAAAGGCTGTCGTCTGCGACTGGCCTGTCGATACCGGCAACGTGCATTTCACGACCACCCTCGGAGGCATCATCGACCGTCTTGATGCCGTGGACTGCGACCGAGCTACGGAGCGCATCCGCGTGGTGGACTACAAGACGGGCGGCGGAAAGATGAAGGCAGCTATCAACGTGGCCGACATCTTCTCCGACAGCGACGCGCACCGCGGCTACTACCTCCAAACCCTCGTCTACAGCAACATCGTGGCGCAGAGCCTCCAACTCAATCCACAGCACCTGCCTGTCAGTCCAGCCCTGCTGTTCATCCAGCATGCCGCAGCAGCAGACTACGACCCCACACTATGCTTCGGCAAGGAGCACATCCGCAATGTCGCCCCATTCCTCGATGAGTTCAATCGCCTACTGAAAGATGTTATTGAACGCATTTTCAATCTCGAGGAAGCCTTCAATCCGCTCCCCGACGACCGGAAATGCGCCTCTTGCCCCTATGCCAAGCTATGTGGGAAGCCGTAAAAATCTATCCCAGCGTGCGTTTCAACGTATCTTTCCAACGGGCATAAGCCGCAAGATATTCCGAACGATGCGCCTCGTCAGGTTCGATAACCTGCAACTTGTCGAGCGTAGCAAAAGCCTCATCGTGGTCTTTGTAGATGCCTGCACCAATACCTGCGCCCTTGGCAGCCCCAACCGATCCATCGGTGTCATACAGTTCTATCGTGCCGCCACTCACGCCAGCCAGCGTGTCGCGGAACAGCGGACTGAGGAACATATTAGCCTTTCCTGCGTGAATTTTGCGGATGTCCATGCCCATCTGTTGCATGATTTCCATACCGTAGCAGAAAGAGAAGACAATGCCCTCCTGCGCTGCACGAACAAGGTGAGCACGGTCGTGTTTATTGAAGTTGAGCCCGTGTATGGAGCATCCGATTTCTTGATTTTCCAGTACCCGTTCCGCACCGTTACCAAAGGGAATCACCGTCACACCATCACTGCCAATGGGCACAGACCCTGCAAAAGCGTTCATCTCGGCATAGCTCAAGTCCGAGGTGATGTTGCGATGAACCCAAGCATTCAGAATACCTGTGCCATTGATACACAGCAGCACGCCAAGACGCGTTTGTTCGGCACTGTGGTTCACGTGAGCGAAAGTGTTTACACGGCTGAGTTTGTCGTAGTTGACACTACCAAGCACTCCATAGACCACACCTGACGTTCCTGCCGTTGAAGCAATCTCACCAGGATTGAACACATTCAGCGACAGAGCGTTATTAGGTTGGTCGCCAGCACGATAGGTAATGGGCGTACCTGCTTTCAGTCCTGTCTCTGCCGCAGCCTCTGCAGAAACCTCGCCCTGAATGCCAAACGTCGGAACGATGTCGCTGATAAGCGACTTGTCGAAGCCGTAATACTGGAGGAGAAAGTCGGCAATACAACCATTCTTAAAATCCCAAAACATACCCTCGCTCAGTCCACTGACGGTGGTGTTTGGAACACCCGACAGGCGCATGGCGATATAGTCACCAGGCAGCATCACCTTATATATACGCGCGTAGAGCTCAGGCTCGTTCTCCTTCACCCACGCCAGTTTGGCAGCCGTAAAGTTGCCAGGCGAGTTCAGCAGATGGCTCAAGCACTGTTCTGCACCAATATTACGAAACGCCTTCTCACCGTAAGGAACTGCACGCGAGTCACACCATATAATGGAGGGGCGCAGAGGTTGCATCTCTTTATCCACACAGACCAGACCGTGCATTTGGTAAGATATGCCGATAGCCTTGATGTCCTCAGCCTTCACATGAGCCTCGGCCATGATTTTCTTTAGACTCAGTTTGGCGTTATTCCACCACATCTGCGGTTCCTGTTCAGCCCATCCTGCCTTAACAGCCATGATAGGTGCCTCCTTCTCGGGATAAAAAGCTGTTGCCGTACACTTTCCCGTGTCGGCATTTACCAACGACGCCTTGACAGAAGAACTGCCCACGTCGAAACCTAATAGAAATCTACTTGACATAATACAATAGTTAATAATATTTGTTTTATAATCGGTTTCTGTCTACAAAGGTCTTTATTTTTTTTCAGAAAACCATCATTTTCCTCATTTTTTTCTCTTTCGATACCGCTACGGATACTGAAAAGCGAATGAAAATTTGGGAAAACGGGAAAGATGGCGTAAATTTGCAACATCGATACGATACTCCTGTTGCAACATGTTACGGATAGAAGCCCCCTTATTCCCTGTGGCCATAGCCCTCATGATCGGCATCGTTGGTGGCGAATGGATAGAAGCCAAGGCGGCTGTACTGGTTGTTTTAGTGGGCGTGCTTGCCGTAACGTTATCGCTCCGCCATCGTCCCCACTGGCAAACAACCGCTATTTTGGTATGCACCGTGCTGTTTGGCATTCTTCTGCGCATACACCACGACGACGGAGCAAGCGTCCGTTGGCCCGACAAACCAGCGGTATGGGAAGCTGTTGTGGCGGACGAACCGATAGAGAAAACGAACACCATGACGGTTGATGTGCTACTGGCCGACTCTCGGCAAAAGGTGCGTTGCCACATCGTCAAGGACAGCGACAGTCAGGCGATAACGGTGGGAGACGGCCTGTTACTGACCGTCCGCATCCGCGACATCAAGAACTATCCGCCCAAGCCTGGTTCCTCCCACACTTTCGACTACCAGCGATTCATGGCCAGCCGAGGCTTTTCGGGTGAGGCATATGTCCGCTCCAGCGACTGGAACTGGAAGACCGTCGACCTCAAAAATCTCTCGCGCACTGAGCGCATGAGGCTGCGCTTCATGGTTTTACGTCACGCCCTGCTCAGCCATATCCGACAGTGGAATCTTGATCCAGAGACGGAAGGTGTTGTGAAGGCCATGACCCTTGGCGACCGTTCAGTACTCGTCCCAGAAGTACGAGCCACCTATACCCAGACGGGCGTTTCCCATATCCTCGCCCTCAGCGGTATGCATTTGGCCATTATCTACTTCATCATCAACACGCTAATGAGCTGGCGACGGGCTGAGCTCCTGTCACAGGCTGTCATCGTGACCACGCTTTGGGCTTATGCCCTGTTGGTGGGTTTGTCGCCAAGCGTGACGCGTTCGGCCTTTATGATTTCTGTCTATGCCCTATTCTCTGTAGGCTACCGCGACTCAACTCCAATCAACACGCTGTCCCTCACCGCCATTGTCATGTTACTGGTTCATCCGTTGACCCTCTACGATGTCAGTTTTCAGCTGTCCTATGCCGCCGTGTTCTCCATCCTACTGGGCAACGCACTGCTGCGCAATATCACGGACTCGCCGCGACTCATGTCCCACTGGGTCGTAAAATGGCTGTGGGGCATTACTATCATCTCACTGGAAGCACAGATTGGAACAGCCCCACTCGCAGCCTACCATTTCGGAGTGTTCAACCCCTGTGCTCTACTGGCCAATTACTTTGTCATTCCCCTGGCCACCCTAACCATCTACCTCACACTCCTTGCACTAATCACGGGAGCATGGCCTGCTCTGTCGGCCGTGTGCATCGCTGCGCTCTCCTTCGTTGTCACAGCCATGAATGGTCTGCTCCAACAGATTAGCACC
>CAVAIX010000017.1:0-19557 GCA_963588695.1 Bacteroidaceae bacterium | reverse complement strand
GTTATAGGTGGCGCGGAACGCCCAGTCTTCACGGTAGTGGGGAATCTCGCTACCTGTCGTATATTTCTCGCGGCTAAAGAGTCCCATCGCCGTGATGTCGTGGTGGCCGAACTGCCGTGCCCAGTTCAGTTGCAGTTGGTAGTAGATGCGCCGGTAGGTGGCATCGTTGTTCATCTCACCGCCGCTGGTAGTCCATTTCTTACTTTCCTGAAACTCGAACTGCGTGTTGTTGTCGGTCACCTGCTTGTAGTAGACCTGTCCAGTCGTGGGGTCGATGTATTTGGCCTGTGCGTTGTTGTAGAGGTCGTTGACACCGCGCTTGCGCTCCAGAAAGGTGTTGTCTAGCGAGAATAGTCCGCGAGCAGTCAGTCCCTTGACGAACATACCGAGGTCCTGCTCCAATGTGAAGTCGGTGTTGATGCGCGTGGTGGTGCGTTTCTCCGCACCGCTCAGTGCCACGGTCATCACGGAGTTAGATGCGCCTACCTCGTCCTTCGGATAGAAACCGAAGGAGCCGTCGCTGTAGATGGGGCGCATGGCATCTGGCGGTGTGCTGTAGGCGGAGATCCATGCACCATAGTCGGTGTCGCTGTAGTCCCAAGGGGTCTGTCTCACACCATAGGAACCCGATAGTCCCACCTTCAGCAGTGTGGTCTTTGTCAGACTGAAGTCCAGGTTGGAACGGCCGTTGATGCGGTTGTAACCGAAGCCGGCTTGATAGCCGCGCCCGTTGTCAAACTGGCGGAACAGGTCGCCTTCGTTTAGGAAGTCGAAGGAGGCGAAATATTTCACGAATGAGGTGCCGCCAGAGAGGTTCACGTTGGCGTTGTAGCTCATCGCGTAGTCCTTGAACAACTCGTTGACCCAGTCCACGTTTGGGTAGCGTTCGTACTCTTCCAAGTTGGCAGGGTTGCGGTATTTCTCCAGAATGGCCTGCGGTGTATAGTCGCTCCACGACTCGGGGGTCAGTCCCAACTCATGCTCAATGACGCGGTTGCGCAACAGGAGTGCATCGTAGGAGTCTTTCTTGCCTGGCAGTCTGCTCGGCACCTTGGCCGTCATGTTGACGTTGATGTCGACCACAGCGGCACCCTCCTGTCCGCGTTTCGTCGTAATCAAAATGACACCATTGGCACCCTTCACACCGTACACGGCAGTGGCAGAAGCATCCTTCAGTACGGAAATGGACTGCACGGAACCAATGTCCACTGAACTCATCGGACGCTCAATGCCGTCCACCAGTATCAGTGGGGAACTACCGTTCCACGAACTGGAACCGCGAATCACGATTTCCGGGTCTTCCTCGCCTGGCATTCCCGTAGAGCTCATCGTAGAGACACCAGGCAGATTACCAGTCAGTGCTGCACCGATGCTGGAGACACCTCCAGCGCGCTCAAGTACCTTGCCCGTGGTCTGCGTAATAGCACCCACCACCGAGGCTTTCTTCTGTTGTCCGTAGCCGACCACCACCAACTCTTCCAACTGTTCGGAGTCATTGGACAGGGTCACCAACAGTGGCTTTTCTCCCTTGCCCACCTTACACTCTTTGGGTTTCATGCCGATGAAGGAGACCACGAGGGTTGACCCTGCGGGCACCTTAATCACAAACCGTCCGTCTAAGTCGGTAATGACACCAGTGGCGCGGTTGTCCTTCGGAACGACACTCGCCCCAATGACCGTCTCGCCAGTTTCGTCCACGACCGTTCCCTTCACCGTCACGGTTTCCTGTGCCGTTGCCAACAGGCAGCAGAAGGGAAGGAAGGACAACAGAAGCCATCGCCTCATTTGCTTTTTCATATTTATAGTCTTTATATTAATATGGTGAGATTTTGCGGATCGAAATCCAGAGGTTCTTCCTCGGCTGCAAAGTTACGGTGTTTTTAGTCTGCCGACAAGAAATCGTGTATCATGTACTTTTGTGTAGGCTACACCATGTACTTCCTGTGTTACATGGATTTTTGATGATGATACACAACATAGGTACAAAACCATTACGATTGGTTGTTGGCAATTACCTACAACCAATCGTAACGGCTTTGTATATGTAAATGTACTACTGGATAATATCTTCGAACCGCATGAGGTACGTGTCGTACTGCGTCTCGAAGGGATGGAAGGCTGTGGGGAGCGTATCGGGAGCAGCGAAGAGGCCTTGCAGCAATGCAGGGATGTGGCCTGCCGTCGTCCTATACAGCCAGAACTCGCCAGTCTTCGTGCCTACCTTGTCAGCCGTGACAGGGAAGGCCGTGCTGGCGAACTTCGGTCCTTGGCCAGCCACCGCCACGTTGTAGGTCAGTACGATGCCTCGATCGGTCTGCTCGAAACTGATATTGCCCCGGCGACAGACAAGCAGGAGACCATTGCCGTCCTTGTCCGTTAGCCAGGCGACATCCACGCCTATGCGGTTGCCCTCCAGATAGAGGTCATCTTTCCGCAAGCCCCAGAATCCGTAGCGGTCGGCACGGAAACGGCCGGGATAGGTAGGCATGAGTCCGTTGCCTATCCATTGCACGCGGTCGATGCGCTGGTCGAGCAGCACGGCCAGGCCGAGTTCGGAGAGGAACGTATCGGTGGAGTCGGGGGTCAGCGAAAAGGTGACATGGGTGGCATTACCTGCAGCCTCGGTCTTGATGGCTGTATGAAAGCTGGTCTTTTTGTCGGTGACCACCCGTCCGCCTTCAGCAGGTACGCGCAGCAGATAGCGTTCCAATCGTTTGTCGGCAATGCGCAGTTGTTCGGCCAGTGTGGCCTTGCGTCCTGCGCGCACCAGCCAACCATCTTGTACGATGGTCATAGGGTTTTCTGTAGCCTCAGTAAGTCCAGCCAATAGCCTGTCTGTCTGCTCTTCTGGATTGACGGGTAGCGACTGGCGGAGGAAGACGTGTCCTTGTGCATCGCGGATGTCAACGTGCAACAGACAGATACGTCCGGGAGCAACGCCCTGCAACGGCAGTGATAGCGGATATTGCACCGAGGTGCGCGCTGGACAGTCGGGCGAGAACGCTCCCGAGGCCATGGTGTCGCGGTCGGCGGTCAGTGTCCAGTGGAACGTGACGTGATCTTTGAGGTTGATGAAGTCAAAGCGATTGCGGATGTGTAGGGTGACAGCACCGACATCATCTCCAACACGGAGAACGCTGTCGGTCACTGCCGCACGGGCATAGTTGTGTTGCAACTCGTAGTAGTTGGGCAATGGGGTGCGGTCGGCATAGAGTAGACCATCGGTGCCCTTGTTGCCGCACATCTCGAAACCGCCGTGTGGTGAGGTGAATACCCGCTGTTCATAACCGTAACGGTCTTTCAGTTCCTCGTGGAACGGCATACCTTGGTCTACCCATTCCCAGACACTGCCACCAGCAATCCATGGTGTGCGCTCGATTATTTCCCACTGTCGGTCGTGATCCTCGAACGAGATGCCCAACGTGTGACAGTATTCCGTGAAGATGACGGGGCGATCGCTGTGCTGATAGAAATCGGCAATCTGTGCCGTGGTGGGGTAATGTGGCGCATAGATGTCGGCCACCTTCGGGAAATCGTAGTTGAACTTGCGGAAGTAGGAACCCACTTGCGGATAGCAGATGAAGCGCGAGGTGTCCAGTTCTTGTTTGATGTATGCTCCTAAGTCTAAGCACATCGATGTCAACGGGTTTTCGTTGCCCACGCTCCAAAGGAGCACAGAGGCATGGTTCTTGTCGCGGCGGATGGTGGCCTGTGCCCGTTGTTGCAGAATCTCATAGTAGGAAGAGTCGGTCAGATGCTTGTCACCATAACCGAAGGGAACTTCATCGATGACGTAGAAGCCCAGCGAGTCTGCCAGTTCGTAGAAGCGCGGCTCACGCGGATAGTGTGAGGTGCGGATGTAGTTGACGGAGGCTTCTTTCATCAGTCGCATATCCTTCAGCGTGAGTGAATCGCTGATGACCTTCACGGTCCTTGGATCTGTGGCGTGGCTGGTGACACCACGCAGCTTGATGGGCTGGCCGTTGAGTTTGAGCACCTTGCCATCGATGGTCAACTCGCGGATGCCGAACGGGTGTTCGAAGGTCTGCAGCACCTTGCCCTTCCGAGACAGGGTGGTACGCAGGGTGTAGAGATAAGGTGTCTCGGCTGTCCACAGGTGGGGGTCGCTGACGCGGCAGTGTGCACCGCTACCCACGACGTGCCGCCGTGCGTCAAGGATCTCGTGGGTCACCATTGTTTGTCGATTGCCGTTGGCCACTTCCGTTGTGACGCTCACCTCGCCCGTCATCTTTGTCGTGATGGTCAAGTCGCTAAGGTGTGTCTTGGGTACTGTGAACAGGGTCACATCGCGAAAAATGCCGCAGGGTGCCCAGTCGTCGTTATAGTCGAAGTCATTACCCTTCGCGTGTGACACTACCCTCAGTGCCAATTGTTGCTCTTTGTCCTTGGTGAGGTAGGACGTGATGTCGAAGAGTGCCGTGTTGTAGGCCGAGCTCCACGAACCGACCAGTCGTCCGTTCACCCACAGGTCGTAGGCATAGAGTACACCGTCGAGGCGCAGCACGATGCGCTGGCCGCGCCAGGAGTCTGGCACGGTGAAGGTGGTACGATAGTAGCCCGTCAGCTCCAGTGCCTTGTCGTAGCTCGGCTTACTAAAGCCGTAAGCCTCCCAACAGCCTGGCACGGGGATGGTGCCCCAGGTGTCATCCGTTTCAGGGACGGCCTTGTCACTACCGATGCCCTCCACCACCTTTAGACTCCACTGGCCATTGAGGCTTTTTGTCAGTGCGGTGTCCGTCACGGGTAGGATATGCTGGAAGGCATCGCGCACAGCGGCCTGTCCGTACGCAGCCACAGCGGCCAACAGCATCAGAAAGACTTTTCGTTTCATATTCTTTGTTTGTTAAAGGATTAATAGGTCGGGTTGATGGGAAATACATAGAACTGGCGCTCCTTGTCGGTGTCGAGCATCCACTGATCCAAAACCACGTGGTGGTCAAGGGCTGTGACGGTCAGCTGATGGCGACCAGGAGAGAGCGTGACGGGCAGTGTTCTGACCGCTTGTCCGCGCAGTACGTTCTGTTTCCAACGCTCGGTGCGGAATCCCTCTTTCAGGGAGAACACCTGCGGCGTGCCACCATCGATGCTGACCGAGAAGCGGAGGTCGCCCTTGTCGTTGGGTTGTGTGGGAATCAGTGCGACGCGCAAAAGTGCCTCACCTTCTGCCTTCCAGTCGAAACCATAGGTGACAGACTGTCCCTTAGGCAGTGAGACGGCCGCCATGGAGTGACCTAACGACTGGATGGAATGGATGTCCGCTCCGGCCTCATCGTATTGGCAGGCGTTTCGCACCACGCAGCTGTCCAAACATGCCTCAACGGGATGAACCGCGGCAGTGGGGATATCCTTATAGGCGGCCACCTCCCGTTCCGTCAAACTAACGGGTAGCGTCGGTGCGTAGAATACGTAGAGGTCGCGAGGATTGTCAACCATCGAATGGTTCCATTTCCCATTGGCCATTGCATTGTTGTAATAATCTGTCAACTGGCGAATTTCCTGATAGGCATCCTGGCTCTTGGCGCAGGCCGCATAGAGCAGTGTGTCGCGCTGCCACCGCTCTGGGTCGTAGTTGGCCTTGGCGATGCTTCGTGCCCGTTGGGCTTCCAGCATCTTCCGACTCATGGCCGCAGCGGCCAGCACGGAATATTTGACATGGGAGAAGAACGCGTCCTGCCGCTCTGCAGGAATGGTACGCTCCACATCGCGGAGTGCTGTCGCCACCTTTTTCCAGTCGGCCAGATAGCGATCCAGTTCACCACCGAACGCCGTCAGACTGAATTCCGTGTCGGACACGGGCGACCATCCTCTGTCGTATTGCCGTTTGTCTAACTCCACTTGATTCCAACCCATGAACTCGGGCTTACGGATGGCTGTCAGGCGGTAGAACTCCTGCATGATGGGTAACAGCCGTTTGCCAGCCTCCGCACCGAACGCTCGGCAGAGCCACTGTTCTTGGTGCTGGTAGAGCGTGGAGGGCGATACGCTGTTGATGTTCCACGCCATATCGAGAAACAGTTCCAAGTCGTAGGCTGCCGTCTTCATGTCGTGAACGTTGACAATCCACAGTTTGCGGACATGGTGGTCGAAGGCCTCGCGCATCTCGTTGTAGACCAGTCCGGGCTGTGTCGTGGAGAGCCACATATAGTCGTGAGGCCGCCCCCAGTAGCTCAGGTGGTAATACACACCTGCCCCACCGCTGCGCCGTTGTTGTAGGCTGTCAGAGAGGCGCGTCATGTAGCCGTAGTTGTCGTCGCACCACGTCAGAGTCACGTCGTCGGGTACGTTCAGTCCGTTCTCCATCACCTGCAACACCTCCTTGTAGGGCACGAACTGCTGTGGAATCCGCTCCACCTGTTTGTTGACGTAGCGACGGAGCAACTCGCGCTGGTCGTCAATGACCTGTTGCAAGGCAGTGGTCTGTTCGTCCAGCCCCTTTCCAACACCCTCCATACCGCTGTCGTGGATGCCACGCATCCCGATGGTATAGATGTTCTCGTAGCGCCCCGTCTCTTTCAATCGCTCAATCCAGTAGTTCTGAACGCCTTCCTTGTTGCTGATGTAGTTGTAGGCTCCGCGCACCGCTTTGTCCCATTCGCCCACATTGTTGCGCATCATGGGTTCGCAGTGGCTGGTGCCGATGGCGATGCCGCACGAGTCGGCAGCCTCTTTCGCTCCAGGGACGGTAAAGAACGGGACGGTCATGCCGTGCATGCCTGGCCAAATGGCATTGGCGCGCAGGCGCATCAGCAATCGGAAAATCTGTCGATAGGTCTTGGCACTGATTAGTCCTGGCTTGCCAGGTGAATAGTTGCGCCAGCTCCATGGTTGCAGCGTCCAGTCCTCGTCGTTAAGGAAGATGCCGCGATACTCCACCGATGGACTTTGCAGCGTCTCGAAATCGCAAGCTACCGTTAGGCTCTTGCGTGGCATGGGTTTCTCGTCAGCCCACCATTTCCAGGGCGACACACCAGCCAGCCGCGACAGTTCCAAAATACCGTAGGCTGTTCCTCGTGCGTCACTACCGACTACGTAGAACTTTCCGTTCGCCACTTTCAGACAGAAGGCATCCTTCCTCATCGTGAGACTGTCCACAGGAATGCCTGCCGCAGCCAGTTCTCGTTTTGCGCCCTTGTCTCTGTCCAACTGCACAATCCGTATAGCGGCTTGAGTGGCAGATGTTTTCTGCAACCCTTTCCCTGTCACATCGCGCAGGTCTTCGTCCAGCATGTCCAGTGCCGTTTTCACCACTGGAGAAAGAGTGGCTTTGGCGGAATATTTCACCGCCTCGCCGCTCTGACTCCATGTGAATGTCGCGTTGTGTTCCGTTCCTGCAATGGTCGTAAAGACCAGCATGGACAGCACCATGCAACAAATGGTTTTCTTCATGTCTGTTTTCAGTATTTCAAAGGCAAAGTTAACCATTTTTTCTAAAATTCGTGCACCAATCATCAATATCCTGGATTTTGGTCAGCCGCGCTCAGTTTGTCATTAGCATCAATAGCTCCCTGCGGGATAGGACGGAGCAGCTTCTGTCCGATACATTGTGCAGCGCGCCCCTTGATCTGCGGATTGTAGAGGTTGTTATACTCCACGAGCTTCTGTGTGCGGCGCAAGTCAATCCACCGCGAGCCTTGACCGAAGAGCTCACAGGCGCGCTCCTTTAGAATGGCATCAAGGTCTATGGACGTTAGTGCGGCCAGTCCAGCGCGTTGGCGCACTGTGTTCAGTCGCTCCAGTGCCTTCGGTGCGTTGCCAGCCTTCAGATAGGCTTCCGCTGCGTAGAGAAATACATCGGGTAGGGTGATAATGTGAATGTCGCGGTAGTCGGTCTTAGCCTCATATTTGGCCACATTGGAGTCGTCGAACTTCTTGACAGGGGCACTGCCGTACGAGAACGTGACGAAGGTCTCGTAATCCACGATATCGTCAGAATACTCCTGTGAGTTGTGTGTTTGGTCGGACATGGGGAGAATCCATGTGTCCTTACGGTTCTCGGGGTCTAATGCTCGCCAAGCCTCGATGTCGGCTTCGGTCTCATACCAGGCTGGATAATAACGCTGGATGGGTGTACCAATCAGTGTGCCGCCGTTTGTGTGCCAGTCCCAATAGGAATAGAGTGACGACTGCGTAATGTCGGGTAGCTCGGTCATAAAGGTAACCTTGAAACGTGTGTCGCCTTTCTCAAACGACTCTACGGCGTGGAGGGTGGCGATGAAGGCCGACCTTGAGATTTTGCCGTGGCCTTCCTGTCCACCGATGTGGTTCGTGTAGAGGGAGTGCCAGCTGTGGCCACCGTTGACCGAGTTGTTGGCAGAGGCATAGTCATACTCCAAGTCCCAGATAAACTCCTCGTTGTCGTCACCGCTGCCGTCGCCCTTCCAGAGGTCAGCAAAAGGCGTGGTTAGCGTCCTGTTGTTAATGACCTGGTCTGCGTATTGTGCAGCCTTGGAGAAATACTCCTGTTTGTTCAAGTCCCATGCAGCGGCAAGGTACGTCTTGGCGAGCAGGGCGCGAGCTGCCTCCTGGCTGAACTCGCCGCCACCACTGGTTGCCGTGGTGCTTTTCAAGGCGTTGGCGGCAATGACGCTTTCCAACTCGCTGATGATGTATGCATAGACTTCTGCCGCGGAACTCTTAGGATAGCCCGTTTCTGCACCTTCGATGTATTCGGTCATCAAGGGGACTCCTCCGAACGTGTTGACCAGGATGTAATAGTAGTTGGCAGCCAAAGCCCGTGCCTGACAAACCATCGCACTGCGGGTGGTCTCGTCGACATTGGCTGTCTCGGCATAATGAGATACAGCATTGGCCTTGCGAATGCCTTGATAGCAGGAGGTATAGAGCGTTTTCAACACCGAGTTCTCGGGGTTTAACGTCTCGTATTCGTGCAACTCGTCGTTGATGTAGGTGCGCCCGTCGCCGTAGAGATCCGTTCCTGCCTGGAAGAAGGAAGTGTAGGAGTCTGATGCATAGATGTCGTGCAGACTCTCGTAGGCATTGTTCAACAGGGTTTCAAGTCCTGTACGGGTGGAGAAATAGTCCGTGTCGGTGACGTTGGACTTATTTTCTGTCTCCAGAAAACTTTCGCAACCGCTGATGAGGAGGACAGCAGCAAGTGTAGCTATATGATAGAGTGTTTTCTTCATGTCTTGTTTCCTTTCCTTAATTAAAACTTAATGTTTGCACCGAACTGGTAGGTCACGGAAGCTGGACCACCGTTGGTCAATGTGGCACTGGCCCACTCGGGGTCAAAACCCTCGTAGTTGGTGAAGCAGAACGGATTCAGCACGTTCACGTAGAGGCGCAGATTCTGCAGGCCGAGTCGTTTAATCCACGTTCTCGGGAATGTGTAGCCCAGCGTGATGTTCTTGATCTTCACGAAGGAGGTCTTTTGGTACTGGTAGTTCTCGCCCTTGGCACTTCCCTTGTCTCCGAAATAACCACCCGAAGAGGTATCGGAGTAGTTGGGGTAGGGATATTTCCCATAGTGGGTCTCGGTGGCATAGACAATGTCGCCAGTGGTATGGTCAAGAATCGGTGCGCCTTTCGGGATGTAGAAATCCATGTTGAGGTGTTGGTTGCCACGGTCACTCCATTTCGCATAGGTCTCATGGAAATAGCTGCGTGACCACTGTCCCTGCTTGGTGTAGGCCATGATGGAGAAGTCGAAGCCCTTGAAGGACATCGTGGAGGTGAGGCTACCGATCCATTTCGGGTCTGTACATCCGTAGATCTGTTTGTCTTCGTCAGTGATCTTGCCATCGTTGTTCCAGTCGTTCACAGCCACCTGCCCTTCGTACCATTTGTACTTGCTGCCGTATTTCTCATAGAGTTCCTTCAGGGTATAGTGGATGTCGCCGTCCTTGGTGTGCATGGTCACGCCTTGGTCGGTAATGACATCGGTGTGGGTGTAGTCGCGCAACACGTTCAGCGGTTCTCCGATGAAGCGGTTGGAAGCCACCTCGTCCACCTTTCCGTTACTCAGCTCAAGGATCTTGTTCCAGTTACGAGAATAGTTGAGGTTCACGTCCCAGGTAAAGGCACTGTTGCGGATGACCCCTACTTGCAGTCCCAGTTCAATACCTGTATTGCGGACAGAGCCGACGTTGAAGGTCGACGTGGTTTCACCGGTCTCGATGGGTACAATGCGATCCATGATCTGTCCATCGGAGAGGCGACTGTAGAAATCGGCTGTTAGGTTGATGCGGTTGTGGAACGCTCCAAAATCGAATCCGAAGTCAAACTCCTTTACTTTCTCCCAAATCAGTCCTTTGTTGACCAAACCGTTGGTGTAGTAGCCCTGCACCTCACTGCCGTTCAAGGCTACATAGACAGGGCCAGAGGCCGTGGCAATGGTCACATAGTCTCCCACATTGTTGTTTCCCGTGACACCATAGGACAGACGCAGTTTCAGGTTGTCCAGCCAGTTGATGTTCTTCATGAATGTCTCTTCTGACATTCTCCATGCTACAGCAACTGACGGGAACCAGCCCCAGCGGTTGCCGTCGGCGAAGCGTGAACTACCATCAGCGCGAGCCGTAGCCGTAGCCATGTACTTTCCTTTATAGGAATAGTTGACGCGGAAAGCACCAGACACCAAGGTGTTCTCTGTATAGGAAGAACTGATGTTCTTGTCACCGCTGGCCTTGTCCAGTGCATAATAGGAGAGGATATCGTCGGAAATGCCAAATCCTTTCATGTCGTAGATTTCCGTGCTTGACTTATACATGGAGAACAGGGCCATTGCGCCCAGTGTGTGGTCGCCGAAGGTCTTGTTGTAGTCAATTTGGTTGTCCCACGTCCAGTCAAACACGTCCGTGTTCACCACCTCGGCGGAGTTCGTGTGGGTTTTCTGATAATAGCTGGAGCCTTGTGGATTGCTATCCGTAACGCCCGAGGCATAGAAGATGCCCTGTCTGCTGTGTGCGAAGTTGGGCGAGAAAGTCGTCGTGAACTTCAGACCGTCCATGATGTTGGCCCGCAGGTAAACATTGCCCATAGCGCGGAAGGTACGCGTCTGATCCGTGTAGTTCTTGTCCTCCAGGTCAATGAGCGGACTGATGGTTGATGTGAACTGACTGGACGAATCGAAGGCAACAGTGGAGCCTGGATTGTTGTAGAGGTTGCCGTTTTCGTCGTAAGGGTTCACGAATGAATTAAAGAGGAAGGCCGTTTGGTATGGGCTGTATGTACTATTCGTGCAGAAGTCTTCGCGGACGGCGTAGGCCAGATTGACCGAGAGACCTGCCTCAAATACCTTTGATAACTTCCCATCAAACGCACCTTTGATGTTATAGCGGGAGTAGTCGTTGTGCTTGAAGACACTCTCTTCACCTTGATAACCGATACCCAAACGATAGTTCACCTTGTCTGTGGCACCATTAGCACTGATGAAGTGGTTCTGCTGCGAACCAGTACGCGTCACATAGTCCTTCCAGTCGTAACCCTCTGAACCAGACAACACCATATCCATGAGTTTGGAGTCGCGGTAACTGGTGCCGTTCGTCCTTTTTATAAAGGCCGTGTTCAGATCGTTGTCCGTGATGCGGTAGTGGGGATGTCCGTCGGCATCTACGCCCTTGCGAGAAGATCCTTCATAGGTCTGCCCGTCCAGTGTGGTGAAGCGTGCCAGGCGGTAGTCCATAAATTCTTGGGCATTCATAAAGTCGGGCATACGAGCAACGGAGCGAACACCATAGTAGCCATCGTAAGAGATGCTGACGCGTTGGGCTTTGTCGGCACCCTTACTGCCCTTTGTCGTGATCATGATGACACCAGCAGAAGCGCGCGAACCATAGATGGCTGTGGAGGAGGCATCCTTCAGAATGTCAATACGGTCAATGTCCTCTGGGTTTAGGAAATCCATCGAGGAGCAGACCACACCGTCGATAACATAGAGCGGCTCGGCCTGTTTGTTGATGGAAGCCTGTCCGCGTATCTGAATGTCGAAACCGCCACCAGCACGGCTGTTTTTCTGGGTGATGCTGACTCCAGGTACGGAGCCTTGCAGGGCATCGCTGATGCTGGTCGTACCGCGCGCAACGAGTTTATCGGCAGACACGGAACCGACAGAACCGGTGAGGTCAGACTTCTTCATCGTGCCATATCCGACCACGACCACTTCGTCCAGCGACTCACTGTCTTCCTGTAGGGTCAAGCTAAGCGTACTCTTCCCTTTCACGCTGACCGTCAGCGTTCTGTATCCTACGTACGACACCTGCAAGGTGGCATCGTCGGGTACATCGTTCAGAACAAAATTTCCATCCAGGTCGGTGGCGGTACCTTTGCCGCTTCCCTTGATTAAGACACTTGCACCGATGACAGGGTCACCAGCAGCATCAACAATACTGCCTTTGACGACTTTTGCCTGCTGGACAGCTTGAACGCTGTGGGTGTCCGCATAGGCAAGAGGACAGTTTGTCAGTAGTGTCACACACGTGATAGCGGCCAAAAGACCACTATACGAACCTTTTGTTTTTAATTGTTTCATTCGCGTTGTCATGTTTTAAGCAGTGGTTAAAAAATCGCTGCAAAGGTAATGGCTATGGCCATGAAGAAGGTTGACAAATGTTCACTTTTGGGTGGAAAGATGTTTCAGAGAACATTTAGAAACATGAGTCAACCGATGGGTGTCAGCCCGACAATCAAACTAAGGTTGCTCTACATATTCACTCGGGGAAACGCCAAACTCCTTCTTGAAGCAGACGGAGAAATACTTCGGGTCGGTGAATCCCACCTGATAGGCCAAGTCGGAAATACGGGTCTTGGGATTCTTATCCAAAAACTGGCAGGAGGTCTTCAGACGAATATCGCGGATAAAGGCCGTGGCACTCAGTCCCGTGAGACCCTTGAGTTTCTTGAAGAGGGTGGTGCGGCTGCTGCCCATCTCCCTCGCGAACTGTGGAATGTCGAAGTCTGCATCACCGATGTGTTCATTGACACAGTTGATGGCGCGCCGCAGGAAGTCCTCATCGGCATCGGTATAGTTGAGGTCGCGGATTTCAAACGAAATCTGTTTCTTTTGCTGTGACCTCTCGCATAAGTCTTCATGATGATCCACAACCAATTGCAATTCGCCGTCGGTCATCTTAAAGCGCAACTTGTTGCGTAGCATCATGCGTCGGCGCAGTTCCCGAACGATATGGTAGAGGATGAGGAGAGCCACCACTATATATATAAGGTAAGCCCACCAGGTACGCCACAGGGGAGGCTTTATGACAACCGTAACGGACTTGACATCGCTCCATACGCCTTCCTCGTCGGTGGCTTTCAATTGGAAGGTATAGGTGCCAGGAGGAATATTCGTGTATGTGGCACTGCGATTGCTGGCCGGCACGTAATGCCAGTCTTGACCGTAGCCTTCCAAACGGTAGGCATAGCTACAGTGTTGTTGATCGGTGTAACAGAGCGCGGAGAAACACAAGGTGAAATCGCTGACAGACGGAGGTATCACGATGCGCTCGTTCATTCCAGCCACATTCTCCCGTCGACCGTTCATCAGCACTTGTGTAATGGCAGGCAGATGGTGGTTGTCGGATGGCACACTGTCGTTCGCTTGCACCACGACGTATCCGCGCCCACAACCGAAATAAAGACGGTCGCCCTGTCGGCACACGGCATTCTGCTCAAAGAAATTATCATTGAGGCCGTCGGTGGTGGTAAAGGTTCGCACACTGACTCTCTCTGCCTTGCTGCTGCCAGAGAACACCAAACGAGCCAGCCCCTGATTGGTGCCTATCCATAGGTGGCCGAATTTGTCTTCTTCGATGCTGTTCACCATGTCTCCAGGCAGATTGTACGAATGATGGACGCTCTTGAAGCAATCTGTTGAGGCATCATACAGACATAGACCACACCCCTCTGTGCCTGCCCACAGTCGTCCGCGTCGATCTAATTTCAGACAATGGATGGTATTGATAGGACATTTTCCATTGTTCATCTGATACACGTCACACCGCATCTGTGCCGGATTTTTCATGTTGCCCGACAGGTGGGCAATACCTCTGTTGGGTGTAGCGATCCATAGCGTGCCGTTGCTGCCTTCTACAACCGAGATGATTTCGCCCGTCAGGACGGAGGGACTGCCAGAGCGTTTCTTCCAACACACCGTTTTCCCGTCAGCGTATCTCACGCCTAAGCCTTGGTAGGAAGCCACCCAAAGGTTTCCTCTGATATCTTCAGTTGCCATATAGACGAGGTCATGGGGAATGAAGCGACTATTTTCCGTGGTGTATTGTTTTAAGACGTTGCCGTCCTTACACTCTAAAAGTCCTGCGTCATGTGTGGAAATGTAGATGTGGCCCGTCTGTTGGCTTTGGGAGATATGGTAGGTGCGCTTGTCGGGCAGCAGTGTTGCGCTATGGATGGAGTACGGAGCTGTTGCGGCCGATTGGTATCTGACCCCGTAGCCCAAACCTGTCCATGTGTTGCCGTTTGCTTCGACAAAGATGGACGAAACCACACCGCCAGTGCCGTCAGTCCGATTATGCAGGAATTGGTTGCTGAAGATTCTTGGACGGATGGTAGCAGTCAAAATACCAGCTCCCTTGGTGCTAATCCACATCTTACCGTCCCTGTCTTGGAAGACGTGACCCGTTTCGTGGCCGGGGAATACGTTGTTGGTCGCTTCACCAGCGTAGTTAAGAAACCGCTCTCCCTGCATTAGACTCAGTCCGTTACGCGTACCCATCCAGAGTGTGTGGCTCTCGCGGTCCTCGCAGATGTCATAGACATAGTCCGAGACTATGGAGGAGGGGTCGGTCGTGTGTGCGTACTGGATGGCCGTGACTCGTCGCTTGTTGGGTGAGAAACCTAACTTGAGTACACCGTGGCCGAAACTTCCAGCCCAGACATCCCCTCGGGAATCCGAAAAAATGGTCAGAAATCGCCTGATGCCGTTCACCGAAGGATAATGCAAAAACCTTTTGTTTTTTGTCTCCAAGCGATACAGTCCTTCCTCCCAGGTGGCTATCAGTAGATCGCCCTGTCCGTCTTCGCACACTGCCTGGACATTGATGTTGCAGGGAACGTCTCCGTGGAAATGACTGCCAGTCATCAGCAATACGGAGTCCTGTTCTTCATCGTAATAGACTATACCGCGGATGCAGGCCGCCACCATCCTACCCTGCCTAGTGATGCAGATGTCGTTCACACGCTGCTTCCCTACACCAGCAACGGGATATTTCCGGATGACGCCAGTTTTTAAGTACAGGCGCGCCAGTCCCTCATGTGTCCCGATCCACAGGTCTTGTCGGGAACCTGGTGCAATGCAGACGACATTGTTGCTCGGCAACAGGGTCGGGTTCTCTGCATCCGACTTGAAAGGTCGCAACTCATAGCCGTCGTAGCGGTACAGCCCAAAGTAGGTGGCAATCCAGATAAAGCCCTCTTTGTCTTGCGCGACTTGGTGTACCATGCTGTTCGGCAGTCCTTCCATCGTGGAGAACTGCCTAAACCGAACCGCTCCCGTTTTGGCGAAAGCATTGACGGAAAGGGTCAGTAGCAACAATATGATAATCTTCGGTTTCACTCTTGCACTGCAAAAATAAACAAAATCTTCGAGATTAGGGTATGGCAATGGTAAAAATCGTCAAAAATATCCATAGGGGTTTGCTATAACCAGAATAATGTTGTACTTTTGCAGCAAAAAGGTGGGAAATATTGCAAAAATTTCGGTGTTATGATAGAAAGTAGACCACTTAGACAAATCATAGAAGAGATTCCTCCTGGAAATACATTTTTCAGGACGGATTTTCCACGGTACAATGCAGAGTTTGTCGGCAATGTACTGGCTCAACTCGTTGAGGCTGGTGCCGTTGTCAAATTGGCACAGGGCATATATTATCGCCCAAAGATGAGCAGGTTCGGTACTGTAAAGCCATCAATTCCCCAAATAGCAGATAGTATAGCAAAGCGCGACAACGCCCAAATACTTCCAGTTGGGGAAACGGTTCTTAATGAGTTGGGGCTTTCGACTCAAGTTCCGATGACGTACACATTCCTCACCAGCGGTAGTGGACGGACTGTCAGCCTGGGTAATCAGACCATCGTTTTCAAGCGTGGCGTTCCCCGCAATTTTGTCTATCAAACTCCGCTAATGGCTTACCTTGTTCAGGCATTGCGGGCATTGGGTAAAGCATATATTGGTGAGACAGAATTAGCGCAAATCAGGAAACTCATCCGAATGGAACCAAAGCAAGTCCAATTGCGTCAAGATTTAACATTAGTCCCTGTTTGGATGCGAAAGATTCTTTCACCTATGATAAAGAAAGGTAATGAAACAGACATTTTGGATAAACAATAATGATACTGACCGTATTTACATGCTGGAAAAGACCGAAGAAGGTCATCCTGGTATTGATTGGCGACAGGACTATTTCAATATGCAACGCTACTTTATTTATGGACAATCTCTGGATTTCGAACAACTGATTAAGCGCATCCAAGAACTGCAAATGAGATTGCGGAATATCTGATTCCATGGATAATCAAGAGTGGATAGCAGAACGGCAACGACTTCTTGGCCGAATCAAGGAGCTGGAGGCTGAGAACACAGCGTTGAGGAAACGGCTTGGCGCGGACATTGTAACTGTCGTTCAAAAGCCGACTGCCATGCAGCGATTGTCGCTTCAGGAGAAAGTGGACTTGTTTCAAAGATTGTTCAAAGGCCGTGACGATGTTTTTGCTAGACGATGGTACAGCAAGGCAACGGGGAAGGCTGGCTATCAGCCTGTTTGTCTGAATGAATGGAGTCCACTGTGCGATAAGCGAAAGAACAGGTGTGCAGACTGTCCCAATCGTCAGTTCTCGCCGCTGACATACAATGACTACTACCGCCATTTGGAAGGGAAGGATGCGAACGGCAGGGATGTCATAGGCCTCTATGTGCTTTGTGAGGACAACACATGCCATCTTCTATGTACAGACTTCGATGACAAGAATTGCGAACACGGCTATCAAGAGGATGTGCTGGCCTTTGTCGGTGTTTGCAAGAGCTGGAAAGTTCCCTGCTCCGTTGAACGTTCACGCTCTGGCAATGGTGCGCACGTCTGGATTTTCTATGAAGAGCCAATTTTGGCAGTTAAGGCTCGCAGATTGGGCAATGCCATTCTTACTGAGGCCATGAACAGGAACGGCAAAATTGGTTTTAGGTCATACGATCGTTTCTTCCCTAATCAAGATATATTACCCAATGGCGGACTTGGCAATCTTGTTGCTCTTCCATTACAAGGGAACGCTCGGAAGAACGGCAACAGTGTGTTCGTAAATGAACACTTTGAGGCATTCCCTGACCAGTGGGAATACCTGCAAAGCGTAGAAAAGCTGTCAGTATCAACACTTGAAGAACTTTTGAAACAAAATGCCAATATCCAGCCTCTTGGCGATTTGTCGAAGACCAGCGAGAGCAAGCCCTGGGAAGTGCCTGTAGCAAACAAGATAGACAGGGCTGACTTCTCTTCGAAGATAGTCATCATTCGCTCGAACATGCTCTATATCCCGCTGAACCAGTTGTCTTCAAAGGTTCTCAACCATCTACGACGTATCGCCTCGTTCCGGAATCCAGAGTTCTATAGCAAACAGGCATTGCGTCTGTCCACCTATTCTACTCCGCGAGTAATCTCGTGCGCTGACCTAACAGACGTGTATCTCGCCTTGCCTCGGGGATGTGAGGATGCCGTCACTACGTTATTGAATGAAAAGGGAGTTGCTTATCGCTGTGATGATAAAACGAATCATGGCAGACCTATATCCGTACACTTCATCGGTGAACTGCGTAAGAACCAGCAGGAGGCAGTCAATGCTATGACGACAAACAATACGGGAGTGCTATCAGCAACGACTGCCTTTGGCAAAACTGTTACTGCCATCGGCCTGATAACCAAACGTGGTGTCAATACCCTGATATTGGTGCATACCAAAGCTTTGCTCGACCAATGGGTGCAGAGGTTGGAGCAATTTCTTGTCATAGATGATGAACCTGTAGTTGAAGAAGGTAAAGGTAAACGTAAGCGGAGGAAAAGCCTATCACCCATTGGTACCCTCTCTTCAACAGGAAACAAACTTCACGGAATCATCGACATAGCCCTGATGCAGTCGTGTATTTCAGAGAACGAAGTAAAGCCTTTCGTCAAGAACTATGGTATGGTAATAGCCGATGAGTGCCATCACGTTTCAGCAGTGAGCTTCGAACAAATATTGAAAGCCGTCAATGCCCGATATGTCTATGGTCTGACTGCCACGCCCATCCGTAAAGACGGACATCAGCCCATTATCTTCATGCAGTGCGGCCCAATCAGGTACGCTACCGATGCGAAAATTCAGATGCAGAGCCAGACATTTCAACGTCTGCTCATTCCACGTTTTACTCCTTTCAGACCTGTTTGCGGCGAAGACCTCACATTCACAAAAGTTGTGCAACAGTTGGCAGAGGACGAGTACCGTAATCTTTTCATCGTCAAGGATGTGCTTGAGGCGTTAAAAGAAGGCCGCTCGCCGATTATCTTGAGCAATCGAACCTCGCATGTTGCAGCCTTGGCAGAACTTCTCAAGACACATTGCCCTAATGTCATCACATTGGTTGGCTCAGAAAGCACGAAAGATAAGCGGCTGAAGATGGAACTCTTACATTCCATTCCATCCACAGAGCCTTTGGTTATCGTTGCCACAGGAAAATACATAGGCGAGGGTTTTGACTTGGCGCGTCTTGACACCCTGTTTCTCGTATCGCCAGTGGCATGGAAAGGCGTCGTGGCCCAATATGCTGGGCGGTTGCATCGAGAATATGAGGGCAAGTTGGATGTGCAGATATACGACTACATTGACATCCATGTACCTGTTTGTGAGTCCATGTACCGCAAGCGTCTGAAAGGGTATGCCTCCATCGGCTACAGAATACGCAACAATGAAATGTTTGACAGCCTGTTTCCAACAACAGACACTATCTATGATGGCCAGAACTTTGAAGTGCCGTTCGTTTCTGACCTCTCGCATGCCAAACGCTCTGTTGTCATCGCCTGCCCAAGGGTCAAGTTTGGCAGGCACTCTCAAATTGCCAGTCGGTTGGTAAACCTTGCGGCTAACGGCATTGAGGTGGTGTTGTATGTAAAAGAAGATAACGAGGACACGCTACAAATAAAGCATAAGGGAATACACGTAAAGGTAATCGAGAACCTTTCTCTTCATGTGGCTATTATCGACAAATCCACCATCTGGTATGGCAGCGTCAATATTCTCGGTTACCAATCCCTTGAGGACAACCTTATTAGGTTTAAGAATGCGGAGATTGCTACGCAATTGCTAGAATCTCTTTATTAGCTTCACCAACAAAAACGGCTTAAACGACCGTGATTATCCCAGTTTAATGCAACCTAAACTCACTCGATTCAGCGAGCTAACTCAATCTATCAAATGATCCAGATCGATTGATCATTTGATCCAGATCGATTGATTATTTGATCCAGATCGATTGATCGTTTGAGCCTGGTCAACATTTACCCCTCTTCGATCGCAAGAATTTCTCCTTCATTCATACTATAC
>CAVAIX010000016.1:0-19736 GCA_963588695.1 Bacteroidaceae bacterium | reverse complement strand
TTTCGCACCTATCCGCGATTAATTTTTGTGCAAATTTACACCTATCCGCGATTATCTCCAAACATTTACTGCATTTTTAGGGGGAATTAACGTTATGTCCTCGTCTGTGACTACTTCTTTTTCGAACTCATTTTATCCATTTGAAGATGGTTTTCAGAAAAAATGAAGCTAATGCGGCAAAAATTCGTATTTTTGCAGAAAGAATGGACATCGCAAAAAAATGGACCGCAAGTTTGGAGCCATCATGGGACAAGGAGTGGGGCTGCAAGGCCAGAGTTATGGAATCGTGTCTCGAGAATTTTCATTTGTTCCAACAATTCCTCAAATGTGGGCTTGTTGCCAAAAATCATCGAAGAGCACATACTTTTGTAATCCTGCTCCCATGCTGCTCGTATGTCACTAGGCGGAATGAGTGTGATGCGCTTTCGTACATCAGGAGTGTAATCCATACCTCGCACACTTGTAAAAATCTCGCGGTGGTGACGGATTGACTCCCACAACTCATCATCATGAATGGCTGCCAAAGCGAAATCTTTGTCCATCATACGCGACAAGTCATATAAATGTCTTGACTTCCGCTCTGCTGTTGCACCACGCCCCTCTACAGAGAACAACTCATGTAGTAGGAAAACCTTTTCCAAGAATGTTTTGCTAGCCAAAGCGGTAATGACTGGGGTATCTGCGAGTGTCGTTTGGATGGAGGGAAAAGTCTCCTCTACCATACTGCGGATGTTGGTTTGTTCGTTTGGCTCAAGCAATGACCTCGCACCGATTTCCAACATGACAACTGGAGACAGATATTCCATCGACTCAGCCCACGCACTTCTGTACTTGACAAAGATTTTTCTTGGCTCCGGATATGTATTGTCTCCTTCACCGTCGAGTTCTGGCTCTATTGAGCAAAATGGCGATAATCCATATTCCTCTGTCTTACTTTGAAGGGCTGAACAGAACTCCTCTTTTACGAACAAAGAGGAAGCCTTACGCAGTTTCTTTATTTGCTTCTTGGTCAAGTCACCTTCCATACCAAACAGAGAACGGTCCACAGCTAAGTCGATGTCTTCAGAAAAGCGCTCTATCTGATGCCACACTTTGCTCAATGAGGTGCCGCCTTTGAAAATCAGTTTCTCTGCGAAAGGCAATGTGAACACGATCTGTAGTATCGTTGTCACCCACAAATCCTTTTCAATGGATTGTGGCGGCAAGCCTAGTCGAGCAGATGCTTGCTGAAGTACACGTTGTTGGTCTTCAGCCGAGAGTTGGAAATAGTTATTCATAAGCCTTAGTCACAATTTTTCTAATCCAAATAGGCATCAGCGCCAAATCTGCCAGTACCGACTCTTTATCCTCTTTTCTCAACAGTTGCTTGATATGCGCAATTTGCTCTGCAGTAACATTCTCACGACCGATTGATTTTAAGGCTGATGTAATGAGCATCGCTAAGCGGTTTTTGTACGAGAGATTCTTCGGTGCGGTTTTCTTGAAGATAATGCCACGACCGCCAGAAATTTCAACTTTGCGCGGACTGCCATCTGTAAGATAGACACTGTTCATTGGTACCTGAGTGGACAATCCCAATACGTTTAGGGCATAGTCACCCGTAGGCACTATCCTGGCATGTGAGCGTTCTGCGATGGCATTGGCAATCTGGTCAAACGTAGGCATAAGCACACCTAGCCCCAATTTGTCATCCACTTCTGGATAACAATAGATGCCGTTTGCCACACGCACAATTTTTTCGTTCCTGGTGAAACGGCCTAACGTCTGCCGTATGTTTTCGGCAGACCCCATGTTCACGAAATCGTCGGCAAAGAATATCTTTCCCCTACCTATAGTTTCTATCGAACTTCCTATTTTCTGTGCTACACTATTCATGTTTTACTTGAATTACGTCACAAAAATAGCAAATTTGTGTGACACTGCCAAGAAAAACATGAGCGCAGTGGTATTCTTTAACAAAGATTGTCACAAAAATGGCAGAAACATGTGACAGTAACACATAAAAACAATGTCCACGCTACCGATTTCATGCCCATAGGAAAAACGATTGAATTTCCTAGGAAAATGGATCGTTTTTCCTAGGAAATTGGATTGTTTTTCCTAGGAAAATAAAAGGGGTGTCTTACGGCAGATGAACAAGACGTGGGTGCCGTCGGATTGCGTCGTGCCGAAGAGGTAGTGATCACCCCCGTCTTTCAACTTAAGTTTCTTCCGCAAAGCTGCTGCCGACAACGGGAAATTGCGCACGGCGATGTTGGCACGGTCGATGCTGGCAAGAGCCTGTTTGAGGTTCTGCTTGTTGACCGTGCACTGCTGCTCGATGACAAAGCTTCGTCCCGGAAACGACTCTACGGGGATGGTGCTCAAAAACAAATGAGAATTGGTTGCTACCTGTCGCAGACCAAAAGCGTGTTCCAACTCAGTGAAGCAGCCCCCTTTCATGATACTGGCGTTGGGCTCGTAGAGATAGACGGGGTGGGCATTGCTGTCGCATGGCGGCATCGGCCTGTCGACAGTAAGATCCGAGGGACAGAACACCTGTCCGTCGTTGACACAGACTAAGCGAGGATGCTCCGAGGCGCGCCCATCGCAGACGAGGAGCAGTTCCTTACATTCATTCTTCACACTGACGATATGTACCTCGCTGGCTTCACCAAGGTCGCTGACGGCCTTGCGCCAGTCGAGCATGGGCGAGAGTTTCATCACGATATGGTCAGCCTTCGTACGAAGCGTGTCCATCAGTCGCGTGACATCCGGTGTGCAGTCTGCCAATCCGTAGGTGCGTGCCCCTTGCTCATCGCGTCGGGCGGGGTCGAGGAACACGACCGTAGTGTGTGTCATACGGTCAAGAAACGCTTCTGCCTGGTCGTTGACAATGGTAGCCTCCAAGTGGAGCAAAGGAAAATTGTGGCGTGCCAACTGGCAAAGCATTTCGTCGCGTTCCACGTAGGTCCGCTGTCCGAAAGCTCTCGACATCAGAGAGAAATCGATGCCTAACCCACCTGTCAGGTCTACAAACGAGGTGTCCGCCCCGCCCCACTGCTCCACGAGCCGCGCCTTGTATTGGGCGGTAGGCAGACTGGAGGCCTGCTCCATATTGAGGTGTGGAGGATAGACGATATCCTCGCAGGCCGCCCATTCGGGCAGTTTCCGACAGGCTGTCTGCCATCCAGCAATCTGCTGCAACGCCTGTTTCAAATCGATATCGGGGGCAGGCGTTGCCAGTGCTAACTGTCGGATATCGTCATTCCGATGTTGCCTGACGAAGCAGCGTGTGGCATCGTTCACAGCCAATCGGTGTATTCAGCAAAGTCCGTCAACCGCATATCACCCTTGCGCGCCAAGGTGTCGTGCATGGCAAATGCAGCAGGCAGGTTGTGGCGCGTATGCCCACCCTTTGCAATCTTCAGATAGTCCCACAGGAGCTGTTTGTAGTCTGGATGCACACACTGCTCGACAATCAGTTTAGCCCGTTCCTCGGGGCATTTGCCGCGCAGGTCTGCCACACCCTGTTCCGTGACGATGATGTTGACGTCGTGTTCGGAGTGGTCTTGATGACTGACGAAAGGTACGATGCTACTGATGAGTCCACCTTTGGCCGTGGACGGACAGGTGAAGATGGAGAGGTAGGCGTTGCGCTCAAAGTCGCCAGACCCACCGATACCATTCATCATCTTCACGCCGCTGATATGAGTGGAGTTGGCGTTACCGTAGATGTCACACTCAATGGCCGTATTGATGGCAATGACACCGAGTCGACGGATGACCTCGGGACTGTTGGATATCTCGCTCTGACGCAGTGTGAGGTGGTGCTTGAAGTAGTCCATGTTGTCGTAGACCTGCATCAAGCAGTCGTTGGAAACGGTCAGCGAGCAAGCCGATGCCTCCTTCACGCGACCCGACAGCATCATATCGATGACCGAGTTTTGGATGACTTCAGTGTAGATGTTGAAGTCGGGCACCTCCTTGTCCTGTCCCAGTGCACCGAGGATGGCGTTGGCCGTGGAGCCTACACCGCTCTGCAGAGGCAGGAACTCCTTGGGAATCCGTCCCTTTTGCAACTCCGACACGAGAAATTCGGCGGTAAGGAATCCTATCTTGTCGGTGACGGGGTCAGAGTCCTTGAAGGCGCGAGCCTCATCGGGGATGTTACATTCCACCACACCCACCAACTTCTCTTTCGGAATGACCACATAGGGCACACCGATGCGGTCGCCCACGTTCTCGATGGGAATGGCCTTGCGGTAAGGCGGGTCGAGGGGTTCGTAGACATCGTGTATGAACTTAGCGTTGGGGTTGTGGAAATGGTTCAGTTCGAGGATGACGCGCTTGGCCAGACGTGCGGCCGTGGGCGAGATACCTCCGGCTGCCGTCAGATAGACGTGATATTCGTTGCCGCACTCTTCGATGTCGCACACCTCAAGGATGGCCCAATCCACCTCACCATAGAAACCGTAGCGCAACTCCTGTGCCATGTGGCTCAGGTGCAGGTCGTTGTAGGGTATCTCCCCTTGGTTGACGTGCTTGCGGAAGTCGGGGTTTGTCGTATAGGGTGCGCGGTATTTAATCGCCTGTGCATTGGCCAGTACGCCGTCGGTAGACTGGCCGGTGGAAGCGCCAGTGAAGATACCTACTTTGAACGCGCGTCCTGCGGCGTGTTCTGCCTCAGCCTTCTTGGCCAGTTCTCGGGTGACGGCCTTAGCCACACCGGCAGGCGTAAAGCCACTCAAGGCGATGTTGTCGTTGTTGTTGATCAGTGCTGCAGCTTCGGCTGCGCTCATGTGTGTGTAAGCCATTGTCTTGCTTTTGGTAAGTTTAGTGTTTCGTTATTGGGTGCGAAATTACGAAATATTTACCGAAAAGTCAAATTTTGAAGCAAAAACTTTGTTTTTCGACACCTTATTAGTAATTTTGCAAACATTAAACAACTGAGACAGTATGGAATCAAAACTCGTCATATACAACACGCTGACGCGACAGAAAGAGCGTTTTGAACCCCTCAACGCCCCCAGTGTGGGCATGTACGTATGCGGACCCACCGTTTATGGTGACCCGCATTTAGGGCACGCGCGCCCAGCCATCACCTTCGACCTGGTGTTCCGCTATCTGCGCCACTTAGGCTATAAGGTGCGCTATGTGCGCAACATCACCGACGTGGGGCACTTAGAGCACGATGCCGACGAGGGTGACGACAAGATAGAGAAGAAGGCACGGCTGGAGCAGCTGGAGCCGATGGAGATAGCACAGTACTATACCAACCGCTACCATCAGGCGATGGAGGCACTCAACGTGTTGCCGCCCAGCATCGAGCCGCATGCCACTGGTCACATCATCGAGCAGCAGCAACTGGTTCAGCAGATTTTAGACAACGGCTTCGCCTATGAGTCGAACGGTTCTGTTTATTTTGATATTGAGGCTTACAACAAACAGTATAAATACGGGGAACTGAGCGGACGATCCTTGGAGAACACCAAGGACGAGAGTCGGGAACTGGCTGGTGTGGGTGAGAAACACCATCAGGCCGATTTCGCACTGTGGAAGAAGGCATCAGCAGAGCACATCATGCGGTGGCCTTCGCCGTGGAGCGACGGTTTCCCGGGCTGGCACTGCGAGTGCACGGCCATGGGACGTAAATACTTAGGCGATACCTTCGACATCCACGGTGGCGGCATGGATCTCATCTTCCCCCACCACGAGTGCGAGATTGCACAGGCAGTGGCCTCACAGGGACATCCCATGGTGAAATACTGGATGCACAACAACATGCTGACCATCAACGGACAGAAGATGGGCAAGTCGCTGGGCAATTTCATCACCCTCGACCAGTTCTTCACGGGCAACCACCCGATGTTGGAACAGCCCTACTCGGCTATGACCATCCGTTTCTTCATCCTTTCCGCCCACTATCGTGGAACTGTCGATTTCTCAAACGAGGCTCTAAAGTCTTCGGAAAAGGGACTGCAGCGTCTGCTCCAGGGCATTGCCGACTTGAAGCGCATCAGTGTCAGCGAGCATTGCGATGCTGAAACCGAACACGTCGTCAAGTCGCTGCGCCAGAAGTGCTACGATGCCATGAACGACGACTTTGCCACGCCACAGGTCATCAGCCATTTGTTTGAGGCTTGCACGACCGTGAACAAATTAGTGGATCACAAGGGCACTATCTGTGCGGATGGCTTGAAGAAACTTTCCGACACCATGCGCCTGTTTGCTTTCGACATCCTCGGACTGCGCGAAGAGACAGCCGAGACCAGTCAAGAGCGTGAGCAGGCCTTCGGCAAGGTGGTGGACATGGTGCTGGAGCTGCGCGCCAAGGCCAAGGCCGACAAGGACTGGAGCACCTCGGACAAGATCCGCGACGAGTTAGCTGCCGCTGGGTTTGAGGTGAAGGACACCAAAGACGGTGTGGTTTGGAAGCTCAACAGGTAAGTCTCTACTGGCCGAGGTAGGCCTCGCGCGTCAAGTAGAGTGCCACGGTGCAGTTGCGCAGGTATTCCTGCGACATATACATCAGTCCACCGTAGGGGTTGCCTGTTCCCCATGAATTTTTCATTTTGAAGAACAGCTGGCCGTCGGGGTGGCGTGATAGTCCGACGATGGCCATGCAGTGGTTGTCTTTAGGCCGACCTGTCAGCGTGTGCTGGGCAATGCCCTGGCGGAATGAGAAGCCGCGGTTGCTCGTGTCGCCCTCCCAACACACGGGGTGACGGTGTCGCAGTGCCCGCAACGCCACGGCCACCAGCGAATCCTGCGGCAGGTTGAGGAAGGTGTCCCGCTCCCAGTTGTCGGGATAGTCAGCCACCACCATCTGGCCATAGGGTTGTTTGGGGTCGGAAGTCAGCGCCACATACTCGTCAGGGCGGCACACGCTGTGGGCAAACTCCTGCGGCGTATAGCGTGCACCGAGCATGAAGACCTGCCGAGGCACGGGCAGTTGGTCGTGGGTGGTGTCGGGATAAGTGTCGAAAGGAACGATGCCCTTCTTGTCAATCAGCCGGAGCAGGGTGTGCCCCATACCGCGCTGCCGTCCCTTCCCGATGAGCCTCCTTATATAATAAGGTGAGAGGTGGACGGAGTCTCCGCGACAGATGTGTTCCGTCTCGATGGTGGCCAGCATGGCGTAGGCCCAGCAGAGCTGGTCGCGCCCCTGATTCTTGACTGGCGTGTAAGGCAGTGACACCACATCGGTGAATACGACGGGCGGCTCGTTGCGACAGCCCGTCGTCAGCACGGCCATGCCGACGAGGAAGGACAGTAGAATGTGTTTCATGCGTGCAAAAGTACACAAAGATGGGCGGAACGACAAAAGAAAATGCACATTTCTTTTGCCGTTCCTCCGAGATGCAGTAATTTTGCAGCGAAAAAAGAGAAAGGACATGAAACTAATACGCTTCCTGAAGAACTGGACACTGCCCGTGGCCATTGCCCTTGGTGCGATGGTCTATCTGACGTTCTATCTGGTGCCGCAACTCGACGAAGTGGGCAATACGTTAGCTCCCGTCATCGATGTGATATTCCCCGTCACGGTGTTTCTCACGCTGTTAGCCACCTTCTGCAAGGTCGACTTCCATCAGATGCGCCCCCACCGCTGGCACATCGGCGTACTCGTGGCACAGGTGCTGTTAGTGGCTGTCAATCTCGGCATTATCTTTTTGGTGGGTGACGACCAAGATCAAAGACTCATCTGGGAGGGTGTGCTGACCTGCACCATTGCGCCGTCGGCCTCAGCAGCCCCCGTCGTGACGGGTAAATTAGGAGGAAACATCAGTACCATGACCACGTTTACCGTCATCTCTGCCCTTGCCTCCGCACTGATGATACCGTTGGTGTTCCCTCCCTTGACCGACATCGTCCACCTCTCTTTCTTCGAGACCTTCCTCATCATATTAGAAAAGGTGTCGATGGTGTTACTCCTTCCGCTCGTCTTGGGCTGGTTCATGCAACACTATGTGAAGAGCATCTGCCACCGTATCGCTTCCATCCCCAACCTGAGTTTCTATCTCTGGGGCGTTTCGCTCACCATCGTAGCTGGCATCACGGTGAAGAACATCATCCACAGCAACGTGCCGGTGTGGCTGCTGTTAGCCATTGCCGCGCTGAGCTTGGTGGTGTGCTTCGTGCAGTTTGGCATCGGACGCTCCATCGGGCGACATTTGGGTGAGGAGATCTGCAGCGGACAGGCGCTGTTCCAGAAGAACACCTCGATGGCCATCTGGGTGGCCTACCTCTATCTGCACCCCGTGGCTTCGGTAGGTGCGGGCTGCTATGTGCTGTGGCAGAACATCATCAATTCCATTGAGCTGTGGCACTATCGCCGTACCCATCCCGACAACTGAAAAACGAGAATATGAAGACAAAGAAAGACATTACGACCCTGATATTCGACGCCGACGACACCCTTTGGGACTGTCAGACATGGTTTGACCGCGCCGAGGAACGCATGATACAAATGCTTGAGCCGTGGGTGTCCGACCGACAGCGCATCTCCGACAACCTGATTGCCGTGGAGCGTTCCAATATGCCGTTGTTCGGCTACGGCACCAAGGCATTCACGCTCTCGCTCATGGAGAATGCTATCCGCCTGACGGACGGACGCATCGGTGCCGACCAACTGCTCCAGATGATCGAGATGGGCAAGCGACTGCTGCGGTTTCCCGTTGACCCGTTGCCCGGTGTGGAACAGACACTACGACTGTTGCACGACGAAGGACGCTATCGGTTGGTGGTGTTCACAAAGGGAGAGCTGATGGGGCAGGAAGACAAGATACAGCGGTCGGGGCTGCGGCCTTATTTCTCGCACGTGGAGATTGTCTCTGACAAGACGGAGACGGCTTACCGCTCGCTGTGTGAGACGCTGGGCGTTGAACCCTGGCAGACGATGATGGCGGGCAACTCCTTCCGCAGTGACATTGCCCCTGCACTGGCCACAGGCGCATGGGCAGTACACATTCCCTTCCATGCCGTGTGGGCCATGGAACAGTCGGAAGAGTTTCCACACGAACGACTGACGAAAATAGAACGCTTCAGCCAGTTGCTCGATTGCCTTTGACCGTCTCCCCTATCCTCATCTGACAATGGCAATACGGCCAATGGTGCTCCGCGAACCGATGCTTGTCGCCACCAATACATGATAGATGCCTGAAGCCACGCGACGACCTTTGCTGTCGCAGCCGTCCCACACGAAGGTGCCTCCCGTACTACGCCCACGTGCCACTAGACTGCCTGCCGTGTTTACGATGCGCACCTCGGCGTTGTAGCTCAGTCCTTGTATGGTGACAGAACCCGTATAATCTGGTGTGACAGGGTTCGGGAAGATCGTCACGTTTGCTTTCTCCACCTCTTCGACAGGCTCGGTAGCATCGGTCACGATAGAACAGAGTCCCTCCTCTGTTCCGATATAGACGCGCCCTGTCTGTCCGTCGATGGCGATGCTCTCGATGCGGTCTGACAGCAGGCCACTGGTGGCTTTGGTATAGTGAGCCACCTCCGTGTCGTTGTCGCTGCTAATGACGTAGACACCGTTACTCTCCGTTCCCATCCATTTGCGGTTGCCACCGTCCACGGCAATGGCCGTCACACTGATGCCATTCAACAGATAGTCGCCATAGTTGCTACCATCGTTGCGCGGCACGATGATCTGTGTAAAGCCGTCGTTCGACTGTTGCTGTTCGGCCGTGAGCATCAATGGACCTTGGTTGGTGCCCGTCCAGATGTTGCCGTCCCTGTCCGCTGCCACGCAGTTGAAACTGTAGATATCGCGGAGTGGTGTATTGTCCTGGTTGTAGAGGGTAGAGAAGCGCACCGCGCTGTCGGTCTCGGGGTCGATGCACACAAAGCAAGGACAGCTATGGTGACTGTTCACCAGCCACACCCGTCCGTTGCGGTCTGTCATGGGGTTGCGCAGCAGGGTGAGCGCGAAGCCGTTAGGGAAGAGGGCCGACAGGTCGAGTGCCTCCATCTTTCCCTCGCTGTCCATGCGCAGCAGTGGGTGTTCTGTCTCACTGTTGGTCATCCAGAGCCGATTTTGCTGGTCGAAGAAGAGACCATCCACGCGCACATAGTCACTATTGCCTGGCACGGCACTGGCCAACAGGCTATTGCCATCGGTGTACTGTGCCACGGCCTTACCGTTGCGAAATTCAAACAGGCCATTGCCACAGGTCGCTATATAAAGATGTGTAGCATCGTTGGGGTCGATGGCCAAGCTCACCGCGTCCGTCTTCATTGGCTGACCCAGCCATTGCCAGTTTTCCTCCTCGTCCATGATCTGCGCCTGTGCCGTGCGATTCATCTGTCCACCGTCGTACCAGCCGCCTCCCACGCCATACAAGCGTCCGTCCGTGAACCACAGTCGATTGAAGTAATTGTAGTGCGGCCCTCCAGCATTGATTTTCTCCACGATATCGATGTAGGCATCATAGTCGCCACGGTCTGCCTCGTAGATGGAGGCAGGAAACTGATCCGTCTTGTGCCAGTTGGCTGGATTGATGAGATTGTCGGACAGGCTGCCACACTGCACCCCGTTCTTTTCTGTATTGGCGTAGAGAGAGTCGCCAGTCACCACCACGTTCCACACGGTGCTGGCGAATGTATAACGCTCCGCTACCTGTGCCCTCGCCACGTCTATCTTCACGATGGTGGTTCCCACGCAGAGGTAGGCGTTACTACCGTCCACTACGATGCACTGGACGGTCTTGCTGCCCGTCATGGTGGCCATGTAGAGGTCGGCCATATTAGTCACCTCGCCGTCCGTGGTGATGAGGTCGATGTTGGCATCAGCATACACGGCAATGAGGCGGCGCGCTCCGCTGCACCACTTGATCATCGACAGTTGTCCACCATTAAGTCCAGTGCTGCGGTCGAAGGTCGTGACGGTTTGGTCGTCCAGGTTGTAATGATAAAGATTGCCACTGGCTTTCACGAACAGTCCCTGCCCCGCCTTCTCAATCTGTTGCGGTTCGCCGTAGGCCAAGTGATACTTCCAACTGCCCATCTGTGCCCTTGCTGGTGCGACAGTCAGCAGGAGAAAAAGAAGCCAGAGACAACGGCGAGTGGATGCAGCCATCATTGTACGTGTTTATTTCCCGAGAGAGGCCAACAGGTAGTCGGCCAGTTTCTGGGTGGCGACAGCCCTATGACTGATGGTGTTCTTTACGTCTGTACCTAATTCGGCAAACGTCTGGTCGTAGCCCTCGGGCTGGAAGATGGGGTCGTAGCCGAAGCCCTCCGCGCCGTGCTTCTCACGGGTGATTGTGCCGCGCACGATGCCTTCAAACTCCGTCACTTTCTTCACGGCAGCGCATCCACAGGAACTTTCGTCGCCCAACTCTATCAGTGCAATGACGGTGCGAAAGCGTGCCCGTCGGTTGTCCTTATCGGCCAGTTCAGCGAGCAGTTTCCGCATATTGGCCTCCGAGTCGTGACCCTTGCCACCAGCGTAGCGTGCGCTATACACTCCGGGAGCACCATGAAGAGCCTCCACCTCAAGACCCGTGTCGTCGGCAAAGCAACTCACATGATAATGGTCGTACACATATTGTGCCTTCTGCAGGGCGTTCTCTTCGAGGGTCTTGCCCGTCTCGGGAATGTCCTCGTGGCAACCGATGTCAGCCAGTGACACCACCTCGATGCGGTGTCCGAGGATGCTGCGAATTTCCTCCAGCTTATGCTGGTTGTTGGTGGCAAAAACGATTTTCATTGGTCGGGGATTTTTGGTGGAGTCGTTCCTGGGATGATATTCGTCTGCTTGACCTTCACCTTCATCTCGTCGAAGCCCTCACCATATACACCGATAACGGCACTCTGGCTGACGAAGGCGTTGGGGTCTATCATCTTGATAAGGCGGAACATATAGACGCTCTCATTCTTCTTGGCGAGGATACACAGCACCTTGACCTCCTGTCCCGTGTACCAGCCGTGTCCGTCGAGGATGGTCACGCCGTGTTCCATCTGTGTGCCGATGGCATAAGCTATCTCTTGCCATTTGCGGGAGAAGATCATAAACTGCACCGACTCTCGCCGTGCGTTCATCACGTAGTCGAGTACGAAGTTCTCCATAGTCATCACGCAGAAGCCGAACATCACCTTGTGTACACGCTCGATGTAGGTGCCGAACTGTGGGAAGAACATACACGAGCCGATGATGCAGAAGTCAACGGCTATCAGTACCGTGCCGAGCGACACGTTGTGGTATTTGTTGATGGAGGCGGCTATGATGTCCGTGCCACCCGTCGAGCCGTTGCTGGAGAACACCGTGGCCAGGGCAATACCTGCAAAGACGCAACCGATGATCATCGACATGAAGTCCTGCCCTTCACCCAACAGCATGACGGGCAGTCCGTTCTCCTGCTTCGGCATGATGTCTTGTGCAAACTTCAACAGGAAATAGAGTGTAATGATGGCATAGATGGTCTTCATCAGAAACTTGAAGCCCAGCACCTTCAGTGCGACGATGAGCAACAGTCCGTTGATGATGATATACGTGTTCTCCAATCGGAATCCCGTAGCGTAGTAGATGATGGCGGACAGACCCGTCACACCGCCCGACACAATCTCGTAGGGCATCAGAAAGACGGTGAACGAGACGGAATAGAGCAGCAGGCCGATGGTGATGAAGAAATAGTCCTTCACCTCGTTCCACAGCATTTTGTGATTGATGGTCATAGCGCGTCGGAATTATTTGCAGACGATGTTCACCATGCGACCAGGCACGATGATGACCTTCACCACCTGCCGGTTGTCAATATACTTCACCGAGCGTTCGTCGGCCATCACAGCGTTTTCGATGGTCTTGTTGTCGGCCTGGGCGGCAAACGCCATGTCGAAGCGCGTCTTGCCGTTGAAGGCCACACCCAACTTCACGGTGTCTTCCACCAGATACTCCTCGTTCCACGTGGGCCACGGTGCGTCGCAGACGCTGCCCGTCTCGCCGAGGGCGTGCCAAAGCTCCTCGCTGATGTGGGGTGCGAAGGGCGCAAGCAGGGTGACGAGGGTGCGGAGCAGTTGGCGGTTGTGACATTTCAGCTGTGCCAACTCGCCCACACAGATCATAAAGGCAGAGATGGAGGTATTGTAGGAGAACACCTCGATGTCCTGCGTCACCTTCTTGATGAGTTTGTGGACGCTCTTCAACTGTTCCTTCGTTGGCTCGGTGTCGTCGACCAACAGCGTGCCTTCAGCGTTGTCGCGGTCGTTGCCGTAGAACAGTGCCCAGAACTTCTTGAGGAAGCGGTGACAGCCGTCAATGCCATTGGTGTCCCAGGGCTTCGACTGTTCCACTGGACCGAGGAACATCTCGTAGAGGCGCAGGGTGTCAGCTCCATAGCGTTCCACAATCATGTCGGGGTTTACCACGTTGAACATCGACTTCGACATCTTCTCGATGGCCCAGCCGCAGACATACTTGCCGTCTTCGAGGATGAACGCGGCATGTTCGTATTCGGGTCGCCAGGCGCGGAAGGCCTCCTGGTCAAGGATGTCGTTGCTCACGATGTTCACGTCCACGTGTATCGGGGTCACGTCCTTATAGTTGCCCTTGAGGTTGAGGCTGACAAACTTGCCCTTGTCGCTGCCTTCGTCGTTCACGCGGTAGACGAAGTTGCTGCGCCCTTGTATCATGCCTTGGTTCACCAGTTTCTTGAAAGGCTCGTCCTCACAGCTGTAGCCAGAGTCGAAGAGGAACTTGTTCCAGAAGCGCGAGTAGATGAGGTGGCCTGTGGCGTGTTCCGTGCCGCCCACGTAAAGGTCTACGTTGCGCCAGTATTCGTCAATGTCCTTGCTCACCAATGCCTTGTCGTTCTTCGGGTCCATATAGCGCAGGTAGTAGGCTGACGAGCCTGCAAAACCAGGCATGGTGTTGAGTTCGAGGGGGAAGACGGTCTTGTGGTCGATGAGACTCTTGTCCACCACCTGGTTGCTCTTGGTGTCCCACGCCCATTTCTTGGCGCGTCCCAACGGCGGTTCGCCAGTCTCGGTGGGCTTGTATTCGTCTATCTCCGGCAGTTCCAGCGGCAGACACTCCTTCGGAATCATGTAGGGCATTTCGTCTTTGTAGTAGACGGGGAACGGCTCGCCCCAGTAGCGCTGGCGACTGAAGATAGCGTCGCGCAGGCGGTAGTTCACCTTGACGCGTCCCAGTCCCTGCTCCTCCACATATTTCTTCGTGGCGGCAATGGCCTCCTTGACCGTCAGTCCGTTGAGACTGAACTTCTCCGAGGCGGAGTTGCAGACGATACCTTCCTTAGCGTCGTAGCTCTGTTCCGACACGTCAGCCCCTTCTATCAGTGGGATGATGGGCAGACCGAAGTGCTTGGCGAAGGCATAGTCGCGCGAGTCGTGTGCTGGCACGGCCATGATGGCTCCCGTGCCGTATCCTGCCAACACGTATTCTGAAATCCAGATGGGAATTTTCTCGTCGGTAAACGGGTTGATGGCGTAAGAGCCAGAGAACACGCCCGTCACCTTCTTGTCGGAGATGCGGTCGCGCTCAGTGCGCTTCTTCACGTAGTCGATATATTCGCAGACGGCAGTCTTCTGACTGTCGGTGGTCAGCTCAGCCACGAGGTCCGATTCGGGAGCCAGCACCATGAACGTCACACCGAACATCGTGTCGGCGCGAGTGGTGAAGATGGTGAAGTGCTTGTCGGAGTCGGCCACGCGAAACTCCACCTCTGTGCCTTCCGAGCGTCCTATCCAGTTGCGCTGCGTCTCCTTCAGCGAGTCGGTCCAGTCGATGGTGTCCAGTCCGTCGAGCAGACGCTGGGCGTAGGCCGACACGCGCAGACACCACTGGCGCATCTTCTTCTGCACCACGGGGTGGCCACCGCGCACACTGACACCGTCCACCACCTCGTCGTTGGCCAGCACCGTGCCTAACTTCGGACACCAGTTCACCATGGTGTCGGCCAGATAGGCGATACGGTAGTTCATCAGCACCTCCTGCTTCTTCTTCTCGGAGAACGAGGCCCAGTCGGCTGCGGTGAAGTGCAACTCCTCGGAGCCCAGTGCCCCACAGTCTTTCGTACCCATCAGGGCGAAGTGCTCAATGAGTTTGATGGTGGGCTGTGCCTTGTGGGAAGACGTGCTGTAGTAGGACTTGAACATCCGCTGGAAGGCCCACTGCGTCCATTTGTAGTAGCCTGGATCGCAGGTGCGCACCTCGCGGTCCCAGTCGAACGAGAAGCCGATTTTGTCCAGTTGCTGGCGGTAGCGTGCGATGTTCTCCGTCGTGGTCTTCTCTGGGTGATGTCCAGTCTGTATGGCATACTGCTCTGCTGGCAGTCCGTAGGCATCATATCCCATGGGGTTCAACACGTTGAAGCCCTGCTGCCGCTTATAGCGCGCATAGATGTCGCTGGCAATGTAGCCCAAGGGGTGACCCACATGAAGTCCTGCTCCCGAGGGATAGGGAAACATGTTAAGCACGTAGAATTTCTTTTTCGTCGGGTCTTCCGTCACGCGGTAGGTCTTCATCTCTACCCAGCGTTTCTGCCATTTCTGTTCAATGTCTCTAAAATTGTATACCATCTTTGCTTGAATCTATTCTTTTTGCAAAGGTAGTGCAAACCGAGTGAAATACAAAGAAAAACCGTGTTTTTCTTTTATTTTTGAGGTGCAGCCTACCTTCAGACGAAACTTAAAGTGTTAATTTTGCGAAAGAAAACTGCGGAAATCCGCAAAAATCTTTCGTAGAACAGAAATATTTGCTAATTTTGCGAAAGAAAACTGCGGAAATCCGCAAAAATCTTAGATAATGATGGTTATTAATAGAGAGAAATATCTACAAGAATTAGTCTGTGCACGGCATAATGGACTGGTAAAGATTATTACGGGTATGCGGCGTAGTGGGAAGTCCTTCCTACTGTTTCGCCTCTTCAAGCGTTTTCTTGAGGATGACGGCGTGATGCCCGACCATATCATAGAAATGATGTTCGACGACTATGCTTTCAAGGAGTATCGTAATCCTGACAGGTTTTACAAGTATGTGAAAGAACGGATTGTCGATGACCAACCATATTATATTTTGCTCGACGAGGTTCAGAGGCTTCGTGAATTTGAGGATGTGCTAAACGGATTACTGTACATCCCTAATGCCGATGTCTATGTGACGGGAAGTAACGCGCACTTCCTGTCTAAGGACATCATCACCGAATTTCGCGGACGAGGATACCAAATACACGTGTCACCACTCAGTTTCGCAGAGTTTATGACCGTGTATAATGGCGACAAGGTGGATGGATGGAATGAATACCTGCTTTATGGCGGGCTCCCTCCAGTCGTCCTGCAGAAGACAGAAGAAGAGAAAGTGAAGCTTCTGAACAGTCTCTTGACTGAGACCTACATGATAGATGTCATAAACAGGAACAAAGTTAAAAATGATGCGGAAATCAACGATTTATTCAAGATTCTTGCTTCTGGAATAGGGGGACTTACTAATCCACAACGCCTTTCCAATACATTCCTGTCAGTGAATAACATATCCATCAGTGCTGCAACTATAAAACGATACATCGAACACCTGTCGGATGCCTTTTTGCTGGAGTCATGCAACCGATATGACGTGAAAGGGCGTAAGTATATCGGAACGCCGCTGAAATACTACTTCACTGACTTGGGCATCCGCAATGCGCTCCTCGGTTTCCGTCAGCAGGAGAAACCTCACCTTATGGAAAATGTCATTTACAATGAACTTCGTTATCGTGGGTATAGTGTAGACGTCGGTAATGTGGCATTTAATGAGGTTGACGAAAAAGGTACTAAAATCAGACGGATGCTCGAAGTTGATTTTGTTTGCAACCGTGGCTACAAACGTTGCTATATACAGTCGGCTCTCAGCCTACCAGACAAAGAGAAGATGCAACAAGAACTCGCCTCCCTGCTGCGTATCAATGACAGTTTCATGAAATACGTGATAACTGGGGACATTATAAAAAAATATCAAAACGATGACGGCATCGTATTGATGAACGTGTTTGACTTCTTGTTAGATCAGGAGTCTGTATAAGTGCTTTCGTTTGGAAATGAAAATAAAAACAGCCATTTATTTTGTATTCCGCTTGGTTTGCACTACCTTTGCAGCAAACACACGAAACGGAGAGACCATGATGCAATCCTCGAAACCCGGTACGCTTCGGCTGTCGGCACTGCTCTTGACGGCACTGTCGGCACTGCCCCTCTTCGGTCAGCAGCCCACCACACCTCCCGACGACAAGACCAACGACCCGTTCGGCCCTACCTTCATGCCAACGGTCAAGGTGGGGAAGGTGTTGGAGGGAGGCGACAGCATCCAGTACATGGAGATGAACAATGTCTACGTCTATCCTCCCGTCACCTTCAGCAGCAAGAAGCAGCAGGCAGCCTTCAACCGTTTGGTGCGCAACGTGAAGCGCGTCCTACCTTTGGCGAAGGAAGCCCGCGCCGTTATGATGGAGACGGCGGAGTTCCTGGAGACCCTGCCCGACAAGAAATCCCGAGAAGCCCACATGAAGCTGGTGGAGAAAAGCGTCTGGAAGGAATACCAACCCAAGATGAAGAAGCTGACCTACTCCCAAGGCAAACTCCTCATCAAACTCATCTACCGCGAGAGTCATTCCACCTCGTACAACATGATTCAGGCCTTCCTCGGTCCCGTGCGCGCCGGTTTCTATCAAGCCTTCGCCTGGGCTTTCGGTGCCAGCCTAAAGAAGGAGTACGACCCCGAAGGTGTTGACCGCCTCACTGAGCGCGTAGTGCTGATGGTAGAGGCAGGACAGCTCTAAAAATCAGTCATTTAACCTATCCTACGATATATGTATGGCTCTTTGGAGAATTAAACGCTTGTACGCCTGCTTTGTCGCGTCTGGCAGAAAAGATCGGTCTATTGTTTCAAACCATTGGGGCAAAGTCTGACGAAATTTCTTCTCTATATTACCCACCACTTTCTTCGTCAATCCAGACGAAAGCATCGCCTGCACGAAGTCCGCTTTTCCTATCTTGCGTTTTTTGCCGTTCAGCGTCAGCGCAAGTTCTTCACTGTCTTCGGGCATAACAAGTGCTGTTGACAAGAGGTCATAGGCGGGTGTCAGTGCGTATCCTGTGGCGGGATTGAAGAGCGAGAAATTCTTGAGGTGCATATCAGAGTTTCCAGTAAGCCAAGAGAACACCACGATTTCCCAAAAGTTTACCACGTCAAGCTGTGGCCGTGTTGAATATTGGCGGATGGTCTTGGCTATCTGTTCGTACGAACCCTTATATTTGTATTCCGTAAGACGCTCTGTCAGTTGGCACATGTCTTCCATAGGCAGTTTGCGTCCATCGTTGAGCCGGTCTATCCTTCGTGTGATGTAGCACAACTCCTCGTCCTCAAACCGCACGAGTCCATGGGGCACTACGGAGATTTTTGCATCTTCAGCCAAGTGCATAGTGAGGTCTTCTATCTCTGGCAGATGGCGAAACCGGTCAGATTGTGGCTTCAGAATGAAGCGTCCCCATAGGCCGACAATGGTAAAACGAGCGGGCACATTCTTTCCGCCAGGATGGATATCCAGTGAAAGTTTGGCCTGAACGCCCGTCAGCGTGGTCTGGCTGCGTATCACCTGCCTGGCCAGTTCGTCCATATCTCCTCTGCGATAAGGCAGAACAGGTATCTGTCTCGTACCAAACAGTTTACGAGCGCAGGCTGGATGGTAATCCACCAATCCTTCATCCAGTTCCTTATAACAACATAAACATCTTGCCATATTCCTTAGTCCTCCATTTCCGTTGGTACGACACTTACAGCCCCTATGCAGTCCTTGCAGCAGGCCAACAAGAGCGACATACGGTCACGCCCGTCGATCTTCCAGTTGTTCTCTGCAATTGTCAGCAGCCAACCTTCGGGTATCAAACCGTCAAAGAACGGAAACAGCACTTTGCTCTTGTACGGAATGGCTGTCAACGGCAGCGTGAGACTTATCGCTTCTGCATCGGGCGTGGACAAATATTTGGCATCGTATGCAAAGGTGAATCCGTTCTCATTCTCTGTCAGTGTACCTGCAAACTGGTTGTGAAGAAAAATCCGTCCCTGTTTCATCGTTAGCCTCCTTACATATTGCCGAAATTACGGGAGGCCTCTACTGGTCCCATTTCCTTTCCGAAGAGAGCCAACACCTGGTTAACCTTGTCTAAGCGAAGCGTCTGCTTGCCTTGCTCCATCTCACGTACAAACCGCAGACCTACACCTGACTTTTCAGCCAAATCCACCTGCGTCAGCTTACATTGCCGTCGCATCTCTTTGATGTATTTTGACAGGTTATTGCTCATGGGTGAATTGCATTTTATACCATTTCGGGTGCAAAGTTACAAAGTTTTTTTGATATTACCCCCGAAATGGTATAAAATTTTGTATTCTGTCAAGTAAACCCGTCAGAAGGCGAGGATGCAACGGGCGTAACTCGTTGATCTGTTTCTCTCGTACATATTGAAATATATTGCCCCATTATTCGAAAAAAGATATATGCCACAGACTGGATACTGTGTGGTGTTCTCAGTAGACGACCAAAAGACAGCCCCCATTACAAACGTTGTCCAGTTACCTGATGTTGTTGCTGCTTTTAAGTAGCCGTCAATTTTATTATGAGCTGTTGTCCCATTGCCCACAGCCCGATTATTGCTATTATTCCAAGTGCCTTCATCTGTCTTTAGGGCATCAACTGCACTCTGTCCGCCAATACCTTTCGAACCCAAGATATCTATCCACTCGCCCATGCTCGGGATGTACC
>CAVAIX010000015.1:0-20531 GCA_963588695.1 Bacteroidaceae bacterium | reverse complement strand
TTTTAGAGGAATACGTAGAAGGCGAGAGTCAACCCTGACAGCAAAGATTCACCATCCCTCTGACCCAACGCAGCAAAGTCAAACTCACTCGATTTTTTGAGCTAGCTCAATTTATCGAATGAGCTAGCTCGATCGATCATTTGAGCTAGCTCATTCGATCGTTTGAGCTAGCTCATGTTTTTAACCCCTCATTTGGAGTTCAAAATCTATATTAATACACAAAAAAATCCGTCTGCCACATTTCCCCGATATCGGTGCGGCAGACGGTCTTTCTGTGTGTATAAATGTAGTGCCTGTGATGGCGGCTTAAAGCAGATTCATCGTGTCGGTGGCTATCATCAGTTCCTCGTCGGTGGGGATAACCACAACCTTCACCTTGGAATCGTCGGCCGAGATGACGGCCTCTTCTCCGCGAACTGCGTTTCTGGACTCGTCAAACTTTACACCGATGAATTCCAGCCCCTTGCAGACTTCCGAACGCATGCTCACCTGGTTTTCACCGACACCAGCGGTGAAGACGATGACATCCACCCCACCCATGGCTGCAGCATAGGCACCAATGTATTTCTTGATGCGGTAGAAATACATGGCCTGAGCCAGCTGTGCACGGGGCTCGCCAGCTTTGGCAGCATTCTCCACGTCTCTCATGTCCGACGAACCACCAGTGATGCCAGCCACACCACTCTTTTTGTTGAGCAGGTTGCTCATGCCGTCGGCATCAAGACCGAGCTTCTTCTCCAGGAATGTCACGGCACCACCGTCAATATCTCCTGAGCGCGTACCCATCACGAGACCTTCTAATGGTGTGAGTCCCATGGAAGTGTCAACACACTTGCCGTCAACCACGGCAGCCACACTGCCTCCGTTGCCGATGTGGCAGGTAATCATCTTGGTACCTTCTGCCTTGATGCCCAAGAAATCGCAGGCGCGAGCGGACACATAGCGGTGGCTGGTGCCGTGGAAGCCGTAGCGGCGCACACCATACTTCTCGTACAGTTCGTAGGGAATGGCATACATATACGCCTTGGCTGGCATGCTTTGGTGGAAGGCCGTGTCAAAGACGCCCACCTGAGGCAGTCCTGGCATGAGTTCCTTGACGGCATTGACACCCTTGAGGTTTGCGGGGTTGTGGAGTGGAGCTAAGTCAGAGCACTCCTTGAATGCTTTCAGCACCTCGTCGGTGAGGAGTACCGACTTGTTGAACTTCTCACCGCCGTGCACCATACGGTGTCCTACGGCATCAATTTCCTTCAAGTCTTTGATAACACCAATCTCGGGGTCAGTGAGCAGGGAGAAGATGAACTTCACACCCTCGGTGTGTTCGGGGATGTCGTGCATAATCTGCTTTTTCTCACCGTTGGGCAGTTTCACCTTGACAAAGGCACCGTCCAAGCCTACGCGTTCAGCACCTCCAGAGGTCATCACGCTCTTGTCGTCCATGTTGTACAGGGCGTACTTGATAGAGGACGAACCGCAGTTTAATACCAGAATTTTCATTGCTATCGTATGGTTTTCTTGTTATTTGTTTGCCTTGGCATCCATAGCCTGACAGGCGGTGATGGCCACCATATAATATATGTCATCTACGGAACAGCCGCGCGAGAGGTCGTTGACCGGACGCGCAATGCCCTGAAGGATGGGACCAATAGCCACGGCATCGCCGAGCCGCTGTACGAGTTTGTAACCGATGTTTCCCACTTCGAGGTTGGGGAACACAAGGACATTGGCTTTTCCTGCAATGTCCGAGCCAGGAGCTTTTTTCGCTCCTACACTGGAAACGAGGGCGGCATCGGCCTGCAACTCTCCGTCGATCTTCAGTTCGGGAGCCATCTCGTGAGCCAGTTTTGTAGCCTCTACGACTTTGTCTACCACCTCATGCTTGGCGGAACCCTTGGTGGAGAAACTCAACATGGCCACGCGAGGGTCTGAGAATCCTGCCACGGCGCGAGCGGTCTGGGCTGTGCAGACGGCAATCTGTGCCAGTTCACTGGCATCGGGCACGGGCGTTACAGCCACATCACCCACCACGAGAACGCCGTTCTCACCATATTCCTTCTGTTTGCTGATGAGCACCATGCCGCCACTGACGCAGGAAACGCCTGGGGCACACTTGATGATTTGGAGGGCAGGGCGTAGCGTGTCGCCTGTGGTCGAGAGTGCACCGGAGATCTGTCCGTCAGCTCCTTCGGTCTTGATGATCATGCAACCGAGGTAGAGTGGGTTCTTTACGAGTTCACGAGCTTGCTCAATGGTCATCCCTTTCTTTTTGCGAAGCTCAGCCAGCAAGGTAGCATACTCCTCGCTCTTGGGGTTGTTCTCAGGGTCGATGATGGTTGCCTTGTCCACACTGTTCAGTCCCCACTGGGCGGCCAACGCTTTGATTTCGTTGGGATTACCAATGAGAATAATGTCGGCCATGTCTTCTGCCAACACGCGGTCGGCAGCTCTAAGTGTGCGCTCCTCCGTTGCTTCGGGGAGCACGATGCGCTGTTTGTTGCTCTTTGCACGCGCAACGATTTGACTTAATAAATCCATAGTTTTATAGTTTGTCCTTCTGACATAATGTTGTTTTTGCTATATCTACTTTGCAAAAGTACTAAAAATATTCGAAATGCGTCCGTAGAAATGGAATAATTTTAGATTATTTTCATCATTTCTTCGGTAAGGATGCTTTCCAGCTTCTCTGCCGTGAGGCGCAGTTGGAGTTGTCCACCGATGGCAACGGTGATTCCGCCAGTCTCCTCACTGACCACCACGGCAATGCAGTCGCTGTCCTGCGAGATGCCGAGTGCCGCACGATGGCGCAATCCCAGCGACTTGGGAATATCCTGTTCGTGGCTGACAGGAAGGATGCATCCGGCAGCTTTGAGGCGTTTTCCAGCTACGATGAGTGCTCCGTCGTGGAGCGGCGAATTTTTGAAGAAGATATTTTCGATGAGTTGCTGACTGATATTGGCATCGATCAGTTCGCCCGTTCGCGCCACATCGTCAAGAGACACTGCGCGTTGCAGTACGATCAGTGCTCCGACCTTTTTCTTGCTCATGCTGAGTGCAGCCATCACGAGAGGCATGATGGTCTGTTTCAAGTCTGCCTTGTCCTTGTGCCGGTCTTCCCCAGAGAAGAGGCGGTGGATGCCCCTCACGCGCTGGTGTGCACCGAGGTTGTAGAAGAAACGACGGATGTCGTCCTGGAAGAGCACGATGAGTCCGATGACACCCACGCTGACCAGTTTGTCCATGATGCTGCCCAGCAGTTTCATTTCCAACACCTGCGAGACGAGAAGCCACAGCACGACAAACACCAGGATACCCATGAACACAGGTAGCGAGCGCGACTCCTTCATCAGCCGATAGAAGTAGTAGAGCATCAAGGCCACGAGAACAATGTCTACGGCATCTTTTATTCCGAATTCAAAAAACATAGGCTAACCGTTGTGGATGTTCGTCTGACCTACAATGCGCACACACTCTACGGCTTCCTTCACGTCGTGAACACGGAGAATGGCCGCTCCTTTCATCAGCGCCAGGGTATTGAGCACCGATGTGCCGTTGAGCGCCTGTTGCGGACTGCTATCCAGCAGTTGCCACACCATGCGTTTGCGTGAGACACCCACGAGTACGGGAAGGGAAAGGGCATCAAGCCTGTCTAACTGTTGCATCACGTTGTAGTTTTCTTGTAGTGTTTTCCCGAAGCCAAAACCAGGGTCAAGGATGATGTCTTTCTGCCCGTAATCGCGCAACTGTTGCACTTCGCGGGCAAAGCGCAGCATCATCTCGGAAATATCGGGGGCTACAGACATGAGAATGTACGCCACTCCCAGCCGAGCTACGGTGCGGAACATAGCTGGGTCTGCACCTTCCGACACATCATTGATGATGTCGCTTCCGAACTCTTCAACGGCCATCCGCGCCACTTCTGGGCGGAAGGTGTCTACACTGACCACGGCCTCGGGGGCTTCACGGCGCACAATGGCGAGGGCATTACGCACACGGCGCATCTCCTCCGCTTCGTCCACGGGGTCACTCCCTGGCCTAGTGGAACAGCCGCCCACGTCAATTATGGAGCCGCCCTCGGCCAGAATCTGCCGCGTACGCTCAGCTATCTCACATTCTGTCTGTTTCCGACTCTCCGAAAAGAAAGAGTCGGGAGTCACGTTGAGGATGCCCATCACTTGTGGGGTGGACAGTGACACCAGTTTTCCGTTGCAATTCAATGTATATTCCATGGTCGGCCGTCTGTTATTTCGAGCGTCAAAGGTACAAATAATTGAGGGAATTTCAAAATAAATTTGGTGTTTCTCTCACTTATTCGTACCTTTGGCTGCGAAAAACAACATTCAAGCCATGAATATCAAAGAACTCTACCAACTCTATCGCGACCATCCGTGCATTACCACCGACTCGCGCGAGTGTCCGAAGGACAGCATTTTCTTGGCTCTCAAGGGAACCTCGTTCGACGGAAATCAGTTCGCACAGGCTGCACTGGAGAAGGGCTGTGCCTATGCCATTATCAGTGCCTACACCGCACCAGAAATACAGTCTGCTGATCCTCGCTACATCCTCGTGGAAGACACATTGCAAACATACAAGGACTTGGCGCGCGAACACCGCCGCCAGTTCCAAATTCCCGTCGTTGGCATTACTGGTACTAACGGAAAGACGACGACAAAAGAACTGACTAAGGCGATACTCGCCACGTGCTACAACGTGATGGCCACCGAAGGAAATTTCAATAACGATGTTGGTGTGCCGAAAACACTCTTTCGCCTGGACGACGACTGCGACATTGCCGTGGTGGAGATGGGGGCAAGTCATCCAGGTGACATTAAGACCCTGGCGGAGACCGCTGAACCCACCTGCGGACTAATCACCAATGTGGGACGTGCTCACCTGCAGGGCTTCGGCTCGTTCGAGGGTGTCTGCCGTACCAAAGGCGAGTTATACGATTTTCTCCAAGCTCACGAGTACCCCGTCTTCGTCAACCGTGACAACGAACATCTGATGGCCATGAGTCGTGGTTTGATAGACATCTATTATTACGGACAGAGCGATAACCCTGATATTCTGATACGCGGTGAAGTGCTGTCGTGTGCACCCTTCCTGAAATTCCGCTGGCGCGAACAGGATTGTGAAATCGACTATATTGGTGATTGGATGGAGGTGCAGACCCACCTCATCGGTGCCTACAATCTCGACAATATCTTGGCAGCCATCACCGTAGGATACGTAAACAATGTGCCGTTTGTCTACATGAACAGAGCCATTGCCAACTATATTCCCACCAACAGCCGTTCGCAGATGACCGTCACCGCACACAATCACCTCATCGTCGATGCCTACAACGCTAACCCATCCAGTATGCAGGCGGCCATTGACAATTTCCGACTCATGGACGTTCCTGCCAAAATGGCCATTTTGGGCGATATGCGCGAGTTGGGCGACGTTTCTGCCGAAGAGCATCAGAAAGTGGTTGATCGTCTGGCAGAGGTAGGGTTTGAGGAAGTGTGGCTTGTGGGCGAGGAGTTCGGGAATACCATCTGTTCGTTTCGGAAATTCCGCGACGTGGATGAGGTAAAAACCGCCATTGCCACCCAGCAACCGCGTGGCAAGTATATTCTTATCAAGGGGTCAAACGGTACGAAACTGTTCCAACTGCCCGAGTTGCTGTAGGAAAACGCGACACATTTCGGGAACGAACCGCAAAAAAAAGCGTTTTTCTCTTCGTTATTCACAAATAATTCGTACCTTTGCACCGCAAAATCGGGATGTAGCGCAGTTGGTAGCGCACTACGTTCGGGACGTAGGGGTCGGGCGTTCGAGTCGCCTCATCCCGACTGAAAGCGGCGATCAGAGCAATCTGATTGCCACTTTTCGTTTCCGATTAGAGAAGTTCCAACTGGTGGAGGAAGATAAAGAGGATGGCCAGTGGACAGATATATTTCACGAGAAAAATGTAGCAGTGGAAGAGACGGATGTAATGCCTGCTGCGCAGTGTACCGTAGTTGGTAAACTCTTCACGCACAATCTTGTGTGGGACGAACCACCCGATGAACACGCAGGTGAGGAAGCCTACGATAGGCAGGAAAATCTGGCCAGTAATGAAGTCGAACCAGTCGAATAGAGGTTTCCCACCAATCACCAGGCAATCCGTTGCGCCCAGCGACAACGAGCAACAGATGCCGACGGCGGCTGTGGAAAGTGTCACGAGAAGGGCGGCCTTCTTGCGCGTCAGCGTGAACTCCTCCTGGAAGAATGCGGTACTAACCTCGTGCAGTGAGATGAGCGAGGTGAGTCCTGCCAATGTCAGCAACAGGAAGAAGAGTAGAGCCACAATGTAGCCTACGAGGGGAATGCCGGCAAAGGCCTGAGCGAAGACATTGGGCAGGGTGATGAATATAAGTGAAGGGCCGCTGTCGGGACTCACGCCTACAGAGAACGCGGCTGGAAAAATCATCAGTCCAGCCAAAATAGCCACGAGGGTGTCAATACCTGCAATCTGCACTGCCGAGGTGGTCAGATTGGTGTGTTTTGAGAAATAGCTGGCGTAGGTGCAGAGGCAGCCCATGGCGATGCTCAGCGAGTAGAAACACTGCCCCAGTGCGTTGAGAAACACGTCGCCAGTCATCTTCGACAGGTCAGGCTTGAACAGAAAAGCGATTCCCTTCCCTGCATCGGGCAGGAGACAGGAAGACACCACGATGACTATCAGAAGGATAAAGAGTGTGGGCATCATCATTTTCGAGGCTTTCTCAATGCCGTCGCGTACGCCATGTTCTATAATAAGGTAGGTGGCACCTAGCATAAGGAACGTCCAAAGCACGGGGCGCACGGGGTCTGCCGAAAGCTCAGCGAAGTAGGTTTTGAAATAGTCGGGTGTGCCCTGCAGTTGTCCGATGAGCGAAGCCCAAATGTATTGCACACACCAGCCCGTGACCACGGCGTAGTAACCTGTGATGAGAAACCCGGTGAACACACCCATGTAGCCAATGAATTTCCAAGCGCTGCCGCCCGCCAATTTGCGGTAAGCCCGTGCAGTGTTCGACTGTCCGTGTCGTCCAACGATGAATTCACTGACCATGCAGGGCAGCCCCAGCAAAAGCACGCAGACCAGATATATGATGATGAACACGGCTCCGCCGTTCTCTCCAGTCATATAGGGGAAACGCCACACGTTGCCCAGTCCAACTGCCGACCCTGCCGTGGCAAGAATCACACCGAGTTTACTCCCAAATCCTACTCTTTCCGACATAAAATTTTCGTTTTGCTTGCAAAATTATAAAAAAAATCCTACTTTTGCATCAAAATAGTCAGAATTGTATGAAAGAAATTGCGCAAACCGTAAGAAAATATCCGTTGACGCTATTGTGCATCGCCGCCATTTGGTATCTTTCTTTCTTTACGCCTCCAAAGACCGAGCTGGACGAGGTTCCCTTCGTTGACAAGTGGGTTCACATTGCCATGTACGGGGGCACATGGACAGTGGCATGGGTGGAATATCTTCGGAGTCACGCGCGACTGAATGGTCGGAAGTTATTCCTTTGGGCGTGGTTGCTGCCCATTGCCATGAGTGGGGCTATCGAGTTGTTGCAAGCCTACTGCACGGGTGGACGGCGCAGCGGCGACTGGCTCGACCTGCTGGCTAATTCCGTAGGCATTACACTGGCTGTCGCGCTTGGTCTGCTTGTGCGGTGCGTATTTTTCCAGCGAAGAGAGTGCTAAAACTGGTGAAACAGGCAGTAAATAGTGGCGTAACTATGCCTCGCTGCCCCACTGGCAGAAGGGGTGCTGGCAGAGTTGGCTGTTGTAGTAGCGGTGGTCAGCAGTAACTTCTTCCCCGATGAATTGGGGCATTTCGACATATTCATCGGCACTTTCAAGTTCCACTTCGGCCATAACCAGTCCTTGGTTTTCTCCATAAAACTCGTCCACCTCGAACACGTGACCAGCGTGGCGCACCAGCCAGCGCGTCTTGTCAACCATTCCCGGCAGGCAGAGTTTCATCAGTTCGCAGGCTTCGTCGGCTGTAATTTCCTTCTCGAACTCATAATGCGACAGGCCATCGGCCTGGCGCGGTCCCTTGATGGTGAGGTAGGCGCGGGCGTCTCGTGTACGCACCCTCACCGTTCTGCCACTCTCTCGGCAGATGTATCCCTGCCGGATGCGACTGTGGGAAAAGGCAAGTTCCTTGTAGGAGTTGTCCTTCACAAGGAACTTGCGTTCTGTCTCTGTTGCCATTGATTTAGGAGAGGATTACCATGGACCACAGCATATAGAGGAACCCGAGGCCGATGAGGCCACCGATAATCCACCAGATCAGATTTGAACCCTGTTTTTCCTGTTTCTTGGCCCACGCCTCGCGTTTGGCTTTGTGTTGTTTGCTCATAATATTTTTGTTTTAGTGTATGATATAATCTTTTTCGTTCTGGCTCTATGGTCATTCCTCGTCGGCAGTAGGGAATTCCATGAGGTAGGCCTTGATGAAATCGTCAATTTTCCCGTCCATCACGCCGTCCACGTCCGAGGTTTGGTAGTTGGTACGGTGGTCTTTCACGCGGCGGTCGTCAAACACGTAGCTACGTATCTGGCTTCCCCATTCTATCTTTTTCTTCCCGGCCTCTATCTTGGCCTGTGCCTCAAGACGTTTCTTCATGGCGCGGTCGTAGAGCTGCGAGCGGAGCAGAGCCATAGCTCGCTCTTTGTTCTTGGGCTGGTCGCGCGTCTCGGTGTTCTCAATGAGGATTTCCTCCTCCTCGCCCGTATCGGGGTCGGTGTACCAGTAGCGTAGACGCACACCCGACTCCACCTTGTTGACGTTCTGTCCACCAGCTCCACTGGAGCGGAACGTGTCCCAAGAGAGTTTTGCAGGGTCTACATAGACCTCAATAGTATCGTCAACCAGTGGACTGACGAAGACGGAGGCGAACGAGGTCATGCGCTTGCCTTGGGCATTGAAGGGTGAAACACGCACCAAGCGGTGTACGCCGTTTTCGCTTTTGAGGTAACCATAGGCGTATTCTCCGCCTTCTATCTGCATGGTGACGCTCTTGATGCCTGCCTCGTCACCATCCTGCAGACTGGAGATGCTGACCTTGTAGCCGTGTGCTTCAGCCCAGCGCTGGTACATGCGCATGAGCATTGAGGCCCAGTCCTGGCTCTCGGTGCCGCCAGCCCCAGAGTTGATTTTCAACACGCATTCCATGGGGTCTTCCTTCTGTCGGAGCATGTTGCGCAGTTCCAGTTCCTCGATGAGGGCGATGGCGCGCTGGTAGTCGGTGTCGACTTCGTCTTCGCTCACCATCTCTTCCTTATAGAAATCGAAGGCCAACTGTAGTTCGTCAGCAGCTGCCTTCACGTCGTTATAGCCGTCAATCCATTTCTTGATGGCTTTCACTTTCTTCATCTGTGCCTCGGCGCGCTTTTGGTCGTTCCAAAAGTCGGGAGCCTGTGTGCGCAGATCCTCTTCTTCGAATTCTATCTTCTTCTCGTCAATCTTTAGGTAGTGACGCAGTTTGTCTGTCCGTTCCAGGACATCTTTCAGTTGGTCTTGTGTAATCATTGTTCTGCTGTTGGCGATGATGCTGACGGTCAGTCTTCATACATCTTGTCAATCTGTGCCTTGTAGTTTTCGTTGAGTACGCCCCGGCGAATCTTCAGCGTATTGGTCAATTCGCCCCGTTCCATCGAGAGATGATGGGGCAGGAGGGTGAATCGTTTCACCTGCTCGTAGTGAGCCAGTTGCTGCTGTAGGGTGTCTATGCGCTCTTTCATCATGGCGTTAACCTGTGGGTTGGTGCAGAGTTGTTCGCGGCTGTCGAAGGCGATGCGATGGTCGCGGGCGTATTCCTCGAGCATGGCGTAAACGGGGACGATGAGTGCCGAGACGAACTTACGCTGGTCGGCAATGACGGCAATCTGATCGATGTATTTGTCCACAAGGAGTTTTGACTCTATCATCTGTGGTGCGATGTATTTGCCGTTAGAGGTCTTGAAGAGGTCTTTGATGCGCTCCTTCAGGAAGAGTTCACCATCTTTCAGATAGCCCGCATCACCAGTTCGGAAATAGCCGTCGTCGGTGAATGCCTGCCGCGTCAGGTCTTCACGATTATAATAGCCCTGCGTGATGGTTGGACCTTTGAGCAGGATTTCTCCCTCGTCGCTGATGCGTATGCTGAGGCCAGGGATGGGGCGACCTACACTGCCCACGGTGTAGGGCTTGCCGAGATGGTCGCAGCTGACGGTGGCCAGCGACTCGGTGAGTCCGTAGCCCACAATCATGTTGATGCCGATGGAATGGACAAATTCTTCAACGTGTTCGCTGACAGCGGCACCGGCTGTAGGGAAGAAATGGGCGTTTTCCAGTCCCAGTTCCTTACGCACCAGAGAGAATACGGTGCGGTTGAGCAGCTCGTATTCGAGGTGGAGTGTCAGGGGCGGTTTCTTGCCGAGGCTGAGGTATTCGATGTTGTGCTTGCGGCCGACGGCCAGCGCGTGGCGGAACAGTTTACGTTTCGCACTGCCAGCGTGTTCTATCTTTTCCATCACGCCCTGATACACCTTTTCCCAAAAGCGCGGCACGCTCGACATACAGGTGGGGTGCGTCTGGCGCATGGCCTGCTGCACGTCTTGCGGATGGGTGTTCACGATCAACGTAGCTCCTTCGGAGAGGCAGAGCAGTGCCCATCCTCGCTCGAAGATATGTGTGTAGGGTAGGAAATTCATTATACGGTCGTGTTCGCCCACCTCAACACACTGGTCGTTGGCGATGATGGCCGAGAGGAACTGACCGTGGGTCAGGATGACACCCTTCGAGTCACCTGTAGTGCCACTGGTGTAGAGGATGTTGGCGATGTCTTCGCCAGTGGCTTCGCGCTGCCGCTGCTCCACCTCGATTTGGCGAGGCAACGATTCGCCGAGTTTCAAGAAATCGGAGAAATAGACAGCACTGGGGTCGTGTGGTGAAAGACGCACTGCAGGGTCGAACACGATGATGCGCTCCAGTGTGGGGCAGAGAGGCACTACGCGGCGCGCACGGTCGTATTGTTCCTGTTCACCTACGAAGAGGAAGCGCACCTTGGCGTCGTTGATCATGAATTGTATCTGCTGCTCGCTGCTGGTGGCATAGAAGGGGATAGTGACAGCACGGATGCCCCACGCACCGAAATCGCAGAAGAGGTATTGCACAGCGTTTTGCGAGAATATCCCAACGTTCTCCTGTTCCTTCACACCGATGTTGAGCAGCGCGTTGCTGACCTTCTTCACGGTGTCCGAGAACGTGTTCCACGACAACGATTTCCACGTCCCTCCGCCAAAGTCCTGATAGACGAGCGCCTCGCGTCCGCCGTATTTCTTGGCAAGGTCGTGAACCAGTACTGACAAATGACTTCTTGTTTGCATAGCGTTAATCAACCCCATCGTTAGTTTCTGCAAAGATACTGCTTTTTCCCGACAACACCAAGGGTTCGTTGGTTTTCTTGCAGTTTTCGACATTGCAGCCTGCTGTTCGGGCGAAATTTTAACTCGCTAGGCAGAGAAAAAAAATTCTCTCGGCAGAGAGAAAAAACGGAGCAAAGAAACTGGGGTGTGCGATTTTTTGTGTAACTTCGCGGACAGAATCGAAAAATTATACAAAACAGCAGCATGAATGTAGAGATAGAACCTTCGTGGGCAGAACGACTGAAGCCGGAATTTGACAAGCCCTACTTCCAGCAACTCACGCAAACTGTGCGCACGGAATACCACCAGCACCCGTGTTTCCCGCCGGGACGACTGATTTTCAACGCCTTCAACCTATGTCCTTTCGACAGCGTGAAGGTAGTCATCCTCGGGCAAGACCCCTACCATGAGCCAGGACAGGCTCACGGACTGAGCTTTTCCGTGCCAGACGGAGTGCGTTTCCCACCATCATTGCAGAATATCTTCAAGGAAATTCACGACGACGTGGGCACCAGTGTCCCTTACTCCGGTGACCTGACACGATGGGCGCGGCAGGGTGTGCTGCTGCTCAACGCCACCCTCACGGTGCGCGCCCATCAGGCTAACAGCCACGCTGCCTATGGTTGGCAGCAGTTCACCGATGCGGCCATCCGCGCCCTGGCCTCCGGCCGCGAAGGACTGGTCTACCTGCTTTGGGGCAGCTATGCGCGCAGCAAGGCCAGCATGATAGACCGTCAGCGAAATCTCGTCATCGAATCGGTGCACCCTTCGCCCCTCAGTGCCAACCGAGGTGGATGGTTCGGACAACACCAGTTCTCGCGCTGCAATACCTATCTGACTGAGCACGGTCAGCAACCCATAGAATGGTGAAACAAAAGAAAAGGAACCATGAGAATCCCACCAATCATAGACATTGACGGCGTACTAGTGTCGTCGGACATTCTGACGGAGTGTTTCTGCTGCGACCTCGATGCCTGCAAGGGCATCTGCTGTGTAGAGGGCGATGCTGGTGCACCAGTCACAGAAGACGAGGCAATGGCCATTGAGGACTGCCTTGACACGGTGTGGGGCGACCTCTCAGCCTCCGCACAGGCCGTGATAGACCGTCAGGGCGTGGCCTACTGCGATATGGACGGCGACCTCGTGACGAGCATCGTGGGCGGCAAGGACTGTGTCTTCACGTGTTACGAAAAAGGCTGTTGTCTCTGCGCTCTGGAGCGTGCCTTCCGCAACGGCCAAACCACTTTTTGCAAACCCGTCAGTTGTGCGCTCTATCCCATCCGCGAGAAGCATTTTCGGGATGGCCTTGTCGGACTGAACTACAACCGCTGGAGCGTCTGTAAGGATGCCGTACGAAAAGGGCTCGAACTACAGCTGCCCGTGTTCCGCTTTCTCAAAGAACCGCTGACGCGGCGCTTCGGCAGTGAATGGTACGGAGAATTGTGCGCCGTAGCCGCGCAGTTGCTGAATGAAGAAGAAAAAGAAAGGTAGTCTTTCAAGAAGTTTCGCCTTGTCTGTCACTGGAATTTGAAGGTTTTTGTTTGGCCGGCCTTCAGTCGCACTTCTTTCTTCCAGTTGCCACAGACCAGCGTCAGCCTGCCTTCTGCTCTCGCCTTGACGTTCACTTTGACAGGCAGACCGCCACGCCACTCCAGTGCCACTTCGTAACCGCCACGGGCACAGAGTCCGCTCACCGAACCTTCATTCCAAGCCGCAGGCAGTGCTGGCAACAGCTCGATGGTGGCCTGTCCACCCTCGTAGCGGCTCTGCAGCAGCATCTCGACCACACCAGCCGTTCCGCCAAAATTGCCGTCAATCTGAAACGGCGGATGAGCGTCGAACAAGTTGGGATAAGTGCCGCCACGATGGGGCAGCGTCGAGGCGCGGTCGTTCTCCGGACGCACTGGAGTGAGCAGTCGCCGATAGATACGATAGGCACTTTCGCCGTCGTGAAGGCGCGCCCACAGGTTGATGCGCCACCCTGTACTCCACCCCGTACTCTCATCACCTTTCTGGAGCAGCGTCTGGCGACAGGCCTCCAACAGGCGCGCATCGCGCAGGTGTTGGCCAGGATAAAGGCCGATGAGATGCGACTGATGGCGGTGGTGTGAGTCTTTGTCGCGCCAGTCGTAGTACCACTCGTTGAGGTCGCCCTCACGCCCCACCGTATAGGGCCGCAGCAGGGCGAGGCGGTGCTGCATCTGCGCCAAGACGGCAGGCTTGTCGCCGCAGATACGGCGTGCCTCCAGTAGGTTGGTTCTCAACTCACGAATGATGGCCAAGTCAGCCGTACCACCATAACAGGTCGTTCCCACGTAGCCGTCGTCCGTTACGTATTCATTCTCTGGTGAAGTCGACGGAGCGGTGATGAGTTGACCTGGCTGTTTGGGATTCTCTATCAACCAAGCATCGCAGAAATCGTCAGCACCTTGCATCAAGGGTAGTGCAACGGTACGCAGATACTGGGTGTCGCGCGTGAAGAGATAGCGTTCCCACAACGTGTTGACCAGCCACGCACCCCCCATATTCCAGCAACTCCACATCGGGCTCTCACGGTTTTCGCCTACGGGATTGGTCATGGCCCACAGGTCGCTGTTGTGGCTGGCACACCAGCCGCGCTCAACGCCGTAGAAATTGCGGGCAGTGTATTGTCCGTTTTGGGAGAGTGCCTTAACGAATGCGTCGAGTGGTTGCGCCATCTCCGCTAAATTAGTGGTAAAGGCAGGCCAGTAGTTCTCCTCCAAATTGATGTTCATCGTGTAGTTGCCGCGCCAAGGCGACCAGAGATGTGGAGTCCACAGTCCCTGCAGGTTGGCGGGAACCCCAGGAGTGCGCGAGCTACTGATAAGCAGGTAGCGTCCGTATTGGAAATAAAGGGTTTCGAGATAGGCATTGCCCTTAGGAGTCGGCAGCGTATTGCCCTCCGCGTTCGTACCATCGGCAGGCGACGGAGAGAATACCTGTGCACGCAACAGACTGTCCGTAGTCACTTGTGGCACTTCACCACCCAGATGGAGCTTGACACGGTCATAATATTGTTGGTAGTCGCCGACGTGGCGATGGCGAACCTCGGAGTAGGTAGTGTTGACCATGTGCCAAGCATCGTCGGCAGCCTGTTCCAAATAGGGCGAACCAGCTGTGACGGGGTGGTTGTGCGGTCCATTGTAGCTGGTGGCGTTGACCACATAAACTGTTGCCGCCGTGGCGTGTCTCAAGGTCAATCCCTCGTTGTCCGCGGTGACTGTGCCGTCCGTCTCGTCCAAACGCACAATGGTGCAGAAATGGATGCTCGACGCAGCATCGCCCGTGGCGTGACCCGTCATAGTAAGTTGATTGCCGTTGCTGGCCTTCACTCGGTGGGGCAATTGTGCACCGAGAGTTAGACGAAAATTGAGTGCTCCCGTCTTGCTTGCCGTGAGACGTACGGCAATCGTACGGTCGGGATAGGAAGCAATATATTCACGAGTGAAGGTCACGCCGCCGCGCTCGAAGCAGTCAGAGGCGACAGCTTCGTCAATGTCGAGGCTGCGCCGGTAGTTTTTTACTTTCCCTTCATTCCAGTCGTAGAGATGGACGGTGGCCAAAGGCTGGTAATGTTCGGAATTGTGCCCTTCCACATGGAGTTGCAGACTATCGGCTCGGCGGTAGTCCTCAGCAAAGAGAGCCTTGCGTATCTCGGGAATCCACTGCGCGACCCCCACTCCCTCGTTGTGATCCACAGGCTGTCCCGTCCACAGCGTAATGTCGTTCAGATAGAGTAGGCAGTCATCCGCACCGCCATAGACCAGTGCCCCCAACTTGCCGTTGCCGATGGGTAGCGATTCCTCGAAAAACCGCGCAGGACGGTCATAGACGAGGCGCATCGGGAGTTGTTGGGCAGAGACTCCGACGGTCGCCAAAAACGACAACAGCAGTAGGTCTTTCTTCATATCATGACTGCATGGTGTTTACGCATCGATATTGGCGTAGGTGGCGTTCTTTTCGATGAACTCACGTCGCGGTTCTACGTCGTCGCCCATCAGCATGGAGAAAATCTCGTCGGCTTCAGCAGCATTCTCGATAGTCACCTGTTTCAGTAGGCGATTAGCTGGGTTCATGGTCGTATCCCAAAGTTGCTCGGCATTCATCTCGCCCAAACCTTTGTAGCGTTGCGTGTGCAAGCTCTTGTCCTCGTCGCGGCCGTCCACATATTTATCGATGAAAGCCTGGCGCTGCTGCTCGGTGTAGCAGTATTCCGAGATTTTCTTGTAAGTGCACTTGTATAGAGGCGGTGTGGCAATGTAGAGGTGGCCGCCCTGGATGACCTGCGGCATGAAACGGTAGAACAGGGTCATAATAAGGGTGTCGATGTGCGAACCATCAACATCGGCATCAGTCATGATGATAATCTTGTCGTAACGTAGCTTGTCAATATTGGCTTCGCGATCACCCTCACCATCAACGCCGAAGCGGACACCGATACTCTGAATGATATTCATCACAGACTCGGCCTCGAATACGCGGTGCCACTGCACCTTCTCTACATTGAGAATCTTTCCGCGCAACGGAAGAATGGCTTGGAAATGGCGGTCACGACCCTGCTTGGCAGAACCACCAGCGGAGTCACCCTCGACGAGGAATATCTCACATGCCTTCGGGTCTTTGTTGGAACAGTCAGCGAGTTTGCCAGGAAGGCCACCGCCCGTCATGGGATTCTTGCGCTGTACGCTCTCGCGAGCCTTTCGTGCTGCAATACGTGCCGTGGCGGCCAAAACCACCTTGTCGCAGATCAGTTTAGCCTCCTTCGGGTGTTCCTCAAGATAGTTGCTCAAGGCCTCGCCTACAGCCTGCTGCACAGCACCTGCCACCTCAGAGTTGCCGAGTTTGGTCTTGGTCTGTCCTTCAAACTGCGGCTCAGCCACTTTGATAGAGATGACGGCAGTGAGACCTTCGCGGAAGTCCTCGCCCGCAATCTCAATCTTTGCCTTCTCAATTTGCTTCGAAATCTGGGCATCAGCATCTGCATAAGCCTTCAGTGTGCGGGTTAGCGCCATGCGGAAACCCGTTAGATGGGTGCCGCCCTCTATGGTATTGATGTTGTTAACGTAAGAATGGATATTCTCGGAATAGTCGGTGTTGTACATCACGGCAACCTCAATGGGCACACCCTGTTTCTCCGTTTTCAGATAGATTACATCATCGAAGAGGTGGGTGCGGTGGCGATCTACGTAGCGCACAAACTCTTTGAGACCGTCCTTAGCGTGGAACACCTCTTCCTTTGTCTTGCCCTCTTCGTCGGGACGCAGGTCGCGCAGCGTAATGGTAATGCCAGCATTGAGGTAGGCCAACTCGCGCATGCGCTTGGCAATAATGTCATACTTATAAATAGTGGTGGTGAAAATGGTGGGATCGGGCCAAAATTGCTGGCGCGTACCAGTCTTGTCCGTGTCGCCGACAATTTTCACATCGTAGAGGGGTTTGCCCTTCTCGTATTCCTGCTGGTAGATATGGCCGTTGCGGAACACCTGCGACATCATGTGCGTGGAAAGCGCATTGACGCAACTCACGCCCACACCGTGCAGACCACCGCTGACTTTGTAGCTGCCCTTGTCGAACTTACCACCAGCATGGAGCACGGTCATTACTACTTCCAACGCTGACTTGTGCATCTTCTTGTGTTCATCCACAGGAATACCGCGGCCGTTGTCTTGAACCGTAATAGACTCGTCTTCGTTGATAGTCACTTCGATGTGGGTGCAATAGCCAGCCATCGCTTCGTCGATGGAGTTGTCCACGGTCTCATTCACCAAATGGTGCAAGCCTTTCTCACTAATATCACCGATATACATTGCCGGGCGTTTGCGCACGGCCTCAAGTCCTTCGAGCACTTGAATGTTACTCGCGGAATAATTGTTTTCTGTCTTGATGTCTTCTGCCATTTTATTTTCGCTTAACAGGCTGCAAAGATACGAAAAATCCGCGACTTATCGGAATGTTTTAGGCATAAAAATGACAAGAGCCACATCCTTTTTTCAGAATGTGACTCTTGGATGTCTTGTATAGGACGCACTTATCCGAGCTTGTTGATGTGCTGAGCGAGGCTCGACTTCAAGTTGGCAGCCTTGTTCTTATGAATAATGTTGCGCTTTGCCAGCTTGTCCAGCATCTTCTGTACGCTGGGATAGAGCTTGAAAGCCTCGTCCTTGTCGGTCATTGCGCGCAGCTTACGAACAGCATTACGCATGGTTTTTGCATAATAACGATTGTGCAGGGCTTTAGCTTTGTCCTGACGGATTCTCTTGAGAGATGACTTGTGATTTGCCATTGTGTTGAATTGTTTTGAATTGATACTGTTGATTTAATGCTTGTGGGTCTTGCGTCGTAGCGACTGCCCTGGGCGGTCTTAATCTAGGGTGTTCCCAGAGACCTCCGCCACCCTTCCGGCGTTCCGGCTGTGCATCGCTGCACAGATGGCGGACTTAAATTGGTAGTCCCTAGGAGAGTCGAACTCCTCTTTAGAGAATGAAAATCTCTCGTCCTAACCGATAGACGAAGGGACCATGCGCCTTTTAGCGGCTGCAAAATTACAGTTAAATTTTTATTCTACAAAATTTTCTTCTATAAAAATGCTTTTTATTCCCGTCTTTTTAGTAATTTCGCCCTCATGATTGCAAAAACAGAAGCGATTGTGCTGCGCACCATTAAATATGGTGACCACAAAATCATCGTTGACACGTTCACCAAAGAGGTGGGAAGAATGTCTTTTTCCGTGGTGCTGAGCAGTTCGGGTCGGGGAAAGATGAAAAAACAGTATTTCCAGCCGATGACGATGCTGGCACTGACCTGCGACATCAGACCGAACCGACAACTGCAAAGCTTAAAGGAGGTGCGGCTGGCTACTCTGGCCGCTTCCATCCCACTCCATGCTGACAAGGTGGCCATCACGCTCTTTGTCGCGGAGTTCCTTTGCTACAGCCTTCGCTCGGAACAGCGCAACACCGCACTGTTCGATTACATCTGCGACTCACTGTTGTGGCTTGATGCGGCAGAGGGAGGCTATGCTAATTTTCACTTGACGTTTCTGATGCGCATCTCGCGTTTTTTAGGATTTTATCCCAATCTGGAGGATTACAGGGAGGGGTGCGTGTTCGACCTGCGGAATAGTTGTTTCTCCACCACTATACCGATACATAGCGATTTTATATCTGCTGCCGATGCTGCCCTGCTTCAGCAACTCATGCGTATGGACTATGCCACGATGCGACTATTCCGCATGTCACATAAAGAACGAAACCATATCACCACCGTGCTCCTTAATTACTATAGGATTCATATTCCTGGTTTTCCCGAACTGAAAAGCACTGAGGTTCTGCAACAGTTGTTCGACTGACAGACGAGCCAGGAGAAACAGACGAAAAGAGGTCTGTCTGGTGCTAACACTGGCAACTATGCAAAAACGATAGTTCCTTGATTGTCTTCCTTGGACGGCTCGTCAGAAGTCTCCGACCGGCCATTGGCCTGATTGCGGATATTCTCCAGAATTTCTCGAGTGCGCTTGTAGGTAGGACTCTGTTCCACAGCAGAAATGACATTTTCATTGTCCAGGTCCTCGGCACTGAACTGGTAAATATGCGGCCGGCGGCGATAACGACTCTTGGTCTGCTTGTCACGGTAGTAATGATCTCTACGTTCCTCCCTCTTGGCCGCTTCCTCAATGGCCAAGGAGTCTTCCTGGGTAGCGTGGCGCTTGATATGGCTGTCCATGCCCTCCACATGTTCCACGCCAAAACCAGTGGCCAAAATAGTGACCTTCACCTTTTTGCCCAATTCAGGATTAATGGCAAGTCCCCATTTGATTTCAAAGTCTCCGAACTTTTCCATAAATTCATTGACATCACCCATTTCTTCCATCATCAAGCCGTCCTCACCATTCTTGCCATCAGCACCATTCTTGCCACCTGCAAACGTGATATTGAGAAGTATTTTCTTGGAGTTGAATACGTCTGTCTCGTTAAGCAACGGTGAATTAATAGCTGCCTCAATAGCCTTCTTTACGCGGCCTTCGCCTTCTCCATAGCCTGTAGACATAATGGCCACTCCGCCATCTTTCAACACAGTCCTCACGTCATTGAAGTCAAGGTTGATTAGTCCATGCTCTGTGATTATTTCTGAGATAGATTTGGCAGCAACGGAAAGCGTATCGTCGGCTTTTCCGAACGCCTCTGGAACGGAAAGATCTGGATAGACTTCGCGCAGACGGTCGTTGTTGATGACCAACAAAGCATCCACGTGTTTAGCCATCTCTTCCACACCATCAAGGGCTTGATCTATCTTTTTGGTTCCTTCCCAACGGAAGGGAATGGTAACAATACCTACCGTTAGAATGCCCATTTCCTTTGAGATACGAGCAATGACAGGAGCAGCCCCAGTTCCTGTTCCGCCACCCATGGTGGCCGTAATGAATGCCATACGCGTGCCGTCGTCAAGCATTTTCTTGATGTCTTCGGCACTCTCTTCTGCGGCTTCTTGGGCCTTCTCTGGCTTGTTGCCCGCGCCAAGCCCCTCCCAACCTAACTGAAGATGGACAGGTACGGGAGAGTCGTTGAGTGCCTGATAGTCGGTGTTGCACACTACAAAATTCACGTCGTGGATGCCCTTCCTATACATATGATTGACGGCATTGCCGCCACCGCCACCTACACCGATAACCTTGATGATGCTGTTTTCCTTTTCCAGACCACCGAAATCCAATATATTGTTTGTCTCGCTCATACTTTTCTGTTTTTTAGTTTTCTTCCTCTTCCTGTGTAAATTCCATGCTTATTTTCTTCAACCAGCGCACCATTTTATGGAGGGAACTATTCTTCCTGCGCTCGGCAGCCTCAGCGCGAGCTTTCCCTTCTTCCTCTATCCGCTTGGCCGCATCGGCTTCCTCCTTCTTCTTGCGCGTCAAGTCGCTGGCCAGTTGTCGCTCTTCCGCGGTCTGTACGACACCTGGTGGTATTTCGCCTCCTATGCGAACCTGTCGAGGAATATCTTTGCTAGAATCGGTTTCCCTTTCTGTACTTCCGAACAGGTCGTTCTCGGCAAGGTCTCTTCCTGCACAATTAATATCACCC
>CAVAIX010000014.1:0-20726 GCA_963588695.1 Bacteroidaceae bacterium | reverse complement strand
TAGAGGAGTTGTCTGTTGATAATCTCCTCGAAGGTCTGTATGCCTATCGGGTATAACTTCAGTGCCATAATCGATTCTGCAGAGCGGGAGCGTTTATTTCAAGTAGGATGGAATCTGGTATCCAGCAGCCTTGGCAATCTTGACGGGGATGAGGGCGTTGTCGTTGTGCTCCGTGAACTGTTCGGAACCCACGCCGATGGCGTAGACGGGTACGAGACCTGCGGAGTGGCCGCCAGTGCACCAGGAGAGCAGTGCCTTCTTATTAATAATGTATTTTGCCTCGTCGGCCAGTGGCTCGTTGGCGGTGTATTCGTTCTTCACGTCTTCGGCCTTGCCCTCAAACGATTTCTGCCACACATCATGGAGGCGTGCCTCTTCCTTCTCGGTGAGCTTCAGCTCGTTCCAGAATCCGAAGTTGTCGGTGAGTGCCTGCTTGGCCTGTTCCCACGTCACCTTGTTGGCCGTCTGCTGGCGCAGGTTGCGGAGGATCTGCGTGAAGCCGTCGCTGCTCACCTTCTGACAGGTCAGTGCCTTGAGGTTCAGGGCGTAGATGTTGTTGTCGGCCAGCACCAGTCCGCCCGTCTCGTGGTCGGCGGTGAGCACGATGAGGGTCTCGTCGGGGTGTTGCTTGTAGAAGTCGTAGGCGATTTTCATGCAGCGGTCCACGGCTCCCACCTCGGCGAAGGCCGTAGCACCGTCCTGCGCGTGGCAGGCCCAGTCCACCTTTCCGCCAATCTCGTTCATGAGGAAGAAGCCCTTGTCGTTGTCGCGCATGAGGAACTCCAGTTCGCAGCGGAGGATGTCCTCGATGGTCATCTCGCCGTCCTTGGCGTCAATGGCGTAAGGGAGAGCCTCGCTGCCAGAAGCCGGGTTGAGGTGGTTCGGGTCTTGCACGAGGAGCATCTTCTTGGCCTTCTTGGCTTTTTTCTGGTAGTCAGCCGTGCCGTAGGCTACGGCGTAGCCTGCCTTCTCCATCGCCTTGTAGAGGTTTGGCTCGCCTGGATGGTTCTTCGGGTCGTCAGCCCGGCTGATGGACGCGCCAGCGTAGAAGTCGAAGTCGGCGGCAATCATGTCTTTGGCCACATCATAGTAGAGGGAACGCTTGGGCTGGTGAGCATAAAACGCGCCAGGCGTGGCGTGGTTGACGGTGACGCTCGAAGCCACACCCACCTTCATGCCAGCCTCTTTGGCCCATACGGCAATGGAGGTGACGGGCGTCTTGAGGTCAGGCTGCAGGCCGAGGCAGCCGTTCTGTGTCTTCACACCCGTGGCGAGTGCCGTTCCCGATGCGGCAGAGTCGGTCACGCCGCTGTTGTTCGAGAAGGTGGACGACACACCGATGACGGGAAACAGCGTCATGCAGAATGGTTCGCGTCCGATGCGCCCCTGCTGTTCCGCCCGGTACATCTCTGCGCCGAGCACGGTGTTTACGCCTGTGCCGTCGGTGATGAAGTAAAACACGTACTTTGCTTTCTTTTGCGCTGCGACGGACAAGACCATGGTCAGCATCACAGCTAAGGTAAGAATTTTTTTCATATTTCTTTTCTTTAGAGTCGTTTTTCTGGCCGCGAAGTTACGAAGAAAAACGGAAACGGCAAAGGGAACGTTGTTTTTTTCTCTGCCTAGAGAAAGTTTTCTCTCTGCCTAGAGAAATATTTTTCTCTGCCCAGCGCGTTTTCGGAAATTAATTTGTACCTTTGCAGCCGCTAAGCAAAAACAAAAAATTATAAAATTATAAACGTTTATGAATTTTACTTTGTTAATTACCGTCCTCGTGACGGCCATTACACTGGTGGTGGCAGCGTACGTGATGGCCAAACTGCTCGGCCCACGAAGCTACAACAAGGTGAAAGGCGAGCCGTATGAGTGCGGCATTCCCACGCACGGCACCTCATGGTTGCCGGTTAGCGTCGGCTTCTACCTGTTTGCCATCCTCTTCCTCATGTTCGATGTGGAAACGGTTTTCCTCTATCCATGGGCAGTAGTAGTGAAGGAGTTGGGCGCTGCAGCCCTGCTGAGCATCGGCTTCTTCTTGGTTGTATTAGTGTTCGGGCTGGCATACGCCTGGCGGAAAGGAGCGCTTGAATGGAAATAAAGCCGAAAATCAAGAGCATTCCCTACGGGGAGTTTAAGGACAACGCCACACTGGAGAAACTCGTGGACGAGTTGCACGAAGGCGGTGTCAACGTGGTGACGGGTTCGCTCGACCAGCTGATTAACTGGGGACGCTCCAACTCCCTTTGGTCGCTGACCTTCGCCACCTCCTGCTGTGGCATTGAGTTCATGGCCTGCGGCTGCTCGCGCTACGACTTCGCGCGCTTCGGTTTCGAGGTGACGCGCAACTCTCCTCGCCAGGCCGATCTCATCATGTGTGCCGGAACAATCACCCATAAGATGGCTCCAGCGCTGAAACGTCTGTACGACGAGATGGCCGAGCCGAAATATGTAGTGGCCGTGGGCGGCTGCGCCATCAGTGGCGGCCCGTTCAAGTCGAGCTATCATGTGGTGAAAGGTATCGAGGAAATCGTGCCCGTAGACGTGTTTATCCCTGGCTGTCCGCCGCGCCCCGAAGCCATCATGTACGGCATGATGCAGTTGCAGCGCAAGGTGAAGATCGAAAAGTTCTTCGGTGGTGCTAACCACAAGCAGTCGAAGGCTGAGCGCGAGTTAGGCGTGTCCAACGAGGAACTCGTGGCGCGCCGTTTGGGAGACCATCGCCGCGAACCCATCGTGGTGACTGACGTGCCCCAGGAATTTGTAGAACAAATGAAGCAAGAAAAGGAGGAGAACGCATGAAACTGGAACACTTAGTATTCGATTTCGATCAGTTCGCCCCAGAGATGCAGAACTTGAAGGACAAGAAGCACTTCGACTATCTGGTCACCATCGTGGGCGAGGACTTCGGCCCCGAGGAGGGACTCGGCTGCATCTATATCCTTGAGAACACCGACAGCCACGAGCGTTGCAGCGTGAAGATGCTGGCCAAGGTGGTGGACGGCGAGAGCGTGATTCCCACCGTGACCCACATCTGGCACGTGGCAGACCTGCTGGAGCGCGAGGTCTACGACTTCTTCGGCATCCTCTTCCTCGGCCATCCCGATATGCGCCGCCTCTTCCTGCGCAACGACTTCAAGGGACACCCCTTCCGCAAAGACTGGGTGTTCAACGACGACTATGTGTTGGAAGACGACAAAGAGCCAGACTACGGTATGGAATACTGGCTGGACAAAGACGGCCATCTCTGCTCCAAGCAGAATAAGCTGTTTACCGACGACGACTACGTCATCAACATCGGGCCGCAGCACCCCTCCACCCACGGCGTGCTCCGTATGCAGACCGTGGTGGACGGCGAGACCGTGAAGCGCGTCTATCCCCACTTAGGCTACATCCACCGCGGCATCGAGAAGATGTGCGAGAGCTACACCTATCCGCAGACCCTCGCCCTGACCGACCGCCTGAACTACCTCTCCGCCATGATGCACCGCCACGCGCTGGTGGGTGTGATAGAAGAGGGAATGGAGGTGGAGCTGACCGACCGCATCAAGTACATCCGCACCATCATGGACGAGTTGCAGCGTTTGGACTCCCACCTGCTGTACGTCGGTTGCTGCGCACAGGACATGGGCGCACTGACCGCCTTCCTCTATTCCATGCGCGACCGCGAACACGTGCTCAACTGCATGGAGGAGACCACCGGTGGACGACTCATCCAGAACTACTACCGCATCGGTGGACTGCAGGAGGACATTGACCCCAACTTTGTGGAGAACGTGAAGAAGCTCGTCAAGTACCTCAAGCCGATGATACAGGAATACGTCGACGTGTTTGGCGACAATATCATCACCCATAACCGCTTCGAGAAGGTAGGTCCGATGAGTCTTGAGGACTGCATCAGCTACGCTGTGACTGGTCCGGCAGGACGTGCCTCTGGCTGGAAGAACGACGTGCGCAAGAACCATCCGTACGACATGTACGACAAGGTGGAGTGGGAGCAGGTCATCATGACTGGCTGCGACACCATGGATCGCTACACCTGCCACATCCAGGAGATGTATCAGAGCCTGCGCATCATCGAGCAACTCATCGACAACATCCCCGCTGGCGACTTCTACGTGAAGCAGAAGCCCATCATTAAAGTGCCCGAGGGACAGTGGTACTTCTCGGTGGAGGGAGCCAGTGGCGAGTTCGGTATCTATCTCGACTCGCGCGGCGACAAGAGTCCTTACCGCTTGAAGATGCGCCCGATGGGCTTGTCGCTCACTGGTGCACTCGACGCGATGCTGCGCGGACAGAAGATTGCCGACCTCGTGGCAACGGGTGCCGCCATCGACTTCGTGATTCCCGACATTGACCGTTAAACAACAAAAAGAACGTAGAATATCATGTTTGACTTTTCAATAATAACAAACTGGATAGACCAGTTGCTCCGTACCACCTTGGGACTGGGCGACTTTTGGTCGATACTGATAGAGTGCGTGCTGATCGGTGCGGGAATCCTGGTGGGATATGCGCTGATTGCCATCGCACTGATTTTTATGGAACGCAAGGTGTGCGCCTACTTCCAGTGCCGTCTCGGCCCGATGCGCGTGGGCTACTGGGGCGTGCTGCAGGTGTTTGCCGACGTGCTGAAGATGCTCATCAAGGAAATCTTCTTCGTGGACAAGGCCGACAAACTCCTCTATGCCGTAGCTCCGCTGCTGGTCATCATCGGCTCGGTGGGTGCTTTCTCGTTCCTGCCGTGGAACAACGGTGCAACGGTGCTCGACTTCAACGTCGGCGTGTTCCTGCTGACCGCCGTGTCGTCCATCGGCGTGGTGGGCATCTTCCTCGCTGGATGGAGCTCCAACAACAAGTATTCAGTGGTGTCCGCCATGCGCGGTGCCGTGCAGATGATCTCCTATGAGATGTCGCTCTGCCTCTGTCTGATTACCGCCGTCGTGCTGACTGGCACCATGCAGGTGTCTGGCATCGTGGAGGCGCAGACTGGTCCTTGGCGCTGGCTCATCTTCCAGGGACACCTCCCAGCCATCATCGCCTTCTTGGTGTTCCTCGTGGCCGGCAACGCTGAGGCCAACCGCGGCCCGTTCGACATGGCTGAGGCAGAGAGCGAGTTGACCGCTGGCCACCATACCGAGTATTCGGGCATGGGCTTCGGTTTCTTCTATCTGGCCGAGTACCTCAACCTGTTCATCATCGCTGGCATTGCCGCCACGGTATTCCTCGGCGGATGGGCACCCGTCAACATTGGAGTGGCCGCCTTCGACCAGGTGATGAACTACATCCCTGGCATCGTGTGGTTCATGGGCAAGGCCTTTGCCCTCGTTTGGCTGCTGATGTGGGTTAAGTGGACGTTCCCACGCCTGCGCATCGACCAAATTCTGAAACTCGAATGGAAATATCTCATGCCGCTGGCACTCATCAACCTCGTGCTGATGACCGTCGTGGTGGCACTCGGATGGTATATTAAATAAGGTGTAGAAATGGAAAATAACCAATCATATTTCGGAGAACTCGGGCACGGAGTGAAGACGCTCCTGACGGGAATGAAGGTCACTTGGAAGGAATATTTCAAGGACTTCTTCACCAATAAGTCGACGGAGCAGTATCCCGAGAACCGCAAGACAACGCTCCACGTGGCCAAGCGCCACCGTGGCCGTCTCGTGTTCAAGCGTGGCGAAGACGGAGCATACAAGTGTACGGCCTGCACGCTGTGTGAGAAGACCTGTCCGAACGGCACCATCAAAATCACCTCCCACATGGAGGAGGATGCCGAGACGGGTAAGAAGAAAAAGGTGCTCGACGACTACCAGTACGACCTGGGCGACTGTATGTTCTGTCAGCTCTGCACCAATGCGTGCAACTTCGATGCCATCGAGTTTGTCAACGATTTCGAGAATGCCGTGTTCGACCGCAACAGCCTGGTGCTCCACCTCGACAAGGAGGTCTATCAAGGCGGCTCACTGCCCAACCTGCTGGACGGTGGCGCGGAAATGACCATCGGTAAGTTTAACACTAAAACGAAGTAAGGACAATGGCTAATTTAGTAATGTTTTGCATCCTCGCTGTCGTCATCCTCGGCTCGGCCGTGATGTGTGTGACGACGAAGCGAATCATGAGAGCCGCAACGTTCATGTTGTTCGTGCTCTTCGGTGTGGCAGGTCTTTACTTCCTGCTCGACTATACCTTCTTAGGAGCTGCACAGGTCTCGGTCTATGCTGGCGGCGTGACGATGATCTACGTCTTCGCCATCCAACTGGTCAGCAAGCGCACCTTGCAGGGCTTGGTGGAACGCATGAAGGGCAGCCGTGTCGTCATGGGCGCGCTGCTGAGCGTCGTCGGCCTGGCCACGGTAGTACTGGTGTTCCTCAAGAACGATATGCTGCGCGGAATGTCGCGCTATGTCTGTGCGGTGTCTCCCGACCAGGAGGTGCCCATGCGTGAAATCGGTCATGCACTGGTTGGTGCCGACAAGTATCAGTATGTGCTCCCCTTCGAGTTCATCTCACTGTTCCTGTTGGCCTGCATCATCGGTGCGTTGGTAGTATCAAGAAAGGAGGACTAAGACTATGGTACCAGTAGAACTTTATTTCATACTGAGCGCACTGCTGTTCTTCATCGGTGTGTTCGGCTTTGTGACCCGTCGCAACCTGATTGCCATGCTCATCTCCATTGAGCTGGTGCTCAATGCGGTCGACATCAATTTCGCGGCCTTCAACCGGATGCTCTATCCCGGCAGCATGGAGGGTATGTTCATGACCCTCTTCTCCATCGGTGTGAGCGCAGCTGAGTCGGCCGTCGCGATTGCAATCATCATCAATGTCTATCGCCGTTTCAAGAGCGACAGCGTTGACAGTATTAAAAACATGAAATGGTAATTAAGAAGTGATGGATTACAGTTATACATTTTTGATTCTGCTTCTGCCCGCCCTCTCGTTCCTCGTGTTGGGACTCTGTGGTATGAAGCTGTCCCACAAGGCGGCAGGCCTTGTCGGCACCACTTCGTTGGGACTCGTGACGGTGCTGTCCTATCTGACGGCGTTCAGCTATTTCTCTGCGCCCCGTCTGGCTGACGGCACGTTCGCCACGTTCGTCCCCTACAACTTCACCTGGCTGCCGCTGGGCAACCTGCATTTTGACATGGGCATCCTGCTGGATCCCATCTCGGTGATGATGCTCATCGTCATCTCGACCGTCAGCCTGATGGTACACATCTATTCGTTCGGCTATATGCACGGCGAGAAGGGCTTCCAGCGCTACTACGCGTTCCTGAGCCTCTTCACCATGTCGATGCTCGGACTGGTGGTGGCCACGAACATCTTCCAGATGTATCTGTTCTGGGAACTCGTGGGCGTATCGTCCTACCTGTTGATTGGCTTCTACTATCCGTTGAAGCCGGCCATCGCTGCCTCGAAGAAGGCTTTCATCGTGACGCGCTTTGCTGACCTCTTCTTCCTCATCGGTATTCTGATCTTCGGCTACTATACCGAGTCGTTCAGTTTCTCGTTTGCAGGAACGATAGAGATGGGCGCAGGCACTACACCATTCATTGCTGGTAACACGGCCAAGGCATTGGCTGCCGGAGCGTTCATCCTGCCCACGGCTCTCGTGCTGATGTTCATCGGTGGTGCGGGTAAGAGTGCGATGTTCCCGTTGCACATCTGGTTGCCCGACGCCATGGAAGGTCCTACGCCAGTGTCTGCCTTGATCCATGCTGCCACGATGGTGGTGGCTGGTGTGTTCCAGGTGGCTCGTATGTTCCCGTTGTGGATTGAGTATGCACAGCCCCAGTTGAGCATCGTGGTGTGGGTCGGTGTCTTCACCGCCTTCTACGCCGCTGCCGTGGCCTGTGCCCAGAGCGACATCAAGCGCGTGTTAGCCTTCTCCACCATCTCGCAGATAGCCTTCATGATGGTGGCTCTCGGTGTCAGCCTACCTGGCCATGAGGCCATGCTCGACAACCACGCACAGTTGGGCTACATGGCTTCCATGTTCCACCTGTTCACCCACGCCATGTTCAAGGCTTGCCTGTTCCTCGGTGCTGGTTGCATCATCCACGCCGTCCACTCCAACGAGATGGCGATGATGGGTGGACTCCGTAAGTATATGCCCATCACCCATATCACCTTCCTCATCAGCTGCTTAGCCATTGCCGGCATCCCCTTCTTTTCGGGCTTCTCCTCGAAGGACGAGATCATCACGGCCTGCTTTGCCTACAGCCCTGTGGTAGGATGGATCATGACGGGCATTGCCGCCATGACGGCGTTCTATATGTTCCGCCTGTACTACGGCATCTTCTGGGGCACAGAGAACAAGGAAGCCCATGCGCATCATACACCGCACGAGGCTCCGCTCACGATGACCATTCCCTTGATAGTGCTCTGTGTCATCACGGTGGGCGTCGGCATCTACACCACCATCGCAGGCTTTGCAGGCTGGGGCGGCAGCTTCGGCTCGTTCGTCACAGCTAACGGTCAGGACTACACCATCCATTTCGATGTGCAGATTGCCTTGACCTCTACGGTCATCGCCATTCTGAGTATCTGTCTCGCTACCTATATATATAAAGGAGAGCGTCAGCCCATCGCCGACCGCCTGTATAAACAGTTCCCGCGCCTGCATCGTGCGGCCTACAAGCGTTTCTATCAGGATGAGATTTGGCAGTATGTCACCCACCGCATCATCTTCCGTTGCATCTCCAAGCCCGTGGCTTGGTTCGACCGCCATGTGGTTGACGGCACGTTCAACTTCTTAGCATGGGGTGCCAACGAGGCTGGCGAGTCCATCCGTCCTTGGCAGAGCGGCGACGTGCGGCAGTATGCCGTATGGTTCCTCACTGGTACGGTGGCACTGACCCTCGTGCTGTTGGCCTGTGCACTCTGAACATTATGAATAAAGAAAAATCGAAACAATGAGTATATTGACATTATTCGTAGTAATCCCCGCCTTGATGCTTCTCGGCCTTTGGCTGAGCAAGAGTCTCAATCAGGTGCGTGGTGTGATGGTGGCTGGCTCCTCGTGTCTGCTGGCACTGTCCATTTGGTTGACCGTCTATTTTGTACAGCAGCGCGCTGCTGGCAATACCGACGTGATGCTACTCACGGCAAGTACCCCGTGGTTCAAGCCGCTCAATATCGCCTATTCCGTGGGTGTCGATGGCATCTCGGTGGTGATGCTGTTGCTTTCAAGCATCATCGTCTTCACTGGCACGTTTGCCTCGTGGCGGCTGCAACCGCTGACCAAGGAGTATTTCCTGTGGTTCACACTGCTGTCCACAGGTGTCTATGGCTTCTTCATCTGCACCGACCTCTTCACCATGTTCATGTTCTACGAGGTGGCTCTCATCCCCATGTACCTGTTGATTGGTGTCTGGGGCAGTGGCAATAAGGAGTATGCGGCCATGAAGTTGACACTGATGCTGATGGGCGGCTCCGCCCTGCTGATTATCGGCATCCTCGGCATCTATTATTTCAGTGGACACACCACGATGAACGTGACGGCTATTGCAGCCCTGCACAACATCCCCGTGGAGATACAGAAGGTGTTCTTCCCCTTCATCTTCATTGGTTTTGGCGTGCTCGGTGCCATGTTCCCGTTCCACACTTGGTCGCCCGATGGTCATGCTTCAGCCCCGACGGCTGTCTCCATGCTCCATGCTGGCGTACTGATGAAATTAGGAGGCTACGGTTGCTTCCGTGTGGCCATGTACCTGCTGCCCGACGCTGCCAGTGAACTGGCTTGGATCTTCCTGATTCTGACTACTATCTCGGTGGTGTACGGTGCGTTCTCGGCGTGCGTACAGACCGATTTGAAGTATATCAACGCCTATTCTTCCGTGTCCCACTGCGGTCTGGTGCTCTTCGCCCTGCTGATGATGACCAAGACCTCCTGCACTGGTGCCATCCTGCAGATGCTGTCGCACGGTCTGATGACGGCCCTCTTCTTTGCCCTCATCGGTATGATCTACGGGCGCACCCACACCCGTGACATCCGCTATCTGGATGGTCTGATGAAGATTATGCCGTTCTTAGCCGTGGGCTACGTCATTGCTGGTTTGGCTAACCTCGGTCTGCCGGGCTTCTCGGGCTTCATTGCTGAGATGACCATCTTCGTCGGCTCGTTTGAGAACGGCGACACGTTCCACCGTGCCTGCACCATCATCGCCTGCACCAGTATCGTCATCACCGCTGTCTATATCCTGCGCGTGGTGGGCAAGATTCTGTATGGCGAGGTGAAGAACCCGCATTTCCTGGAGCTGACCGATGCTTCGTGGGACGAGCGTGTGGCTGTCATCTGCCTCATCGCCTGTGTGGCCGGCCTTGGTCTGTTCCCCCTCTGGGCCAGCAATGTCATCGGCGATGCTGTAGGCCCCATTTTGGCAAACATTCTTTAATCCCTTAAATACAAGAAAAGAAAATGAATTACGGACAATTCTTACATATGCTGCCGGAGGCAACCCTCGTGCTGGCTCTGGTCATTGTGTTCTTTGCCGACCTGATCCTTGGCAAGGGAAAGAAGAAGGTGCAGACACTCGGCACGTTGATGACCGTATTGCTCGTGGCACAGACCGTGGCGTGCGCGTTTTCCGCTCCTGCCGAAGCCTTCGGTGGACTCTATGTGGCCACGAAAGCCACGCAGGTGATGAAGGTCATCTTGACTTTCGGCACTCTCATCGTGACACTCGTGGCACAGTCGTGGCTGGAGCGCGAGGCCGAGAAACTCGTTGGTGAGTTCCACATGCTGGTGCTCTCCACCCTGTTGGGTATGTACGTCATGATGTCGAGCGGCCATTTCCTGCTGTTCTTCCTCGGACTGGAGATGGCCTCCGTGCCCATGGCCTGTCTGGTGGCTTTCGATAAGTATAAGAACCGCTCGGCTGAGGCTGCTGCCAAGTTTGTGCTCACCGCTGTGTTCTCCAGTGGCATCATGCTCTACGGCATCTCGCTGCTCTATGGCACCGTGGGAACGCTCTATTTCGGCGACATGGCAGAACGCTTCCAGTCGCTCTTCGCAGGTGGTCACACTCCGTCGTTGCTGTTGGCCATCGTGGGTCTGGTGTTCTTCTTCAGCGGACTGGGCTTCAAACTGTCACTGGTGCCTTTCCATTTCTGGACAGCCGACACCTATCAGGGAGCCCCTGTTGCCGTGACTGGCTATCTCAGCGTGGTGTCAAAGGGCGCAGCTGCCTTTGCCCTGCTGATGGTTCTGTCCCGTGCCTTTGCTCCGCTGACGGAGTATTGGGAGTATCTGCTCTATATCGTCATCGTGCTCAGCATCACCATCGCCAACCTCTTCGCTATCCGTCAGACGGAACTCAAGCGCTTCATGGCGTTCAGTTCCATCTCGCAGGCTGGATACATCATGCTGGCACTGATTGGTGCCACGCAGATGGGCATGGCTTCGCTGATGTACTACGTACTGGTTTATGTGGTGGCTAATATGGCCGTCTTCGCTGTCATCAACACGGTGGAGCAGCGTGGCAATGGCACGACGATGATGTCGGCCTACAACGGACTGTATCAGACCAATCCGCGTCTGGCCTTCCTTATGACGTTGGCACTGTTCTCGCTGGCAGGAATCCCCCCGTTTGCTGGTATGTTCTCGAAGTTCTTCGTCTTCATGGCAGCCGCCCAGCAGGGTTCGTTCCTGGCTTATTTCGTGGTGTTCATCGCCTTGATCAATACGGTAGTGTCACTCTACTACTACTTGCTCATCGTCAAGGCTATGTATATCAATAAGGCAGAGAACCCGTTGCCCTGTTTCCGCACGGACTGTGCCACACGTCTGGCCTTGGTGCTCACCGTGGCTGGCATCGTGTTCTTCGGCATCTGCTCCTGCATCTTCGACGGACTCTTTGCCGTTGCGGCATAAGTGGTCTGTTCAGCTATAAACAAAACCGTGCCCCTTCTGACCCAGCGGTCAAGAGGGGCACGGCTCTTTTTTCGTTTCTCGTTTGTTGTTATTCCAGCGCGTATTCCATGGTGTTCACCACACGGATGCGCTTGATGTAGGGCGTGTTGTTGTCGCGGTCTTCGATGGAGAACTGTCCCTGTTGCGCACTGCGCACGTCGCCTAATGTGCAGCCAGAGTCGTCGGCAAACTTCTGTGCCGTGGCACGCGCGTTCTTTGTGGCCTCCTCCACCATCTCGGGTTTGATGCGGTTCAGCCCCGTAAACGTGTAGGTGACGGCGTTGTTGCCGTATTCCTCGCTGACGATGGCAATGCCCTGCTTCATCAGCTCCGCCTGACGGCGCATCAGCTGGCGCACCTGGTCGATGTGGCTGGAGGTCACGGTGATGACACTCTTCGCCTTGTAGCGGTAGTTCATGATTTCGTTGCCATAGTTGTCGGCCTGCCGGTCGGCAATCTCGGCAGGGTTGATGCTGATCTCATCGTCCTTGATGCCTGCCGACTTAAGGAAGGCCACCACCTTGCGGTTCTTCTGCTCTAACAAGTCGTACATGGCCGACGGGTCGTTGCCGATCTCTTTGTAGCTCAGTGACCACGTCACCTTGTCGGCTTTCACCTCGCGTTCGCAAAGTCCTTTGACGGCCACGGTGCGGTCACGATCCTTGAAGGTCACGATGCCGTTGCGAATGGCCAGTCCCATGGCCACCATACCTATGGCGATGATGGCCGCTGCAGTCTGTTTTTCGTTGAATTTCATGTTGGTCGAAGTTTTTGTGATATTCGACGGCAAAACTACACCTTTTGTTCCGTTCAGCAAAGGATAACACTGCGATTTTTCCGTTTTTTCACAAAATTTATACAACTCTCTACTGGCCAAATGGTTGTAGACAACAATTTTTTCAAATCAATCGTGGCTTCCTTGGGGTGAAAAAAATATCAAAAGAGGGGTAAAATATTGAGCTAGCTCATTTAATCGTTTGAGCTAGCTCGTTTAATCATTTGAGCTAGCTCAATCGATCGTTTGAGCTAGCTCACGTTTTTAACCCCTTTGCAGTAGTCTGCAACCTATTTGATGTTGGGCTCTTCCAGACCGAGTCCCTTCTTTTTGTCAACGGCCTTCAGCAGGAAACCGAGGAAGAGGGCGGCCACACCCAGGCAGGCCAGCATGATGAGGGGTGCGGTGTAGTCAAACTTCGTGGGGTCGGTGACACCAGGGTTCGACTTGTCAAGCACCTTGCCGATGAGCAGGGGGAACAGCCACAGACCGATGTTCTGAATCCAGAAGATGAGAGCGTAGGCAGAGCCGATGACTTTGGCATCAACAAGCTTAGGCACGCTGGGCCACAGCGAGGCGGGCACGAGCGAGAAGGAACTGCCGAGCACGAGGATGGTGGTGTAGGCGACGATGATGCCGCCCACGTCGTTGCCCTTGAACAGGGGCAGGATGAATGCGAAGGTCAGATGACAGGCGATGAGCAGCAGTGAACCGAGTACTAACATCGAGGCGGCCTTGCCCTTATAGTCAACGTAGTTGCCGAGGATGGGAGTGATGAGTACGGCCAACAGGGGGAATACAGCGAAGATGCTCTCGGCGGACTGGCGCATATAGCCCATATAACAATAGGTGATGAGGGCTAGGACGGACACACCGAGCAGCATATACTGCCGTTGCTTGACCTTCTGGAAATTGCTGGCGAAGCCAGCAGCGGCCACGACGAGCATGATGACATACTGTACGATGGTCACTGAAGAGCTGGCCCAGAACGAGTTGGCTGCAGGTTCGTGCAGCGTCAGGTTACACTGTAGCATGTTGACAGCGTACTTCTGGAAAGGGAAGATGGCCGAATAGTAGAGCACGCACAGCAGTGCCACGAGCCAGAAACCGCTGGAGGTGAGTATCTGTCCGAGGTCGCTAATCTTGAAGGGGTCGTCCTTTTCTTCAGCTTCGCCCGTCTGACCGTCGAGCTTCCGATCCATGAAGAAATAGACGATGCACATGATGAGAGCGATGCAGAGCAACACTACACCGAAGGCCACGCTGCGGCTGACGCTGATCTCGCCGCCGAGCTTGGCGAAGAAGGGCGAGAAAATCATGCAGGTGGCCACACCTAAGCGTGCCAGTGCCATCTCGGAACCCATGGCCAGTGCCATCTCGCGTCCCTTGAACCACTTCACGATGCCTCGGCTCACGGTGATGCCGGCCATCTCGCAGCCGCATCCGAAGATCATGAAGCCGCAGGCGGCAAACTTAGCCGAGGCGGGCATGCCCTCATAGAAGGGTGACACACCTAACTCGTCGAACACAGGGATGTAGTTGAGGTGGTTCGTGAACCACACCTCCAGACCGCTACCAGCAAAGGCATCGGTCACGGCGTACCACTTGACCACGGCACCAGCCAGCATGACAGCGGCGGAGAGCACGGCGGTGAAGCGCACACCCATCTTGTCGAGGATGATGCCAGCGAAGATGAGGAAGAAAACGAATACGTTAAGGAATACCTCCGATCCCTGCATGGTGCCGAAGGCGGTGGAGTCCCAGCCCCGGTATTCCTGCATGAGGTCTTTGATGGGCGAGAGGATGTCCATGAAGATATAGCTGCAGAACATGGCGAGTGCCAGCAGTAGGAGTGCTGTCCAGCGCATGGCGGCAGAATCTCTCAGTGTCTTTTGGATTGCTTGTGTCATTGTTATATTATCGTATTATTTTTTGTTTGTTCGTAAATGGACAGACGCATCTATTGCTTCAGCCAGCGATCCAGCCAGCCGAAGAAGGTGCGCTGCCAAAGGATGCCGTTCTGTGGCTTCAGTACCCAGTGGTTCTCGTCGGGGAAGATGAGCAACTCGGCAGGGATGCCGCGCAGACGGGCGGCGTTGAAGGCTCCCATGCCCTGGTTGTAGACGATGCGGTAGTCTTTCTCGCCGTGGATGCAGAGGATGGGGGTGTCCCACTGTTCCACAAACTTATGGGGCGAGTTCTCGTAGGTCTTGGTGGCACGTGCCGTGCGGTTTTTGCGCCAGTAGGCATCGTCATATTCCCAGTTGCTGAAGAACACCTCCTCGGTGTCGGTGTACATCGACTCAAGGTTGAAGGCACCATCGTGGGAGATGAAGGCCTTGAATCGCTTGTTGTGGTGGCCGGCCAGATAGTAGACACTGAAACCGCCAAACGAGGCACCGACACAGCCCAGCCGATCCTTGTCCACGAAGGGCAGGTTGTTGGCGGCATCGTCAATGGCTGACAGGTAGTCGTCCATGCACTGTCCAGTCCAGTCGCCAGAGATCTGTTCCTTCCACTCCTGTCCGAAGCCGGGCAGTCCGTGGCGGTTGGGGGCCACAACCACATAGCCGTTGGCAGCCATGATTTGGAAGTTCCAGCGGTAGCTCCAAAACTGCGAGACGGGACTCTGTGGACCGCCCTCGCAGAAGAGTAGAGTGGGATATTTCTTTCCCTCTTCGTAGTTGGCAGGCAGCATGATCCAGACGAGCATCTCCTTGCCGTCGGTGGTCTTCACCCAGCGCTGCTGCATCTTGCCGAAGGTTAGTTGGTCGAGGATGTGCTTGTTCTCCTGACTGATCTGTTCTATCTGTGTCTTTTCGAGGCTCTTGCCTGGGGTGACCCTATAGATGTCGGTGGGGGCAGAGAGGCTCTGTCGCGTGGCGAGGATGCGCTTGCCGTCGTTGGCCAACTGGAGCGAGGTCCAGTCTGCCCAGTCTCCAGTCAGCTGGCTCACTATGCCTTTTCGATCCACACGGTACATATTACAGCAGCCGTGCCACACGCTGAGGAAATAGAACTTGGCCGCCTTGTCTTTAGTGGGTGCCCAGCAGAAGGCATCCACATCTGAGAGATGGTTGATGTATTCCTTCGTGCCGTTCTCTAAGGAGTAGACGCAGAGGCGGTTGAGGTCAGCCTCATAGCCGTCGCGTGCCATCGACTGCCAGGCGATGTATTTGCCGTCGGGCGAGAACTGTGGGTTCTGGTCGTAGCCCGTATTGGCCTGTGGGTCAGCGTTGACGGCCTGGTCGGCACGGGTGTGTGTCTTGTCGGTAGCGGGTTCCTGCCAACCGTCTGGCTTGCAGAGGTTGCGTGTCTGCCGTGTGCCAAGGTCATAGAGGAAGATATCCGAGTCGGTCGAGGTGGCATAGTCTGCACCCGTCTTCTTGCGGCAGGTGTAAGCAATGGTCTTCGAGTCGGGACTCCATGCCAACTGTTCGATGCCGCCGAACGGTTCCATGGGACATTCGAAGGGCTCGCCCTCCAGGATATCCGTGGCGTTGCCAATGCCCTCGGAAGTCACCTCAGCTACAAAGGGATGCTGGATGCTCTCCACATAGTGATCCCAGTGGCGGTACATCAAGTCGGTGACGCGACGGCCAGTGGCCAGTGGCAGGTCGTCTGGGTTCTTCTTGATGACCTCGTGGAAGGGTAGGGACTGGATGAGGATGACTCTTTTTCCGTCAGGTGAGAACTTGAAACCCTCCACCTTACCGCCAGTATGGGAAAGCTGTCGGCGGTCGCTACCGTCAGCTTTCATGGTCCAGATGTCCCCACCGCAGTTGAAGGCGATGGTCTCGGCATCGAGCCATGCTGGGTCGGTCTCGTTCTTGCTGCTCTTGGTGAGTTGGCGCTGCTGACTGCCGTCGGCGTTCATGATGCAGAGCACCTGATGCCCTTTGTTGTGTTTCACACTGTAGTAGCCTACCTGATAGACCACCTGCTGGCCGTCGGGCGACGCGGCCACCGTACCGATGCGTCCCATAGCCCAAAGGGCTTCGGGGGTCATCATGCGGCTGTTGAGCTTGATATGGCTTTTTCCGATGTTCACGTTGTCTTGTGCTTGTGCCGTTCCTCTGCCCATGAGGAGCAGGGTAGCGGCGATGAGTGTAGTCAGTTTGTTCATAGTTACGGATGTGTTATTTCTTTTTGATGGGGTCGCACGTCAGTCCGCAACCCAGTTTCTTGAATATCTTGTTTTCCGTCAAACTGTGCGATGCGCTCGCGGATGTGTTCAGGCTGTATCTTGAGATATTTGTCGTTGTCGAAACCTGTTTTCATCGGGCAAAGGCAGTCAGTGGTCATTTCTTATGGAGGTTGTTGCGCTGACGCTGCAGCTCCTCCTGCTGCTTCTGGAGGGCTTCCAGTCGCGCGGCCAGTCCGCTCTGCTTCTTCGGGTTGTTCTTGTTGGCCTGATAGTTGGCCTCAAGGATGGCGAGGAGCTTCTTGTCGTCCGTGGTCTTGCGCAGGAGCCACATGATGCTGGCCGAGAAGAACAGTGAGATGAAGTAGTAGAAGTTCAGACCGCTGGAGTAGTCATTGAAGATGAAGAAGAACATGATGGGCATGAGGTACATCATCCACTGCATCATCTTCATCTGTTCAGCCTGCTGGCCGACCATCTGGTCACGCTGCTGGCGCATGGAAATCCAAGTATAGACAATCTGTGCCACACAGAAGAGGATGCAGGTGAGTGAGAGATGGTCGCCGATGCCCCAGATATGGGTGCTCCATTCCACGATGGGGTCGTAGGTGGAGAGGTCGTCCATCCACAGGAAACTTTGTCCGCGCAGCTGTATGGCGTTGGGCACAAACCAGAACATGGCAATCCAGATAGGCATCTGGATGAGCATGGGCAGGCAACCGCCCATTGGACTTACTCCGTATTTGGAGTAGAGCGACATCATCTCCTGCTGTTTCTTCATCTGATCCTCCGGCTTGTCGTACTGCTTGGTGGCCTCCTCTAATTTCGGTTTCAGCACGCGCATCTTGGCCGACGACATATAGCTTTTCTTCACCATCGGGTAGGTGATGACCTTCAAGATGATGGTGATGAGGATGAGCACGATACCCATACTGAAGCCCAGACTGGCTAAGAAATCGAAGACGTAGAGTGTGAACCAGCGGTTGATCCAGCGGAACAGTGTCCAACCGAGGTTGACGAGTTGCTCGAGGTCGAGGTCCTTGCCGAACTGGCTCTGCTGCTCCACATGCTGGATGAGGCGGAAATCGTTGGGACCGATATACATCTCGAACTCTGAGGCCTTGACTCCTGTCGGGTCAAAGGCCGTCTTGAGCTTCGCGTCAAACTGCTTCAGATAGCCAGTGCCCTTCTCCTGCGAGAGGCTGGAGAGTGAGGCGTTGGCCGAGAAATTATCTTTGGAGATGAGGGCTACGCTGAAGAACTGGTTGCGGAACGCCACCCAGTCGAGGGCCTTGTCGACGGTCTCTGACTGGTCGCCCGACTCGGAGAGGTTATCCGTACCGCCGTTGTTCTCCTTATAGAATACGGAGGTGTAGCGGTTCTCGAAGGAGTGTCCCTTCTCGTGCTGGCGGCAGTGGTCTGTCCACTCCATCTCCATCTCTCGGTAGGAAGGCGAGAAGGCCTTCGACAGCCCTTGTGTCTGGAGTGAGAAATGGAGCATATAGTCGTTGCCGAGGCGGTATCTCATGATGAGTTGGCCACCGTTGATGGCCGTTGCCGTCAGCGTCACGGTGGAGTCGGTCTGCTCGGAGGGCGTGAAGTAGAGGTCTGCCGTGACGATGTTATCCTCCTTGCCAGCAAACAGGAAGTTGAGGTTCTGATCCTTGCCGTCGAAGAGTGTCAGGTCTTTCGCTCCGTCAAGGTCCTTGAAACCGAGGATGCGCGCCTTGCGCACCACACCGCCCTTGGTGTCGAGCGTCAGTTCGAGTTTATGGTTCTTCAGTGTCACCTGTTGTGCCGTGCCTTGCAGGGCAGGGTAGAAGAGTGCCGTGGTGTCGGCTGTTGCCGCTGTGGCCTCTTGCCGTTTCCTGTCGCTGGCCTCCTGGGCAGCCGCCTTTTTGGCCTTCTCCTGGAGGTCTGCGGCGATGGAGTCTTGCCGGCGTGCCGTTTCAATCTGTTCCTGTGAGGGACTGTTGTACCAACTGAATCCAATCAGCACGAGTGCGATGAGGATGAAACCGGTGATGGAGTTTTTGTTCATATCTTGTCGTTTTGTTCGTTCTGGTTATTTCTTGTTCGCTATGGCGGTCTTGACGAAATCGAGGAAGAGCGGGTGGGGGTGGAGCACGGTGGACTGGTACTCTGGGTGGAACTGTGTTCCGATGTACCATTTGAGACCCGGTATCTCGACAATCTCCACGAGGTCGCTTTCGGGGTTGCGCCCTACGCACTGCATGCCGTTGCGTTCAAACTCCTTGATGTAGTCGTTGTTGAACTCGTAGCGGTGGCGGTGGCGTTCCTGGATGTGTTCCTTCTTATAGATGTCGAAGACGCGTGACCCCTGCCGCAACAGGCAGTCGAAGGCACCGAGTCGCATGGTGCCACCCATGTTGGTGATGTCCTTCTGTTCTTCCATGATGTCAATGACGTTGTGTGCGGTCTTCCCGTCCATCTCTCGGCTGTTGGCATCGGTGTAGCCCAATACGTTGCGGGCAAACTCGATGACAATCATCTGCATGCCGAGGCAGATGCCGAACGTGGGGATTTCGTGGGTGCGCGTATAGTGGGCGGCTATGATCTTACCCTCGATACCGCGCTGTCCGAAGCCTGGACAGATGACGATGCCGTCCTGTCCTGCCAACTTCTCTGCCACGTTGTCTTCGGTGATGTTTTCCGAGTTGATGAAGGTCAGCACCGTCTTGTGGTCGTTGTACACACCAGCCTGCAGCAGACTCTCACGAATGCTCTTGTAGGCATCTTGCAGGTCGTATTTTCCCACCAGTCCGATGTGAACCTCCTTGGTGGCCTTGCCCATCCGGTCAAGGAAGCTCCGCCACGGTCCAAGCTCTGGTGTCGGTCCCACCTCCATGTCCATTTTACGGAGAATGGCGGTGTCGATGCCCTGATTCTGCATATTGACTGGCACCTCGTAGATGCTCGGCAGGTCTTCGCTCTGGATGACGCAGTCGTAGTCGACGTTACAGAAGGCAGCCACCTTACGGCGCACGTCGTCGCTGAGGTGTTTCTCAGTGCGGAGCACGAGGATGTCGGGCTGGATACCCACGCTCTGCAGTTCCTTGACGGAGTGCTGGGTGGGCTTGGTCTTGAGCTCACCGGCGGCGCGTAGATAGGGCACGTAGGTCAGATGCACGTTGATGGCGTTCTTTCCCAGTTCCCAGCGTAGCTGGCGGATGGCCTCCATAAATGGTGCACTCTCGATGTCACCGATGGTACCGCCTATCTCGGTGATGACGAAGTCGTAATGATACTTCTCTCCGAGCAATTTGACGTTGCGCTTGATCTCGTCGGTGATGTGGGGCACCACCTGGATGGTCTTTCCTAAGTAGTCGCCGTGGCGTTCCTTGTCGATGACGGCCTTGTAGATACGTCCCGTGGTTAGTGAGTTGGCCTTGGTGGTCTGGATGCCAGTGAACCGCTCATAGTGACCGAGGTCAAGATCGGTCTCCATACCATCCACGGTGACATAACACTCGCCGTGTTCATAGGGGTTGAGCGTTCCCGGGTCGATGTTGATGTAAGGGTCAAATTTCTGAATAGTGATGTTGTAGCCACGAGCCTGCAAGAGCTTTCCGATAGAAGAGGAGATGATGCCCTTGCCCAGTGACGAAACCACGCCACCCGTGACAAAGATGTATTTTGTGTGTGTCATATAAAATATAGTATAATTACTAACAAGGTGCAAAGGTAGTGCAAACCGAGGGAAATACAAAGAAAAACGCCGTTTTTCTTTTATTTCAGAGGTGTAGCCTACCTTCGACGCGCAGCGTCAGAGGTACGATTCAGCGAGCAGAATACAAAGAAAAACGCCGTTTTTCTTTTATTTCAGAACTGACGAACGAAGCAAGCGCAGAGCGGAGCTTGCTCCGGCTATGCCTTGCA
>CAVAIX010000013.1:0-20789 GCA_963588695.1 Bacteroidaceae bacterium | reverse complement strand
GAAACTCTCGATGCTCGTAATACCACTACCGATTTCCACGGAAGACAACAGAGAACAGTAATAAAATGCTCTCAGACCAATAGATGTCACACTGTTTGGAATCACTACTTTCTTCAGTTTCTTACAGCTGTTGAATGCATCCATTCCGATAGATTGGACTTTGTTGCCGATGGTAGCGGATTCCAAATTGGAACATTCTGCGAAAGCAGATTTCTCAATGGACGTCACGCTGTTTGGAATAGTCACTGCATCCAGACTTGTGCAACCACGGAAGGCATCGCTTCCAATGGACGTCACACTGTTAGGAATGGTCACGGAAGTCAATAGGGTGCACTTGTAGAATGCCCGCTCTCCAATGGCTGTTACTGGTATGTTGCTCCCATTGTACACCACTGAACTCGGGATGACCACCTTTCCCGAATAGGTATTCGCGGTTGTGTTGTCCTTGTACGTTACCGCCAGTTTGGTTTGGTTACTGATTTTGTTGTAATAAATTGTCACTCCGTCGCTATTCTGTACCGCGAGGTCATAGGCGGAAGCCTCGGTGACGGCCAAACCCATGAAGGTGGCGACCCACAGTATCATGCGGGTCATAGACAACGACTTTCCTGGTAAACCAGAAATCAACTTGAGTAAAAATTTCTCCATACTTAACAAATTTAATTAAACATTATTGAAAACTATTTCATAACTACTTTCCGTACTTTGGTTGTTCCGTCCGAAAGCACCTGTTTCTTGATATAAACGCCTTTGACGGGATGGGTTGACTCGCGCCCCGTCAAGTCATAGAAGGAGGTTTTTATGGCGTTCTTCGCTGTTACGGCATGAATGCCTGTGACATCGCCCTTGATAAAGTGTACCGTCACACACGGGCCGTCTGTCAAATCATAGACCTCACCTTCCGAGTCCGTCACCATGGTGTTTTTTGTCCCGGCCTTGACGGTGAAGGTGACCGTACACTGCCCGTTGCCGGCAAAAGTCCATTCGCTGGCCAAATCGCGCACCGCTCCACTTTTGATGGTGGGCAGGTTGACGGCATTGCCTCGCTTGCTCAGCAATGGTGAGAAATAGCGACCCGTCTTCTTGTAGTAGGCACAGGTGGAAAAGCAACAGGTGATAGACCCATTGTCAATACGATCTACGGTATACTCAATCTGTGCATGTACATCTGCGCCAGAGGTGTTCTTCACTCCCAGTCCTGCGCTGATGAATGGATCCAGCCCGTTGTCAGAGACCTTCGACACATTGATGACGGCACCGTCGGCCACCGTACCCGTCTCCTGACCAGCCTCGTTGATGGTCACAAACTGCAACGCTGTGTTTTTCTGAGCCGATATGGATATCAGACCGAGGAATAAGGTGAATACGATGAGGTAAAATTTCTTCATACTTTTCTTTTATGGTTCATGTTATGATGCTACATTCGATGTTGAGGACGAATCGTCTAACGGCACGACTTCCGTTTGAAGCACGCCACTGGTGTTGAAGACAAAGACGACGACACTGAGATGGTCGGCATTCCACTCTCCGCTGACATTGAAGTCGAAGGACTGTGAGACGGGCTGGCCTTGCAATAGTTCGATAGGGCAACCATCTCGGTTGGTCACAGAGGTGCGGAACACATGGTCGTGCACGTATGCAGGGTCTGTCTTGCCAGTAGGCAGTATCTGTGGACTGACGACTTGGTCTTCTATCAGCCACACCTGTAGCCTGCCGCTAGAGAGGTCTTCCGTGCTTTCGGCGGTCACGGTCAGTGATCCTTTCCGCTGTGTAGGGTCGTAAGTACATACGGGCTTCAATATGACTTTGGCCACGCCTTGCAGTGCCTCGTGTACTCGTGTCATCAGCACCTGATTGTCGGAGGTCAGTCCCTTTCTGTCGATGTTTAGGCTTGGCTGACTCTCCACCCCCGTTTGGTTGTAGTAGTAATCGCCTGTTTCCGTAGTCAGTGGCAGGGGTGTCCCATCTCTCTTCTTGCCGAAGGGGCCGCTGTACAGTCCGACCGCAATGACCTTGGTCTTGCCGTAGGTGTCCTGCAGTTCATGGATGGCAACAGCCGCATCGGGACAGTTTCGGCACGTCTGTCCTGTGAAGTCCTCCACCAGCACGTTCTTGCTGACATCGGCAGGTTGCACATAGCGCAACCGTTCGTTTTCTGCGATGTTGTCGCAGGCTGCCAGTCCTGCTGTTAGGAGCATTATGCTGAGCATTGTCTTTTTCATGTCCGTCATACCTTAGAAGTTATAGTTGTAGGAAATGGTAAAGCCTTTACTGGCCGGTACCCAGCGACAGACACCCCCCGAGCAGTTATAACCAGCTCTGGTGCGCCCATAGCCCAGTTGCAGGCGGTGGGCACCTGTGTTGAAGGTCACGTAGCCTTGGTAGTAGTGGATGTGAGATGCACCGCTGTTGTACATATCGGAGAGCGTCAGCATCCAGTGCGGCAACACGGAGAGTTCTAACAGCCCGAACAGCCAGTCTCCCTCATCTTCGGCTGTGTTTAGATACTGTAATTCCCCACGCAACGTGTACCGCTTGTTGAAGCGGTATTTCCCCTCGGCAATATAGATGTCGGAGTGGACCATGCCACCCTCTCCTTCCACCACGGTCTTATTGTAGAACTGGTTCATATACATCAGCTGGAGTATGAACGAGCGAGAGAACCTCTTGACCAACTGAAGATTCAGATCTTGATAGTAGGTGCGGTCTCCCCAAGCCCAGAACGCCGACCCATGTCCAGACGAGCCGGATGTTGCTTTGCCCTCGGGACGGGCAAGGGCATGGACGTGAGAGAAATGAGCCTTGATATCGGTGCCGTATGTTCCACCGAACAGCGTGTGCTTTTTGAACTTATAACCCCACTCCGCTTGATACGCCCACTCACCATCGGGATGAGTGGCATAGGGATAGAGGGCGGCCAAGGCGTACGTATGCTCCATGGTGAAAGCCGGTAGGTGGTTGATGAAGGAGGACGTACCGAGCATCGAACGGCGGCTACGGAACGACATATAGTCGCTGCGCTTGGCCTGAAGCAGCAGGCTCATCCCACGCTTGCTGTAACGAGCGGAAAGCATGGCGACCTTTCCCTTGCGGTAAATGTAGTTGTTGTCGAAGGACGGGTCGTCCGTCTTCCAGGCGTACTCGCCCAAAAGTCCTACGTTCCCCACTTGCAGGTTAGCTCGCACGTCGAAGGCATTCACAAACTTCGGCAGATTGAGCTGGTGTGTGGCATCGGCCATGATGTCTTCTTTCTTCTCGTATTTGTTGACCCATGAGCCGCCCAAGGTTAGGTAAACGCCACGGTTGGCCATACTCGACAGCCACTGCTCCAGATTCAATTCCAAGTCAGCACCGCTCACCAGTCCCTTGTTCCAGTTCCAGTAGCGACGCTGGCGACCCGAGAGAGCCTTGAACGTTACACCTTTCACTGGCTTCACGACCAGTCTTCCTCCCAACAGAGAATTGTCGATGCCCAAGCTGCGCTCTTCATACGTGCGGAGAATGAAGCCAGAGCCAAACTGCTCGTAGATGCTACCCAGTGTCACGTCCCACTTGTCATAATGGAGTTTGGCATAGAAACAGGGGACACCCCATCCCTTGAAGTCATTTTCAAAACCAGGCAGGGGATGCTCGTTGTACTCAAAGCGAAGTCCGGCATCGAAATGCCTGCTCGTCAGGTTGGCATCCACATAGGTATTGGTTCTTCCCCATGAATCGCCACGTTCAGAATGGATGGCCTTGTCTGTCTGAGGTATAAGGGCATCAGCCTGAATGCTTCCCGAAACGGTCACGTCCTTACTATCCGTATCCGTCTGAGCCATACAGACTGGGGCTGTCAGCATGCCTGCGAGTGCAACATAGAACCATTTTCCCATATTCCTATCGTTTATCTTGTTTTATCAATTCCCGCACTTTCTCAATCAACTCATCCTCCGCACCGTCTGTATAGCCATTGTGCTTATACACGATGTTCCCTTTTCCATCGACGATCAACGTGTAAGGAATCATTTGGACACCAAGGGCACGTTTCAAGTCGCCGTTTGGATCCAGTAGCACTTCGTATGGCCACCCGTGACTATCAACAAGTGGTTTCACCTTGTTGATATTCTGCGCCTGGTCGATGGAAACGGCGATGACCTTTACGCCTGTTTCCTTCTGCCAGTCGTCGTAAACCTCCGCAATGGCGGAGAGCTCGCGATTGCAGGGCTTGCACCAAGTAGCAAAGAAATCAATGATGAAGGGCTTCCCGTTGTTGGATAGGGTGTCCGTCTTCACTGCATTACCGTCTATACTTTTCAGTACGACAACTGGGAGCTGCGCCTTTGCCATGGAAAAGGCAAAGACCAGCAGTCCCGTCAGCAGGATGCGGTTATACCGAAGCGTCCTCAGATTTCCCATGCGCTATCGTCTTTGGTGAACGACTCCTTCTCGATTTCCGCTTTGATGTCGTTGGCCGTCATGGACAGCGTGTTTTCCTCCTTGATGTCAAAGCCGTCCAGCGTGCTTGTGTCCACGTCGGCACTAACAGGCTTGCCTTCCTCGGTAAAGTTCTTTTGATAGATTTCGAGCAGTTCCTTCTGCTGGTTGAGCGACTTTTTCTGCTCCGTTGCCATCTTGATGTCGTCAGCACTGGCAAGGGCTCCGGCTGCTGCTCCTAAGGCTGCGCCCTTAGCACCATCCTGCAGGGTTCCGATACCAGCACCAAGGCCGACCTTTGCTAAGATGACGCCAATGGCCTGATTGATTTTCTTTTGCTGTTCCTTGACCGTGGCGGCACTTCTGCGGTTGCCGAACTGGTCTATCAAGAACACCTGATAGTCTGGCGTACCGTCTGCATTCATTACTTGATTGCCCGCTTCATCGACCGTGTTGATCCGCTGCAGGGAATAAACGGGAATCTTGCCCCAGTCAATCTTGATGGCACTGGAGAGGGTTGCCGTAGTCGTAGCAGCATCGGTGGCCTTCTTAGCTAATTTCTTCAACCACTGGGCATGAGCCTGACTGCTCGTGAACAGAAGTGTTGCAATGGCAACAACCTTTAGCAAATTTGTTCTTTTCATAAACTTTCTTTTTTATGTGTTAGTAATATAGTCAATCATTCGGTCTGGTGTACATCTTGAGTCTGATCTGTCGCTTGTTGTATTCGCCTTCTGACTGCAACATAATTTCCTGGGCATCCATATACTTGATCTTGACGCGATCCGCATAGCCGACAGGACGGAAGAAGAAACCCTTTGGCAGGTCTTTGCGAACCAGATGGATGTCTATGATGCCCTGTGCATCCGACTCGCCCAATTGCTTGAAATGGTCTGCGTCGTCGTTCACCAGTTTGAGGAATTTCTTGTCACTTTGGTAGGCTTTGACTGGCGGTGTAGATTCGCCGAAGTAAGCCCACAACTCCACATTGCCCAGTGTGCCATCTTCATAGAAGCCAGCGAAGTCGTTCACCCATTTAGCAATGGTGAACTTGAGGTCGAGTGGCATGTCTTCGATGATTTTCTCTAACTTTCCGATTCTCTCGTTATAGAAGTCGCACGGGTTGTATTTGTTCAACACATTCATGAACTCAACGGCTCCCGAAGCGTATCTCACCACGTCCTTCTGACTGCTGACACCAGCCTGGCGCATCTGTTTCATCTTGATGAGTGCGCCCATGGCATACTGCTCATATTTCAGGCAGGTGTCGCACTGCAGGATGTTGCCCTGAATGGAGGGGATGATGTCCGCGGGCGTATCTTTGGCTTTGAGCGCGTTGACGAAGTTGCGGCGTGCATGGTCGTACTGTCTCATGCCGAACAGGCGTGCGCCTTCCGATACCAGGGCACTGCACTCTGTGACATACACCTTTTCTATCTGCTTGAGCAGCAGAACCCCGTAGCACAGTTTCACCCTTGGCCCCAATGGTTCCAAGTCAATCTGTTCCCGGTTGGTACCATCGGCAAAGACATCGATGTGCATGGTGGAGTGATAGGTGTTTTCAGCATCGTGCCACTTCTCCTCCAGTGCATCCCTTTTGTTCCATTCTTCGTCGGTGGCATCGGCACCTTTCTTGTCGATGACCTGTTGGATGGCCTCGAAATCCTTTTTAGCCTGTTCTACGGCACCTTTCAGCGACTTGATGTTCTCCCACGGTATGATGATGGAGGTTATCGTGATGGACTGGTCGGTCTTCTTCACCTCCTGTGTCACCCTTGCATCCAGTGCAGACGGGACACTCACCTGCAGGTTCTTGATGGTGGAGGAAATCTCTACCTCCGTCAGCTTTTGGTCGAGGATGGCATCGTTGCCTTTGGTCTGGTTCTCCATACGGATGGGATTCTTTACATATCCGATGGTGTATGCCTTCAAAAAGTCGGGCTTGAGCGAAACGACAAAGTCGGTCTTATAGATTTCTCCGCGCCTGTTCACTTCTATCTTGGGGGTCTTGTTGTCCTTGAGGTCTATCACGATCTCGTAGGTGTACAGGCCATCGTCTCTTTTCCCCTTGGGTGTTACTTGTGGACTCTTAGCGTTGTTGATAGTGATGACCAGATCATTCAATTCCGACAGGAGCAAGACACCGCCCTTTCCCGATAGGGAAGCGAAGCAGTCTTCGTCGTTGGTGGGACTCGACGAGATGAAGTCGTCCTGTGCATGAGTTGTGCCCAGCCCTAACACCAGCAGGAGCAAGAAGAACGTCAGTTTTTTCATTGTAGCAGGAAATTACGTGGAGTGATATTACAGGTCGAAACCGCCGAGTGTGGAAATGTCGTCGTTGGGCTGTTGGCGCTGTCCGCCCGCCCATTCTGGTTGCCAGGTGCGTACATGGATAATGGGAGCACCGCCGTCCTCGGGAAAATCCCACAGCAGGAAGAGATACCCCTCGTCGCTGTAGTTGCTCGATCTCCACGACTGGTGAAGTCTTACACCGTATTTCGTCGGGTCTTTGGCGGAGCGCGTGATGCCCTGACAGCCTCCCACTTCACCGTTCTCACCGATTTGGCTGAACTTCACGTCAATCCATTTGTTGCGTAGGAAAGCCCTCTTTAGGTTGCTGATGTACTGCTGATTGTTCTGCTTGGTGTATTCCACCTTGAAACTGCTGTGCTGCGAGTCGCTCATTTTCCGTTTCATCACCACCTTGCCAGTGATGATAAGGGCATCGTCGCTGAACATGTCTTCAATGGTCTGGATGTCCTTCATGTTATAGGCCGTGCGGAAGCGCTCCACATACTGCAGGATAATCATCTGTTTTTCCTTGTCCACTACCGAACCGCAGCGTTCCATGCTTTCCGCTGTCTGTGCGTCGAGGGCAAAGCGGAAATCGGTGAGGTTGCCTCTGTTGTCAAACTCCACCACGGCCTCCTGATAGGTGCCAAGGCCAAAATCCTCCTCTTCGGGCGTGATGATGAGCGGAATATGGCTGACCATCATACTGCCGTCCTTGAAGATCCAGCAGCGTTCTACCACTTCCTCGTCATCGCAGTAGAAAGGGGTGACCGCCCACAACCGTGCCAGTGACTTCTTGGAGAAGTCGTCCATCTGCAGGTATTTCACAGAAACGGGAACTTGGGCTTTCTGTGCCCTGTTAATCTCGGTTAGCACGGCAGCGAGGTTTCTCTCCGCATTGTTGAGGGCGGCAGGGCGTGTCGCATACTGGTCGGTGGTGAGTGTTACATCCACGGCCAGTGCCTGAATGGAGAAAGTTAGGCAAGCTGCCATGAGCAGCAGCTGATATTTGAGTTGTTTCATATGCTTCATTGTTGTTAGTTATATATAAAGGTGTGTCTTATGGTTGTTCAAAATGTCCGTGTTTTTATTTTAAGGTAAACCCGATGGCACCACATCCCGCATAGTTGGTCACCGCATCGGGTTGACCCGTGGCGACGTTGGTACGGTCGTGGCCTAAGGAGAGTACGGCTCTGACCTTGCCCGTCTTGTCGTAAATGGCCAGATAGTAGTTTTCTGGGTTGGAGAGGGATGCGTATCGGGCATAATGTCCTATCTGTCCTCGGCCTTCCATATCCTTGATGAGCGCAACCAAATCCGTGTATTCTTGGCAAGCGGCTATCTGCATCACGGTCTCGGGATAGGAAACTGTAATAGGTTTCCCAGTGTCTACGGTGGTAGAGGAGGGGCTGTTGTTGCTGATTACTTCCGTGTTGTCGGCTGGGAGGATGTTGCTCTTCTTGACATAAATGAAGCTGCGGTACATATTGCCCCGTGGCAACGACATCGTTGACCACAGTTCCTTTCGGTCGCGAATTAGGAAGTCGTTGCCTTTTTGCAACTTCTTCTGTGTTGCAGCCCATTCGTTGATCTCTTGATAAAGGATTTCTTCGGCCAGATTCTTGGCCTCCTCCTCAGTGGCTGCGGTTGCTTCCGCATAGATGTACAGGTTGTTCTTCTTGATCCTGTTGATTTCCTTCTTCTTCTCGTCCGCCGCCTGTGCCGAAAGTCCCAAGAAGGGAAGCAGCAGGCCGACAATAAACAGATTGCGTATCTTCATCATTTTCATTATTCTTGGTGTTTTGCTGGTTTCTGAGTAGGCTGTGAAAAGAATCTCTCTGTCACGTTCTGTAACGGGATATAGGCATAGACCGTACCCGTCATGCCCACAGCAGCTCCGTCTATCAGTGCCAAAGGCACTTGAACAGACAGTACATGACAATAGGCCATCTTCTCATTATAGGCAAAGAGGGTGCCCGAGAGATTGTCGTGGTCTATGGACTTGATGCCGAAATAGAGCTTACATCCCTCGTTGGTGCAGTAGGTAACGAATTGCTGCAGACTGATGTCAATCTCGTCCCGTTTGTGTCCATATTTGTCGATGCACAGGTGCAAAGGGATAGTATTGCTGAACTGTCCCGTCAGCATGATGTTGCTGATGCTGGCAGACGTGTTCTTGCGGCTGCAGTAGAGTTGTCGCTTGCCTTGAATCTCCGTTAAGTAGATATTGCTCCGGATCATGTCGCTCAGAAACTGGCCGTTATCGATAATCAGCATACTGTCAGAACGCGTGCCGTTTGCGGTGTTCCACGGGGCGGTGAGACTGTCAACGGGTGTCGGCATAGTGCGTAGCAGGTCGCGTTGCATCATTTGCTCCAGTTCCACGGCGTTGGCACCTTTGAGTAGTTGGCAGTCGGCAGGGAAGGTCAGACTGACTGGTTGCCCCTTTACTGTCCAATGAATGCGGTACATCCTTCGCGTCACTTCCTCAATGGAGAATGGGGTGTTGGCATCCACGGTACGTAACAGCCCGAGGGTGCCAGCACCCATGACCACCTGGTCGTGATCCATACGAACCAACGGTGCCCTGCCGTCCAACTGCATATCCAGTTCGAGCAGGTATCTCTCAACGAAATCGAAGATGGGCGCGTCTCGGCGTGTCTGGACTATTTCGTCGCTGAACAGTTGATAGCCGATGTGTGAGATGTCGCCCAAGGTATTGACCTTTACTCGGACGCGTTTGCCGTAAGCCTGAAGCGTGTCCGTGGGAATGAGAGAGGGTTTCCCAAGTGCTTTTGCCATGTTCTCCAAACGTTGCGTATGGAATCTGTTGACTGCGTGGGTACACACAGTCAACAGCATCCATAGCGACGTGAGGCACATTCTCATGGCTTGACAGCGGTTATGTCTCCATCATGATACCAATATCCGATTCCGCCAGAGACGTTGCCGTTGCGGAATTCGCCTTCGAACTTGTCACCTGGTTGTGCCACGAAGTCCTTGCTGGCTACAATCCTGTGTGGCGACGTGTAGGTGATGGTGCCGTGGCCATGGGGTTTGCCATTCTTGGTCTCTCCTCGGTAGGTGCCGTAGCTCAGTCTGACCTTGCCGTTGTCAGGACGGGAAGTTGCAGCTGGCTTTTTCTTCGTAGAGGCTGGCTTGTCGGCCTTCTCCTCGGTGACTTTTTCTTCCTTTGCAGGTTCGGACACTGTATTGATCTTGGCGGTGTCCTTTTGGACAGTGGTTGTCTGGATGGAATCCACGATGTCGCCATCCTTCGTGAAGGAATCAAACCTTATCGTGTCGGTCTTGGTGACATCGGACTCTGAGTTCTTGAAGTATTGGTAAGACCCTGCGGCTCCACCAATGATGACTAGAGCGACGATGCCTCCGATGACTTTTTTACCGTGTTTCTCCCATGTGGTCTGTGGGCGCGGCACTTCCCGTAGCGGTTTCCCACATTCCTCGCAGACAAAGTCCTTCCTACCCGTAATGACCTGCACGGTCTTGTCTTTACATTTCTGACAGGAGTCACTGAGACAGATACCATATCTTGCCCGCAGTCTATCGTTGTTTGTTGCCATAATTGATTGATTTATGTTTTGTTGTTACTTAGCTGTTGTATTATCCCATAACTGGCGGCATACCATTAGGCATTGGTGGGGGAGTGGCACCGCCAGGCATGGGGGGCATGGCAACTGGTGGAGCTGGGGCAAAGAGCGGTTTGAGAATTTCTACCTGCCCAGCTGGTTGCCATGCGGCCATTCCTTGCATCCATACCACCGTCTGCTCCGTGAGCTGTTTGGTAGAAACAAACTGTTTACAGGTCTGCCAGTCATACGGACCATACGCCTGTCCGCCAATGTTCAGATGGAGGGAAATGACGGGGTCTGCAGGCGGCGGAGTAAGGGGCGGCGGAACAGCTGCGCCCGGCTGGGGAGCTGGTGGGGTGGGTGAAACTGGTGGTACAGTGGGTTGCGAGGCAGGCTGTGCCGATGTTGCAGTTTGTTGTGTTCTGTATGCGCTTTCTGCCGCTTTTATTTCCTCATCGCTTCTGGCAAAGAGAGGCGGCAACTGACTACCGTCACCTTCGCTGTGCAGTAGAATAGCATTGGACTGGTCAGTGGCCAGATTACCCGAGTTGAGAAATCGTTCATAGCGTTTCTTATACTCGCCCATCCAGTCGATGGCACGAATGGGGAAGCAATACTGTACGGTGATGATGGACAACTCGTCCTTGCGCAGACTCTTCTTGTTTACGGTGATAGTGGTGCGTGCCGTGCTTTGGTTGAAGGAGTTTTTGAAGGCATCCTCCAACTTGTCAGCAAACTTCTTCAGGCCTGGGTTGTCGTCTGGTGAAGGGATGGATACGAGGATGGCCTTTTTGTTGATGCTCGCAGGATTGGTCGGGCTGAGATTTCCCTCGTTGTTGCGCAGATGTAACTGTATCTGGTCGGTGTTGAGCTGGATGAAGACTCCGCTTTGGTTTACTATCTTGGTGGCGAAGGCCTTGATGTCATCGTCCGTTCTCAGCTTTTGCTGCAACTGAGTGAGGATGTTCAGACCGAGCACCTTATTGTCGCTGTCGGCCTTCTCGTCGTGGCGTGCCTTTACGATCTCAGAGAGTTTGATGTCGAAGGCATCGGTGATGTCGTCGATGCTGATTTCTGTGGCCAGTCGACCGAAATTCGTGAATTCCTCGGGAAGGATGCTGTCTCTGAGTTGTCGCGCTATGATGGGCATCTCTATCTTGTCGGTCTTGAGATCCTGCTCAAATTCGGACATGGTTTCGTCTTCGCTCACCTCGATGATGGCACCCTTCATATCTTCCAGACCCTTGTTTACCTTACGCTGTGCTGTGACGAGACGTTCAGTCTCGGTGATGGCCTCATTAATCTTCATGCTGAAGGCCGAGATATCGGCATCCATCTTGCCCAGTTCGTTGAACACCTTGGCTGCCAATTTCTTGGCAAACTCCAGTGCCACGATGCGCGTCTTGGAGGTGTAGAACTCCGCGAGGTATTCTTGGTGGCGGGCATACTTGCGCTCACCCACGTTCACCATACGCTGCAGAACACCCAGGTCACTCCACTCCTTGAGGTTAGCTCTGCGGTCTTCGTCGATGGCCTTGTATTCTTCCAGTTCATCCTTGGACGCAGTTTCCAGTTCGATACGTATCTCACTCACGCGCTCAATGAGGAGCTTGGATATCTTCTGCAGTTCGGTGATGGAGATGTCGCCGTCCTTCCATTTCTCGAAGAATCCAGCCTCCACGGTGTGCCTTATTTCCTTGGCCATGTCAGGGATGGCCTTCTCCTTGCCAGCGTAATAGTTCTCTACACCGCAGTCGCGGAAGAAGGTAGCAAAGGATTCTCCCATAATGTTGTCCAGTTCATTGAGCGGACAGTCGGCCTTCTTGGCATCCTGTGCATAGTTGATGGCCTTATCGTGCCAATACTCGTTGAAAGCCGTGAAGTCGCTGTCGCTGGGTAGAATTTTCTTCTCCAGGGTGAGGTGTTCCTCATCGAGCATCCACTTGGCGAGATTTTCCTTGTTGATGAAATCGTTACGATAGTCACGATTGCGTTCCTCGTCGGCAAAACCCTGATTCTCACGCCAGTTGTTGTACTTGAACTGGTAGAGCACGCTCTCACCGATGGTATAGGTGATGTGCTTGAGCACTCTCAGTTCAGGGTACATCACGCGCTTGATGCCTATGGAGTTTACTTTCTTGGTTCTTGCCACGGGAATGCGTCCAGTCGTGGGGTCAGGGTTTCCTGCCTCGTCGTATTCGACGGCAAAGTCGTCCATATTCTCGTATTTGTACGCGCGCACGATATCGCTGTTCACCTCGTCCGACTCGTTGACGAAGAAGATGCGAGCGAAGAGGTAGTCGCTTACCATTTTGGGAAGTTCGGTAAATGAGTTGATGGTGAGTCCGTTCTCGTTCACGTTGCTGTAAACCGTCAGTCCGTTGGCTACACCCTTAACCCGGTCCGAGTAATAGTCGGCCTCGCCTCCTCCTGTCACGTCCTGCGGCTTCCATGCTCCGGCCTGCAGGGCATTTAACTCGCTGAGTGCTGCGTATCCGTTCTGGTAGTATCTTCCCTGATCCATATCGCTTTTGGGCAGGTTCATCTCTGGCATCATGGCATAGACAGAGATATAGGCGGTAGGAAACGTTTTGCGCGCCTGGACTATGGCATCGATGATGGAGCCAGAACCAGTTCCTCCGCTCAGTCCGGCAAAGATGTGGATGGTCGTCTCACTGGCATCCCCCGATATATCGATGCAGCGACTGTAAGCGTCCTTCAGACTGTTCACGTATGCCACGGCGTTGGCGGCAAAGAGCAAACGGCCTGCACGGCGCTTCTGCCCAGCAGCCTGTCCTAACGAACCGATGGCAGACTTCACTGCGCTCACGTTTTGCACGATGCCTTTGACAGAAGGATAGTGGTCTATGTTGTTGAGTATGTGTTCCACGTCTACCGCCTTGATATTGAGGAACTCGTTGTTGGTGAAGGAAGCGTCCTGTCCCATAACGCGGAAATCGGCACGTGCCTTGCCGTCTTTCGACATCATCTCATCGGTGGAGTCTACATAGAGCAAGGCTACGGGCTGCTTGCTCCTTTCTTCCTGTGTGGGGAATTCCTCGAACATTCGCATCTTGAAAGCCTTGAGGATTTTACCTCCAGTACCGCCCAGTCCGACCAGGATGTGGTTACTTGTGCAATAGCTGTTTGTTGTCATGTTGATGGTTATTTTTTTAGATTGTTGATATTCAGGTTTCTTGCAATAGTGCTTTTTTTATCTTTTCCTCCTGCTGCCAGCACGCGGTCCGCGTCTGTGGGTGTAGTCGGTATGTGGGCTGTCGCCCCTGTCGGTGCGTCGTCTGCGCTCCATGGAGTAGCCCACCTGCATGGTTTTAATAACCAATACCGCTCCTACAACCACGAATCCCAAACACCACAACAACCTGTAGAGGATAAATGTCTTCATATAGCTCACCATGGTATCAGCCATGGCCTGGGGCAATTCCTTTACAGTGTAGCCGGTAAATTCGCCCGTCTGGAAATAGTGGCCCAGGATGGGGTATTCCTCTACGAGCTTTTCCGTGATAATCTCCGATTCGGCCTTGGACACCTCTCTATCTTCGCCGCTACCCAACGGGTTGGCTCCAAGGTACATCGACATGAGGTTTCCCAGGATGTCTTTGCCCCTGTCGACCGTCGTGGTGGGTGTGGACTGCCCTACGATGCGTTCCAGCTGTTCCTTGTAGTAGTCGGTGGTATTGATGATCTTAACGGCTCCAGCTATCAGTGTACACTGAAAGGAGATGAGTATAAAGAGTATGCCGCCCACAAGGTAGGTGGCTGGAGAAGCCTCGGCATGTTTGTACCATCCCTTGATAAGTAGAAAGAATAGGGTCATACATATCAGACCGATGAGGATGCCCCAAAAGAGACTGCCCGCAGAAAAACTGATGATGTCAAAAAATGCCGTCATAGCCATTCGTTATTCCGTGCACAGATACGTCCCCGTCAACACTGCGCGGTTATACATCTAAGGTTCACGAGCATAAAAAAGACGTGGGAACCGTTCTTGCTGCCCGTCCCACTCATAGAGGCTTCTCGCATTGCCCGATATTGTCGAACGAGCAACGCTGATAGCCCACGCCGATATGAATATAGTCTCCTTCGACGGAGTATCGGAGCACAAAGTCTCCAATATCGTCAAAAGGATGCATATAAACACATCCCGAGGACATCTACGCTGCCTCATCCCTGACAATATCTGAATTTTGCGAGAATTCCTATGAGTCAAAGACAAGACGCTTGAAGACGCCTTTCAATATGTCGTGCCTCTTCTCCCCACCCAACCTCCTTGTCACAGAGTTTGCACTCTGCGAAGGGCTCGGCGTGTTACAGAGGCTCGGAAGCGTCGGTTTCTGACATTTCTATGTCATTCACCAACTCATCCGCTTGCAAATTTAAGTTTTTTTTCTGAAATAAAAGAATAAATGGAAAAAAATCTCAAAAATCTCAAAAAAATATGGGCGATAGGGGCAACCTGTAAGTGCAAATTGCTTGCAAAATGACGAATAAGGTTGGTAAAACAGACCTACCCTCGGCATCCTGTTGGGGTATGCCAAGGGTAGGCGAAAGGGTAAAGGATGGGTGATTAATAAACTACCGATGGTCTATTCGTGCAATCTTCGCATCCTTTTTGAAGTCCTCTGGTTTACGAGGCACTTCAATGTCTGGAGATACCAAATCCTCGCTTTCTACATAGTATGTATATCGTCCATATGTTCCAAAGATCCAGCCTGCAAAGTCGGTCTGCCAGTCTATGGTATTACATACCTTGAACAGCTTTCGTGCAGGATATCCCACATAATAACCTTTGCGGTCTTTGACATTTGTAGAGCCTTCTAACAAACTGATGTCATAAGCAACTCCATTATCAATGTTAACCCGGAAAGCATCCTTTCCATCTTTTGTGAAGAGATAGTAGTCTTCTACCCACTCGCCATCCAACGCATCCTCATGCTTTTCCGTCTTATGCTCAAACTTGTCATAAAGTCCAGTCACTGAGGCAGGAAGATTCGCAACAGGCTTGTCTAATTCGATAGGACCTAACTTCCTTTGTTCAAGTGCAAAATGATTACTTAACCAACAGATTGTAAGATGATGGAGCTGATACAAGCCCTTAGACACTCCTTCAGAAGTAATACCGGCACTTAGATTGACTCTAACTATAAACGTTGTTCCTACAGGATACACTTTCTTAGGCTTAGGTCTGGCTCCGCCCACAATGCTTACATCAATCGTTACCCATCCGAAACCACTGAGAACAACGTTATTACTCTCATCCTCACCATTTACATCCATCAGCATAAAGCGGCCTAATTGGTACCTTTCGCTAGCGGTGCTCTCCGCGGTTAATTCTACAGTACATTCGCAATGAATATCAACATCTTCTTTTGCTCTCACTTTAGTAATCTTGAAAGGCTCAACGATCTTCAGCGGTGCCCCTTTTTCTATCAGTGTGGGAATTTCCTTCCCTTGCAGTGCATCAGATGCCTCTCGTCCCTTTTGTTTGAGTTCTTCTATAGTGGCTCTCTTTCTTTCGGCAATCTCGCCGAGTTTTGCCCAATGTTCCTTGATTTCCCGTTCAGATGCCGACTTTTTAATCTTGTCGAAATTTCGATTTGCCTCTTCATAGGCCTGTGGGATAGCAACGTTTATCTCCGTCATTAGGTCATAGAGTTCTGGTCCATATTTCTCCAGTATACCATCAGAGGGGATATCTGAAGCATTTTTCCCAGTTGGAGTTCCGCCACATGCAGCCAACACAACGCATAGTAGCGTTGCTGCCATTGATTTAAGATGCTTGCTCATATTCGTTTTATTAGTCATTTGGTTGCCTTTTGATATATATCAGAACCATACTCTGTGATTACTATGCGATTGATGCTTCGCAGTTTCTCGTCTGCTTTCTCACCACCACCAAAAAGATTGCCTACATATTGAAAGAACTTGACCTTAAAGACATTATCCTCTTCCTCACACTCATGTGTGCATTTCAGCATTTTTATTGGCTCGCTGTTATGACAGGCTATATACACAAAGTCTCGAGGATGTTCGGCTTTGATGATAGCCCCAAATTCAATACCGTTATCTCTGGGAGATAGGTCAATAACCTTGAAAGGCTGGATAATTTCAAAGCCCTCCGCATCCTCCAGCTCCGTTGATATTTCCTGCCCCATGAACTGGTCTGTGATTTCATCAACTATTTCTCTGGAGGTAATCTTTCCTTTAGCTATATCTTCTCCAATCTTAAACCTGTTTTCCCAGGTCTCTTCCAATACGTCACAGTATTTGCCAATAGGCGAACTGCTACCCCCACATGCACTCACCCCCATACATAGCAGGGCGGCTGCGAATAATGTAAAAATGTTCTTGTTCATAGTGAATATCAATTAGTTAATAGATTCCTATATACACATCCCGAGGATATCTATGCTGTCTCATCCCTGACAATATCTGAATTTTGCGAGAATTCCTATGAGTCAATGACAAGACGCTTGAGGACGCCTTTCAGTATGTCGCGCCTCTTCTTCGCTTGCAAATTTAAGATTTTTTTCTGAAACAAAAGAATAAATGGAAAAAAATAGTTCATCTGCGGTTTTTTTATGCACCCAGTAAACTCAATCGATTTACTGACCAAACTCACTCGATCAATCGACCAAGATCAAACGATCAATCGATCTGGATCACTCAATCAATCGATCTGGATCACTCGATCGTTTGAGCCAGATCAACTTTTTACCCCTCTTCTACAGTGGCAATGGAGGGTGTGAATTGAAAAGTCTCGTTCCGCTTGAATACTGAGATTTGCTTTGGAAATGGTTGAAAAACCCGTCTTTTTTGGTTTGGATTTGAAAAAAATACAATATACCGCTGTATTATGCGGGGAGCTTGCAGGTGTTTTTGGATAGAGCACTCAAAACCTATGGTCTCCTGTGTCGCAGAAAAAGGTAGAAATGCTTCTGACAGGTGTGGGGCAGTACACGGACGAGGGTGCGCACGAGCAGGTTCTGGATCAGCTGTAGACTGCTGATGTATCCTGTTTGGTGGAATGTGCGTTCTATGGCAATTTCCGAACGATGATAGTGCCAACTGCTGCGACGGGAGAAGAAGCCGTCTGACAGGCGGAAGTGTATCAGTGGGCGTTGCAGGTTGTGGAAGCGGTAGCCAGCCTGTATCAAGCGCACCCACAGGTCGTAGTCTTCAAACAGATAGGTGTCGCGATAGCCACCCACCGCTTCCACGGCCTGTCGGCGGAACATGACGGTAGGGTGGTTCATCGGACTGCGTCGCCTGCCGAAGCGTACGATGTCTTCATGGTGTTCGGGCACGCACCGCATGGATACGGTCTGTGTGGGAGTGTCACGGAACTCGTCTGTCCAGCCACCCAGCACATCGCAGTCGGGGTGGGTGGACAGATAGCGGTATTGCACCGCTAAACGGTCGGGCCAGCAGATATCATCGGTGTCCATGCGAGCCACGAGGTCATAGTGGCAGTGGCGCAGTCCCTCGTTCAATGCCTGTCCCAGGCCACGGTTCTCGGACAGTGGAATGAACTGCATCTCGGGATAACGATCCAGATAACAGTTGATGACCTCGTACAAAGCTGCTGTCAATGGCCCGTCACCTACGAGTATCACCTCACTGGCGCGACCGTGTTGTCCGAACACGCTGTCCAAACACTGGCGCAGGTATTCGGGCTTCTCCTGGTTATAGACGGAGAGCAGTACGCTACAGGGTATTTGTTGCATCAATCCTTCTTTTCTCACACCTTATATATATTATATAGTAAGCCAATGGGCAGGTACGGGCGAAGCCGTTATTGGCTGTCGCCACCATCGCTGGGGACCCATGTTGACGGCATCTTCCTGTTCGGCCAGCCATGCGCCCCACCAGGAGAACGACGAGTTGGCCGTGATATGATGTCGGCAGAGGGTCATCAGGTGCATGTCGTCCACAGCCTGCATGCCAGCGTTCCAGTCTACGAACAGCACTTCAGCATCGTTCAGCAGCGGATGCAGATGCTCCCTGCACCACATCTCGTCGTCGGAGAAGATGCAGAATAGCCTTGCCCTGGTGTGTTGCCGAACGTAGCGTAGAGCCTCGGCATAATAGCTGGAGGAGCCGAGGTCGTGGAACATCGGGTTGCCGATGTAGTCGGTGCGCCGCACGTGGATGGCCACAGCCTCTTCGCCCCTCAACCGCTTGGCCAGTGCCACGCTGGCCGAGTGGTTGAAGGCAGGGAACTGGAATCGCTCCAACAGCGTGGCGCGGCAGTCACGGAAATACGCCTCGTTCTGCCAGTAGCCGTCATAGTAGGTATTGCCCTGCCGAGTGACGGCATCGGAGACGAAGGCCAGGTTGTGCGGTTCTACACACATGGTGTGCCGCCGGGGTAACAGTCGGCTGCCGATGCGCCACGACTGAAAGTCGGGGTAGGGATAGGCCACACGCGCCACCTCCCCGTACGAGGCGCGCTCCACCTGGATGCCGAAGACTTCTTCGAGTTGGAAAGGGCGACGATAGCCGTGAAACGTGTGCAGGTCGGCCTTCACCACGGCATCGGGATGGTGCCGTTGCAGTGCTGTATAGAGGGCATACTGGAACATCTGATTGCCCAGTCCACCGAGTATTTTTACGATCTTGACCTGTTTCTTCATCGCTGTTTTAATTTAATAGGAAAACCTTTCCGCTTCGCAGTGACGAGCCATCCACCCATGGTCAGCATCGCACGCAGCAGGGGGCGGTTGTGATACCGTGCCTTGATGATATTGGCATCGTTGTGCCATGCTTTCACCACATCGATGGTGCTGCTGATCTGTCCTTCGTGGCCGTGTAGGGACTCGACGATGAGGGCGGGACAATAGGCTACGCGCCGCGTCTGCAACATCCGGTAATACCATTCCACGTCGACCAGCCAGTGCAGCTGTTCGCAGAACGCCTGTCGCCTGTCGTTGCGGAACGCCACACAACCGCACGGACCGATGGCGTTGAGGCCGAACAGTGTGGCAGCGTGGCGCAGCATCCACCACTTCAAGGCGTGAGGGAACCACCGTCGCCGCTGTCGTCCGCCACAGATAACGCGCACTTCCGCCACGGCCACCTCGGCTGTTGTCTGCTGCATGGTTCGTAGCAGGCGAGCCAGATAGTCTTTACCAGTCAGTGCCTCGTCGTGGTGCAGCACGATACAATAGCGACCTGTCGCCCGACGAAGCCCAGCATTCCAGTTGCTCACCGCACCGAGTGGCGGACGGTTGTGGACATAGCGTATGCGTCCGTCGGCCAACGATTGGACATACTGCTCCATGCGGTTGTCAGTGGAGTCGTCGCAGACCACCACCTCCGTGCAGACCTGCTGTTGGCAGCGCACGCTCTCGATGGCGCGCTGCGCCAGCGACAGGTTGTTGCAGGTGGGTATGACGACGGAGAAATCGGGTGTCATGGTCGGGGACAGGTTTGCGGTGGTCGGTGGAGGGCTATGAGATACATGCTGAGCAGTAGTACGGAGAGCGAGAGCACGTTGTCGATGCTTCCGCCCCAGAAGAGGTCGAGTGCCAAGCCGAGGAACAATCCCAACTCGGGCGCATAATGCGGATAACGATCAAAACGGGAGAGGGTGTGGAACAGGGAGGCCACGAACAGCAGCATCAGCGGAATGCCGAAGCAGAGGCCGAAGAGCAACACGGTAGACTCGGTGACATCAGCGGAGGCCAGGGTACGGACGCTGAACCGCGTGTGTTCCGATACCTGTTGGAATAGGAAACCGCTGCCGAATAACGGGTGGTCGCTGATGCGGTCGAGGGTGTATCCCCACAGCTTATAGCGGAAATAGTTGCTCTCGCTGTAGCCCATGGTCCATCGGGTCAGCAACACCACTATACCTATCGCACCGCAGACCACGGCCAGCAACCGTGTGCGATGGCGGTACAGTCGGAAGATGGCGAGTGTGGCCACGAGTGCCAGTGCGATGAAATAGCGTAGCGAGCCTGCCAACAACAGGTTGACAATCATCAGTGCAGCCATCATCCAGCGCCAGCGCCTGCCGAGTCCTCGCTCGCCAGCAAGGAAGCACAGTGCTAAAAACGAGATGCTGCCGGAATAGAGTGAGCTGCCCTTGATGCCTTGAAAGCGCGGAATGAATTCACCAGGACGGACGGCCAGATAGACCCACGGCAACCGGACACCAGCCACCTGTAGGATGTTGGCTAACAGGTCGGCAGCGAAGATGGCATAGACGACATAGCCGACAACGGTCAGCAGTCGGTGCTTGTCTTTCACGCCCATCAGCATGACCGTTAGGAAATAAAACTGCACCCAGCGCGTCAGTGGCGCAACCTCCGTGGGGCGCGCCATCATCATGAAGAGTCCGACGGCGAGTGTAGCCACCGTGAAGACGGAAAACAGGGGCACGGCTCGGACGCACTGTGCAAAGGCTTGACTGGAGAACAGCAAGAGGAGGGCGACGGCCAACAACGGTACAAAGGCATAGCC
>CAVAIX010000012.1:0-20898 GCA_963588695.1 Bacteroidaceae bacterium | reverse complement strand
CTTTGACGCGCGTCAAGACCTCCATTCCGATGCGAATGAACCCTTTGACGCGCGTCAATGCCTTCATTCCAATGCGAATGGCCCCTTCGACGTGCGTCAACGCCTATTTCCAGAAATGGAAGAGCCTGTTTGACGGAATCTTTGCGAATTTTCACGTTGTCTTTTCGTTTTTTTCCTCAATCAACGTAAAAAAGTCGAAAAAGGTTTTGTCATATTCATTTATCTTCGTAACTTAGCCGCGCAAAACAAAGGGAATCTTGTTGTGCAGAGATTTAATCTTCACTATTAATAGTTAAGTATTTAGGACCATGGAAAAGAAAATGATTCATTCTATTAGCCTGCCGCGCATGAACAATGGCGCACACTTTGAGTACGTAAGCACCATATTTGCAAGTGTACAATCCCTTCAGAAAAAGGATATGGATGCACTGATTCTTGAACGCGTCGCTGCGTTCTCCGTGGCTGTCGCTGCCGAAGACGAGGCACTGAAGATTTCAGCTAAGAGCCTCATCACTGACGACATCGCACAGGCCGACGATGAGCGCTGTGCCCTCTACGTCGGCTACAAGAAGGCGGTGATAGGATGTCGGTACATGACGGACAACAACTTGGCGACGGCAGCGAAGGTGCTGAACCAGCACATCAAGGACTATGACATCTATGTCAAGGCACAGATTGACAAGAAGACGGGGCTGTTGGCCAACCTCATCGCCGACCTGGAAGGGAAGTATGCCGACCATGTGGTCGCGCTCGGACTCACCGTCTTCGTCACCCACATGAAGCTGGCCAACGAGCGCGTCCGCTCACTCATCCGACAGCGCAACAATAAGAAAATGGGCATCACTACTGGGGCATTGAGGACGGCACGCGCCAACACCGACGCGGCCTACCACGACCTGGTCGACATGGTGAATGCGCTCGCCCTCGTCAACGGGAACGCGGTCTACGAGGCCTTCATCGACTATGTGAATACGGAGATTACACGCTACAAGCACGAGGTGCTGAACCAAAAGGCCGCAGCCACTGGCACCTCCGTCGACAACTCGTTGGCCACGGACACGAACGACAGTACGTTGCCGAGCGGTGACTCGGGTCTGGCGAGGGCCGAAGGTAGGCTGCACCTCTGAAATAAAAGAAAAACGCAGTTTTTCTTTGTATTTCTCTCGGTTTGCACTACCTTTGGCCTTCGGCCGAAGGTACTCACGCTCAAGAATAAAAATAAATTAGCATTTATTTTGTATTCTCTTCGCTTAATCGTACCTTTGCAGGCAGAAAGGAATATGTAAAAAACAATATTATGGCAAAGAAAGCATTACTGATGATTCTCGACGGATGGGGAATCGGAAAACATGGGAAAGGTGACGTGATTTACAACACGCCGACCCCGTATTTGGACTATCTGACGGCCGTTTCGGCTCACTCGCAACTGGCCGCTTCTGGCGAAGACGTGGGACTGCCCGACGGACAGATGGGTAACTCGGAGGTGGGACACCTTAATATCGGTGCCGGACGCGTGGTCTACCAAGACCTCGTGAAGATTAACCGCGCCTGCAAAGACGGCTCCATCGTGGACAACGCACAGGTGAAGGCCGCCTACACCTACGCCAAGGAGAACGGCAAGAAGCTTCACTTGATGGGACTGACCTCGAACGGTGGTGTGCACTCCAGTCTCGACCACCTGTTCAAGCTCATTGAGGTGGGCAAGACGTACGGACTGAAGAACCAAACCTTCGTGCACTGCTTCATGGACGGTCGCGACACCGACCCGAAGAGTGGCAAGGGGTTCATCGAACAGCTCTCTAAGGTGTGTGCCGACAACGATGCAGCCATTGCCGACATCGTGGGACGCTTCTACGCCATGGATCGCGACAAGCGTTGGGAACGCGTCAAGGAAGCCTACGACTTGATTGTGAAGGGCGAAGGTAAGCAGGCCACTGACATGGTGGCTGCCATGCAGGAGTCGTACGACGAGGGCGTGACCGACGAGTTCATCAAGCCCATCCACAACAGCAGCGTCAATGGTGTGATAGAGGAGGGCGATGTGGTCATCTTCATCAATTTCCGCAACGACCGCGCCAAGGAACTGACCGTCGTGCTCACCCAGCAGGACATGCCGGAACAGGGCATGAAGACGGTCAAAGGTCTGCAGTACTACTGCATGACCCCGTACGACGCTTCGTTCCAAGGGGTACACATCCTGTTCCCCAAGGAGAACGTGCAAGACACGCTCGGCGAGTATCTCTCCCGTCAAGGCAAGAAGCAACTGCACACGGCAGAGACGGAGAAATACGCCCACGTGACGTTCTTCTTCAACGGCGGACGGGAACAGCCTTTCGAAGGAGAGGACCGCATCCTCGTGCCCTCGCCCAAGGTGGCCACCTATGACCTCAAGCCAGAGATGAGTGCCTACGAGGTGAAGGACAAACTCGTGGCTGCCATCAACGAGAAAAAGTACGATTTCATCGTGGTGAACTTCGCCAATGGTGACATGGTGGGACACACGGGTGTCTACAACGCCATCGCCAAGGCCGTATGGGCTGTTGACCACTGCGTGAAGGACGTGATAGAGGCCGTCAAGGCCAACGACTACGAGGCCATCATCATTGCCGACCACGGCAACGCTGACAATGCCATCAACCCCGACGGTACGCCTAACACGGCTCACTCGCTCAACCCCGTACCGTTCATCTACGTGACGGACAACAATAGTGCCACCGTGAAGAACGGACGACTGGCCGACGTGGCTCCCTCCATCCTGCACATCATGGGACTGGAGAAGCCTGCCGACATGACGGGTGAAAACTTGATTGAAGACTGAAGATCCACATGACGGCATCCGCCATACAGCAGATGACTGAAGAGGCCGTGGCCCTGCTGCGGCAACTGATTAGTACGCCATCAATCAGCCGCGACGAGAAGGCCGCGGCTGATTTGATGGCGTCGCAGATGAGGCAGTGGGGCTTGAACCCGAAGCGCGTGGGGAATAACCTGATGCTCATGGGGAAACACACTGACGGCAAGCCAACCCTGCTGCTCAATGCCCACATCGACACGGTGAAGCCCGTGAGCACGTGGACGCGCGACCCCTTCGCACCGGACATGGTTGACGGGCGACTCTACGGGTTAGGCTCCAACGACTGCGGTGGCGGACTGGTCAGCCTACTCGTGGTGTTTCGTTCGCTCTGCAATGAAGAGCTGCCCTACAACCTCATCTATGTGGCCAGTGCGGAAGAAGAGGTGAGCGGCGCAAACGGCTTCTCACTGATCGCCCCACAACTGCCGCGCATCGACGTGGCCATCGTGGGCGAACCGACGGGGATGCAACCTGCCATTGCCGAGAAAGGGTTGATGGTGATTGATGCGGTGGCGCACGGAAAGAGTGGACACGCGGCGCGCAACGAAGGTGAGAATGCCATCTACAAGGCGCTGGACGACATCCAGTGGTTGCGCCACCATTCATTTGAAAAGGTCAGCCGTCTGCTCGGCTCTACCAAAGCCACCGTGACGATTATCAACGCTGGCACACAGCACAACGTGGTTCCTGACGAGTGCCGCTTCACCATTGACGTGCGCACCAACGAACACTATCGCAACGAGGAACTCTTCCAGTACCTTCAGTCGCAGATGAAGAGTGAGCTAAAGGCACGTTCTTTCCGCCTCTCGTCGTCGTCCATTCCCGAGGATCATCCGCTCGTCAGCCGCTGTGTGGCCATGGGGATGAAACCGTTCGGTTCACCGACGCTCAGCGATCAGGCGCTGATGCCGTTTCCTTCTTTCAAGCTCGGCCCAGGCGAATCTTGTCGGAGTCACAGTGCCGACGAATACATCGAAATTGCAGAGATTCGCCGTTCCATCGAGACTTACCTCAGTCTTCTGCAACCCTAATACTTCATGGACAGCCCAGCCTCTCATCGAAGCCACGCCTCGGGGTTGAGTTTTGCGGTCTCCTTGCGCAACTGGAACTGTAGGATATTGTCCTGTCCGACGCGTCCGAGGGTCTGTCGTGTGGTGACTTTCTGTCCTTGGTGCACGCTGACGGACGACAGGTTGTAGTAAACGGAAATATAACTGCCGTGGCGCACCATGACGATGATGGTTCCGCCAAAGCGGTACACGCCGCTGACCTCACCGTCGAAGATGCTGCGCGCCTGCGCCCCTGGCTGTCCCTGAATGTTGATGCCCTTGTTGTCCAGTCGCACGTTGTTCAGTCCCTCTACATTATATTGTCCGAAATGGCTCACGATGCGGTAGCTACCCGTGATGGGCATGGGGAGGCGGCCACGGTTGCTCTCGAAATTACCGCTGATGCGGCGATCGTCGCTGTCCATGACAAAGGGTGCTGCCTCCGACTTCTTACTGGACTTGGCTTCAGCTTTTGTTTCGGGTTTGGCCGTGGACTTAACCTCGTTTTTTGCGGTCTCCCGACGGGATGGTTTGGCGGCTTCGGCTTCACGCTGCTTACGATTCTCTTCCTCGCGCCTGCGGGCAGCCTCTGCCGCTGCCTTGCGCTTGGCTTCTGCGGCCGCACGCGCCCGCTGCCGCGCCACTTCCTGCGCGATCAACTGGTCGATGCGCTCGTTGAGTGCTGCATCCTTCTTGCGCTGTTGCGCTATCACGCGCTGAATGGTCTTCTGTTCCTTCTGCAACGACGTGACCACCTGTTGCTGCTCGGTTTGCTTGCCTTCCAGCGAGCGTTGCTCCCGTTCACCGCGTGCCAACAACTGGTGCTTGGCATCTCGTGCTCCAGCCAGTTCACTGCGCTTGGCAGCCACCTCGGCCTGTTTCACTTTCACATCCTCGCCCTGCGACCGCTGGTATGAGGCGTACTCGCGCATGAAACGTAGGCGCCGCCACATCTGCGAGAAACTGCTGGCACTAAACACGAACATCATCTGGCTCTGGATGGAGCGGTTGCGGTGCATATAGCGCATGGACTTAACGTAGCGACGCTTGTATTCATCCAGATCGTGCTGCAAGGTGTCCAGTTCGCGGTTCATGGCCTGGATTTCCCGGTCGATGCCAGAAATATCGTGGCGTATGGTGTCGATGGTGCGGCGCTTGGAGTCAATCTCGGTGTTGATGGCCATGAGGTCTTGCAGGCGTTTCTTCACGTTGCGCTCATTGGTGCGCAACCGTGCCTCCTGCTGCTTGATTTGCCGCTGGATATTCTTGCGCTGGTTCTGCAGGCTCTGCACCGACTCTGGTTGGCGCGTCGCGGTGCGCTTCTTCTGTGGCGTTGACGTACGCTTGCTCGACACGTTCTTTTTGCGTTGGGCCGCCGTTGTCGTGGTTTTCGCCTTGGCCTTTGTGGTCTTCCGCTGCTGTGCAGGGAGCACGGTCAGGGAGCAGGCGAAGAGGGTGAGTATGATGATTCGCTTCATGCGCTGTTATTGAGCGGTTAGACGGCGGAGTAGCTGGTCGACAGTCACTTCGCGGTATTTGGAGGACACCGAGGTGCGAGTCTCCCAGTTTCCGTCATAGGACAGTTCGTTGAGGGTCAGCCCTAACTTGATGGTCTTGTCTGGTGTGTACAGGGTGACGTTGTGGGAGTAGGGGAAGGTGCTGCCCGTTGTCGGTTTGAAATTGCCGTAGTCCCAGTCCAATCGATAATCACCAGGACTACCGTATTCCATACGGGCACTATTGATTTGTGCGTTGGTCTTGTCTGCGCGCCACTGGTAGTTCAAGCGGTTTTTCGAAATCGCGATAACGGCATCCGTGCCGCTGAAGTCGGTTGTGAAATCGGCCAACATGCCGTCCGTCAAGGTCGTCATGCCTGGCTGGAACAACTCGTTCCAAAACAGTGCTTGAAGCACGCGGAAGTTGAGGCCGTTGTGGCGCATAAAGTCTAACTGGTTGTAGTCGACCTTGATGTATTGTTTGTTGATGCGATCCATGAGGAGGACATAGTCCTCGGTGAACTCCAGCCGACCAGCCTCCACCAGTCCGCCGAAGGCCGTGAGCTGCAGACGGATCACGTCGTCACGCTTCATCTTGAGATTGCCAGAGAGCGTGATTTTCTGACTCCCGGCTTCAAAGGAAAATTTCACTTTTGACGTGAGGAACTTTGACTGCTGGGCATGGTCGACGACCTGCTGCAGAAATTCCTTCTTCTGTAACTGGGCTGCCGAGGTCTTCGAAGTGTCGTCGCTGACGGCTTTTTTCTGTGTTCCACAGGCGGCAAGGGCAAAGGCCACTGCCAGTCCTGCGAGTCGTATGAGGTAGGATGCTTTCATTCTTTGATGTATTTCTTACGTTTCACCTTGCGTGCCAGAATCTTGACGCGGTTGTCTTTGGACGATGCGACGGTCTCTTGTGCACGCTCTAAGGCTTGCTGCCAATAGACCAATGCTTGGGTCTTATCGCCCACATAGTAGTAGATGTCGCCAGCGTGTTCCAGCAGGACGGCCGATGTGTCCGAGTCGCACTGCAGGGTCTGGTCGATATAGATCTTCGCTTCCGCATATCGTTTTTGCTGGAACAGAATCCAGGCGTAGGTGTCGAGGAAGGTCGCATTCTTCGGTTCTGCCTTGACAGCTCGGAGCGACATCTGTTCGGCTTTCTCCAGCTGTTGTCCAGCTTCGGAAAGGTAGTAGGCATAGTTGTTGAGGCAGGACACGTTGTCCGCTTTCCATTGCAGACAGGAGTCGTAGGCGGCAAAGGCTTCACGCTCGAAGCCCTTTTGATGGTAGATGTCTCCCATCACGGCATAGAAGTCGCTGACAATGTCGGGGTTGCTCTCCGAGGTGATTACGCCAATGCCATTTTGGAATGCGTCGAGAGCCTCGTCAAGCAAATCCTTCTGATAGTAGGCCACGCCTTGGTAGTAATAGAAGGCCATTTCATCGGGATTATACAGGCGTGCTCCTTGGCAGAGGCTGATGATGCAATCCAGGTTCTTTTCGCGCCAAGCATAGTCGACGAGCTGCAGTCTTGCCGCTGCATTGTCTGGTGTTTCCGTGATGATGCGGTTGAGCACCCGGGTGATGGTGTCGTTGGGCATTTTCTTGAGCGTCATATAGGCGACTCCGAGCATGGCCACATCGGTATCGAGCGGTTTCTGTTCCAGCATCTTGCCGAACAGGGAAAGAATCTGGGTGGAGTCTCCTACATTCTGCTCGCTCTCCGCTATTTGTAGGCGCATGAGCGCCACCTTGTCTTGGGTCGTGACGTTCTTGCAGAGCAACACGCGCTGGAGCAACGCGTCAACTGAGTCTGGATGTTCCTCTTTCTGCTCGTGTTGCAGCAGGCAAAGGAGTGCGAGGCGGTTGTCCGCATCTTGACGGAGAATATCCTGCAAGATGTCCATTCCTTTGGCCTTCTGCCCGTTGGCAATCAAAGTCTGCGCATAGAGACCGCGATAGTTCAAGTCATTGGGATACTGCTCCGAGAACTTCTGCATCTCAAGAATGGACGCTTTTTGATCTCCGAGTTCCGCGTAATAGCCGCTCTTCTTGGCTGCATACTGTACACTCCGACCTTCCATGGTCTCTAAGCGGTCAACGGTGCGGATGGCGGCACGATAGTCTTTTTGGTCTTCATAGATAGACACTAACATGCGGAGCACGTCTTCGCGATCGTGGTTGGCTTCATAAATGCGATTGAGTACTTCAATGGCCTTGGGATAATCCTGCTTGCCGAGATAGAGGTCGGCCAGAATTTCTTGATAAGTGGAGATATTGGGGTCAAGGGAGGCGGCTCGCTCTACGCAGCGTTGCGCCTCGTCGTCCTGCTTCAGCGTACTGTAATACTGCGCAAGGAAATACCAAGCTTCCGACTTTGTGGAGTCGATGGCGACACAATGGCGCAGGAGATCGAAGGCGGCATCGTTGTTGCCCTTGACGCGCTCGTTGATGGCATCGAGGAAAAAGGCATTATATTTCTGGGCAGTGTCTTTGCCTGTTTGAGCAACCGCACCAATCCATATCCCAGCCACAGCCAGCAGAACTGCCGCACAGTGCCGTCTCCAACATCCTCCGTTGTCCTTCATACTGACCATGCCACGTTCCGTTTTTAATGAATGCCCGTGTGGCCGTAGCCGCCTTCGCCGCGCTCGGTGGCATCGAGGGTTTCTACCAGTGTAAAGTCCACTTGTTCGTGGCGTGCCACCACCAGCTGTGCGATGCGTTCTCCATCATTGATAGTAAACGATTCCTGCGACAGATTGATAAGCACGACACCGATCTCGCCACGATAGTCGGCATCGACGGTGCCTGGAGCATTGAGCACGGTCAAGCCGTGTTTCAGTGCCAGACCACTGCGTGGACGCACCTGTGCTTCATAGCCCTCAGGCAATGCGATGTGCAGCCCTGTAGGGATGAGCCGACGCTCCATGGGACGGAGCACGACGGGGGATTCGAGGTTGGCACGGAGATCCATTCCAGCACTCTGCGGAGTGGCATAGGTGGGGAGAGGCTGATGGCCTCGGTTGATGACTTTAATTTCCAGCATGGGTAGTTTTCTTCTACAAATGATGTGCAAAATTACATTTTTCCAGTTAAACAGCCATCGTTTTTTGCGGAAAACTTTGTCGGGTTCATACTTTTTAGTAACTTTGCCGACATGGAATGGACAAAACTCATATCGAACAAACGGCTCGGGCAGGAACACCGCCACACCGAGCGGCACGATGACCGCACGGAATTCAAGCGTGACTACGACCGATTGATTTTCTCGGCACCCTTCCGCCGGTTGCAGAATAAGACGCAGGTATTCCCATTGCCTGGTAGCATCTTCGTACATAACCGGTTGACGCATTCGTTGGAAGTGGCCAGTGTCGGAATGTCATTGGGTAACGATGTGGCGCAGCGGCTCATTAGTGAGCGGCATCCCGAACTGAAGGGCACGTTGTTCGAACAGATTGGACAGATTGTGTCAACGGCTTGTCTGGCTCATGATTTGGGAAATCCGCCGTTCGGCCACAGTGGTGAAAAGGCGATACAGACATTCTTCACCGAAGGCGAGGGACTACAGTTGAAGCCTCAGGTCAGCGCTGCTTTCTGGGATGACATCACCCATTTCGAGGGAAACGCCAACGCGTTTCGTTTGTTGACTCACCAGTTTAAAGGACGACGTGCGGGCGGTTTTGTCATGACTTACAGTACGCTGGCCAGCATCGTGAAATACCCCTATGCCTCATCGGCGGCTGGCAAGAAAGGCAAGTTTGGTTTCTTCCAGTCGGAACAGGAATACTACAAGAGGATTGCCGATGAAATGGGCATAAAACAGTTGTCGCGCGTCGGTGAACCCTTGCATTATGCTCGCCATCCGTTGGTGTATTTGGTGGAGGCTGCTGATGACATCTGCTACGAAATCATGGACATCGAGGATGCCCATAAACTAAAAATCATCTCGTACGAAGAAACAGAACGTCTGCTTCTTGACTTTTTTGACGAGAGTGCTCAGACTAAAATTCGCCAGCGCATCTGCAACGAAGAACTGCAAGATCCCAACGAGAAAATCGTGTATCTGCGTGCCTGTGTTATTGGGAAATTGGAAAACGAGTGTGTCAATGTCTTCATTGAAAACGAAGAAAACATTCTCAACGGCACCTTTGTGGGGAGTCTGATAGACCACATCCATCCCGTACAACGGGAAGCCTATCTGCATTGTGCCGAACTGTCGGAACGTTGCATCTACCACAGTCGTCCTGTGCTGGACGTAGAATTGTCGGGTTACAAGATTATGGGGACGCTACTCAAACAAATGACGGATGCCGTGATACATCCCGAACGCTACTATTCGCAACAGCTCATCAGGAGGGTGTCAAGCCAATATGACATTCAAGCCGACAACTTAGAGACGCGCATCATGGCCGTCATAGACTACATTTCAGGAATGACCGATGTGTATGCACTCGATGTTTACCAGAAAATCAGCGGCATTTCACTGCCGATAGTGTAAAGGACGAAAGAACACGACGAAGGCTATTCTTGACAAGTCTTCTCCTTATAGATGACTTGATTCGCACCGCTGGTAATCCTCAGTGCTTCGGGGTGAGCCTTTACGAAGGAGTCGATATGGCGCTTCCGCTTCTCCTCAAGAATTTCGTCGACGGCGATAAGGATGCCTGTTTCCTCCACATCGCCGAAGCCGTAGTTGATGGCCGTACCGAAGAGTTTCATCGTGGGAGACAATCCCATGTAAGCATTGACCAACGGCGGAATATTGTAGCCTAACTTTCGGATTTCACGGTTGAGAATCCGGTAGTCTTCCTTGAAACTCTCGCCCGAGAAGAGGACTTCAAACTCGTGTTCGTCGCTCTCCAATTGTAGCGGTTTCATCGGAATGATGAGCCGTTCCTTGTCGTCAAAATGTTTCTTGAGGAAATAGAGTATCATGTCGCGCCCCTTGCGGATATACGATGGATACATGGTCATCTTTCCAAAATAGTAGCGTACGTTGGGACGGATAACCGTCAGCGCGCCGAGTCCATCCCACAGATTGTCGAGTGCAAAAAGGCTCTTTGCACCCATCCGCGATGACTGGTAAGGTAAGGACACAAACGAGCGACCGAGTTCCACGGTCTGTGGAGCATACTCCTTGATAAACTTCTCTGAGAAATGGAACATGTGACTGGTGGCAAGTATGGGTTGTCCGTTTTTGTCATATTCCCAATCCGTGCCCAACAGATAACGGTATCCACCGATGATTTCTTCAGCTTCAGGATTCCATACGATGAGTTGTTTGTAACAGCGCTCACACGTGTCGAATTCATCGATGTCTGCCTCTTTGCCTGTTCCGCCACCAGCTTCACGGAAGGCTATCTCGCGCAATCTCCCTATTTCGAGCATCACATGGGGTGCATTGTGAGCCGTGACGACGTAGATCTCATTGTTGCTCTTGTTAGTAAGACGCAACCGCTTGTCGGGTGTTAGCTCACTCTTGATTACTTCCTTGTCAATAGGCTGGATGATAGGCTGTTCCATTTGTTATCTTTCTGTTTGCTTTGAGTTTCCGTTGTTTCGTGATTAGGATTAGAGCGTGTAGACCACGTCCTGCACGTATTGTGCCCATTCCTTCGGCGTTTTTGTATGGTTGAAAGTCTGCCAGGGAATGGGCTTCCCGATTCTTATTTCAAAGTGCTTCCCGACGTTTTTATACATTTCATCGACGAGGAAGAGCATGGCAAGGTTGAACTTGAGATGCTTGTCGCTGAAATTGGCAAGGCGATAGAAAAAGTCGGAATTCTGTCCACTGAAATGAATGGGAACAATGTCGCGCTGATACTCCACACTCTTGACGATGAATGTTTTGCTCCATGGCACGTCGCGGATTTCACCGTTGTGCCTGCGTGAGCATATTCCTGCTGGGAACATCAGCATGTGCTTGTCGCTTTCAAAGCCAGCCTTCACCATAGCTGGAAAGTTGCGTCCCTGCTTGCCCGTCTTGTTGATGGGGATGCAAAGGGGAGCCAACCCTGGAAGGTTCATCAGTAAGTCGTTGACGAGGTAACGAAAGCGGCTGTCATAATAGCGTCCGATAATGGCACCAAGAGCCACGCCATCCTCACCTCCTAACGGATGGTTGGAGACGAAAGTGTACAGCCGTCCATCATCGGGAGCGGGAAGATTCTCCTTCCCTACGATGTCAATGGTCATCTCCAAATAGTCAACGCACGCTTCCAGCCATTCGGTGCCAGTCTTGTGGCGACTTTCCCAAAGGAAGGCGTTCACGCGGTCTTGATGGACGATGTGTTTCAGCCACGAAATCAAAGGGCGAGGCAACCATTTGACTTTATCACCCAACTTATTCTTAAGTATCTTGTCAATGTCGATCGTTTTTTGTGTAATCTGATCCATTTCTCTCAAAGAAGCATACTAATCAGTTGCAAAATTAAGAAAATTGTTTGAGAAACAACACATTTTTTCTCAAAAAACTTTCAACCTTTTGCAGAATACCCCAAATCTGTCACACAATGCCAATGTTTCAAGGCGCGTTTCGTGTGCACGGAAGCCTCGTCAAGATGGAAAATAGGAATGGGAGGATGAAAGAACTCTCCACTGAAGTAGCTGTGCGAAAAACATTAAAAACAAGTTGAAATACAAAGACTTATATACGCAATTACTTCGGGGTAGAAAAATAATAGCAAAAAAAATGGGGAAAAGTGGGGGAATGTGGGGGATTTTGTTTAATTTTGCAGCCGAGAACGAGAATGGCATTATATATAAGTACGCATGCGTTTCATAGGTAACATAGAAGCAAAGACAGATGTCAAAGGACGAGCCTTTCTGCCCGCGGCCTTTCGGAAGGTGTTGCAGGATGGCGGTGAGGAGCGTCTTGTGCTCAGAAAAGACGTCTTTCAGACTTGTTTGGTGCTTTATCCCGAAACGATATGGAACAAGCAGATGGATATGCTGCGACAGCGGCTCAGCCGTTGGAACAAGGCTCAGCAACAGGTGTTCCGCCAGTTTGTGAGCGATGTCGAACTCATCTGTCTCGACGGGAACGGCCGTTTCCTTATTCCCAAACGTCTCCAACAAATGGCCAACATTGAGCAGGAAATTCGTTTCATTGGCATGGACGACACCATCGAAATTTGGAGCGTCAGCGAAGCAGAGCAACAGAGAATGAGTGCAGAGGATTTCGGAAACAGCCTTGGGGAACTGATGGCGGAAAACGACAACAATAGTCTGATATGACAAAGACAGCAGAGACTTACCACGTGCCGGTTCTCCTCGAAGAGAGCGTCGCAGGACTTGACATCAAGCCCGACGGAATCTATGTGGACGCTACTTTTGGCGGTGGTGGGCATTCGCGTGAGATACTGCGTCGTTTGACATCAAAAGGTCATCTTTTCAGTTTTGACCAGGACGCCGATGCTGAACGCAATGCCATAAACGACAGCCGGTTTACCTTTGTGAGAAGCAATTTCCGGTATCTCAGTAACTGGATGCGGTACTATCGCATAGATCACATTGACGGATTGTTGGCAGACCTTGGTGTGTCAAGCCATCATTTCGACGATGAAACGCGAGGATTCTCTTTCCGTTTTGATGCACCTCTGGACATGCGGATGAACAATAGAGCTGGAGCAACGGCCGCTGACGTACTCAACAACTATGAAGAAAATAAACTGGCAGACATCTTCTATCTCTATGGTGAGATGAAGAACGCAAGGCGCATTGCTGCAACCATTGTCAAATGTCGCAGCATCCGTCCGATTGTTACCACAAATGATTTGGCTACTGTCATTGAGCCATTGATGCGCTCGGAACGCGGGAAAAAGGATTTGGCAAGAATCTATCAAGCGTTGCGCATTGAGGTGAACCACGAAATGGATGCGTTGTGCGATTTGCTTTCTGATGCAGAAAGAATGCTTCGAAAAGGTGGTCGACTGAGCATCATAACCTATCACTCGCTAGAAGATCGCATGGTAAAAAACCTCATGAAGACGGGCAACGTAGGGGGACGTGTGGAACAGGATTTTTACGGGCGCATCTCCTGTCCGTTTAGTCAGATAAACAGCAAGGTTATTACGCCATGTGACGAGGAACTCCGCAACAATCCCCGAAGCAGGAGTGCGAAACTGAGAATTGCAGAAAAGACGACATAAGTACCACTGGAATATGGAAGAGACAAGACGCATCCTTGACGAAAAAGCTCAAACCACCGAAAGTACATTCGATGGCAAGCAACAGGAGGAGGTGGACAATGAGCAGCAACTGCAGGAAACGCTGAAGAAGATACAGGAAACGGCGCAGGACAGTGACACTCACCCTGGCCAGCAACTTACCTTGAAAAGCGTGTTAGGCGGTGATTTCCTGACTGCTGGCTTCATGCGGTCGCAAGTAGGTATCATCCTACTTGTGGTGGCTTTTACCCTCGTCTATATCGGTTTCCGCTATCAGTGCCAACAGGACATGGTGTCTATCCGAAAACTGGAAATCCAACTTAAGGACGCAAAGAACAAAGCGTTGGCTGCCTCAAGCACGCTCACAGAAAAATGCCGTGAGAGCCACGTGCTTGAAACGCTACGACAAAATAACGATTCACTGCTTCACATCGCAGATCAACCTCCCTATATCGTAAACGTGCCCGAAAACTAAAGTGTCGATGAGTAAGATCAATAATAGCAACATTGTGGTGCGATATTTCTGGATTGCCGCTGTTCTGGTGATTGTCTTCCTGACAATCTTCGGAAAGGCGTTCTATACCATGACGGCCAAGAAGCAATATTGGATAGAGGTGGCCGACAGGCTAAAAAGCGACAGCATAATGGTCAAGCCAAAACGAGGCAATATTCTCAGTTGCGATGGACAACTTATGGCAAGCTCCATTCCCGAATATAAAATTTACATGGACTTTGGCATTGACAATGAGGACCAAGACTCGCTTTGGAACGAAAAGGTGGACTCGGTATGCGAAGGACTCAGCAAGATTTTTCCACAGCAGTCCGCAACTGCTTTCAAACACCATCTAGAAGAGGGACACAGGAAAAAGGCGCGCCACTGGAGCATTTGGCCAAAGCGAATCGATTATAACACCTACACCGAGGTGAAAGCACTTCCCTTCTTCTCGCTTTCAAAAAACGCCAGTGGATTCCACGAAGAGGAGTTCAATGCCCGTCGTCGTCCTTTTGGATCACTGTGTGAGCGTACTATCGGATCAATGTATGGTGCAAAGGATAGTGCTCGCCTCGGACTGGAGCTGGCTTATGACACCATCCTGCGCGGAACCCCAGGACTCAACAAGCGACGCAAGGTGCTCAATGCGCAACTGAGCATTCCGATTACACTGCCTGTTGACGGATGTGACATCGTCACAACCATTGATGTGAACATGCAGGATTTGGCGGAACGCGCGCTCGTTTCCGAACTGAAAAAAGACAACTGCGACCTTGGCGTCGCCATTCTTATGGAAGTGGCTACTGGCGACGTGAAGGCCATTGTCAATATGGAGCGCTGTCCTGGCGACGTTTTCCGCGAGACCAAGAACTTTGCCGTGTCTGACCTGCGGGAGCCAGGTTCTGTGTTCAAGACTGCATCTGTCATGGTGGCTCTTGATGATGGTGTTGCTGATACCGCAAAACACATAGAAACGGGTGGAGGTGTATGGCCTATGCATGGCGCACAGATGAGAGATCATAACTGGCGTAAGGGCGGCTATGGATACATATCCTTGGGACGAGCTATGGAAGTCAGTTCGAACATCGGTATCAGCCGTATTATTGACGAGAACTATGGCAGTCACCCTGAGAAATTCGTCAATGGTCTCTATAACACAGGACTCGCTGCTGACCTCAAGTTACCAATCAAGGGATATGCACGACCACATATCCGAATGCCCAAGAAGAATGAGCATGGTCAATGGACGAACTGGAGTAAGACCGCTTTGCCGTGGATGTCAATTGGCTATGAGACGCAGTTGCCGCCGATATCCACTTTAACCTTCTATAATGCCATTGCCAACGACGGAATAATGATGCGCCCTCGTTTCGTAAAATGCATTATGAAAGATGGCAATGTGATAGAGGAATATCCACCTGTCAAAGTGATGGAGAAACGCATGGCTAAGATGCAAACCGTCAAGACAGTACAGTCACTGCTTGAGCGCGTGGTCAGCCATGGTACAGGAAAAAAAGCTCGGGCAAGGTCATTTAAGGTTGCTGGAAAGACAGGAACCGCACAAGTGGCACAGGGCGGTGGTTATAAGACGACTGGTATCGCCTATTGGCTTTCTTTTGTAGGTTATTTTCCTGCAGACAATCCGCTTTATTCTTGTATCGTCTGTATCAAACGCTCGGGTTATGGAGGCTCAGGAGGTATGAGTGCTGATGTCTTTCATCAGATATCAGAAGGCGTGATGGCGCGCAATATCAAACTGGGTATCAATAAAGCACATGATGAGAATTCTGTGGTGGTTCCAGACGTGAAGCGGGGGGACATCGGAGCGGCTGGATATGTTCTCCAGCATTTGAATATCAAGACGACATGGAATGGAAGCTATGCTGACAGCAACCCAATTTGGGGACAAGCTGACCAACATGTAGGTCAAGTAGCATTGCGACGAGAAAAAATAAATCGAAACACTGTTCCCAATGTTGTAGGTATGGGAGCCAAGGATGCTGTTTATTTGTTGGAATCATGCGGAATAAAGGTGAGACTTTCTGGTCGAGGCCATGTTAGGCAGCAAAGTTGCCTAGCAGGGCAGAGATTGGTGACGGGAACAGTCTGTACCCTGGTTTTGGAATAGAGTCAAATGATACGTTCATTAATATAATAGGTATATGAAACTACATGAACTACTAAAATCCGTCCACGTTCTGCAGATGGTAGGATCCATGGACATCGACATTGTAGGGGTGAATATCGACTCCCGGAAAATCGGGAAGGGACATCTGTTTGTGGCCATTAAAGGCACACAGACTGATGGACATCAGTTTATTACCAAGGCCATTGCGCAGGGAGCGATCGCCATTCTCTGTGAAGAGTTGCCTGTGGAAAAGGCCTCGGATGTGTGCTACATACAAGTGGCATCCACAGAGGACGTCGTGGGACAGGTTGCCACCAATTTCTACGGGAATCCTTCAAAAAAGCTTAAGTTGGTTGGCGTAACGGGTACTAACGGAAAGACCACTATTGCTACACTGCTCTACAATATGTTCCGCAAGTTCGGGCATCGTTGCGGATTGCTTTCTACCGTATGTAACTATATAGAGGACGAGGCCATCGCTGCTGACCATACCACTCCTGATCCTATTGAACTCAACTATTTACTCCATCGTATGGTAGAGGCAGGATGTGAATATGCCTTTATGGAGTGTTCGAGCCACGCTATCGCTCAAAAGCGCATTGGAGGACTGACTTTCGCAGGGGGAATATTTACCAACCTGACACGCGATCATCTCGATTATCACAAAACATTCGAGAACTACCGCAATGCAAAAAAAGCCTTTTTCGATGCTTTACCAAAAGAAGCTTTTGCCATTACCAATGTAGACGACAAGAACGGCAACATCATGGTACAAAACTGCAAAGCTAACATCAAGACTTATTCCGTGCGACAGATGGCCGACTTCCGAGCACGTATCATAGAATGCCATTTCGAGGGGATGTATTTGGAAATCAACGGTCGAGAGGTTGGTGTGCAGTTTATCGGCAAGTTCAATGTAAGTAATTTGCTGGCGGTCTATGGTGCAGCTGTCATGTTGGGGAAAAATCCAGAAGATGTACTTGTTGTGCTGAGCACGTTGAAAAGTGTGGCAGGCCGCCTGGAACCTATCCATTCGAAAGACGGAATTACCGCCGTGGTAGATTATGCCCACACTCCTGACGCATTGGAAAATGTGCTCAACGCCATCCATGAAGTACTTGACGGTAAGGATGGTCGCATCCTGACCGTTTGTGGTGCTGGAGGCAACCGTGACAAGGGTAAGCGCCCATTGATGGCTCAGGAAGCTGTAAAACAAAGCGACTGCGTCATTATCACCAGTGATAATCCCCGGTTTGAAGAGCCTCAAGACATCATCAATGATATGCTGTCCGGCCTCACACCACAACAGATGAAAAAGGTTGTGAGCATCGTCGATCGTAAAGAAGCCATTCGCACTGCCTGCATGATGGCTCATAAGGGTGATGTCATCCTCATTGCAGGGAAAGGGCATGAAGACTATCAGGAAGTGAAAGGGGTGAAGCATCATTTTGATGATCGTGAAGTAGTCAGAGACATTTTTAACTCATAATATCGCCTATGCTATACTATCTATTTAGATTCTTGGAGCAATTCAATATTCCAGGGGCACATATTTGGTCATACATCTCCTTCCGTGCACTCTTGGCGTTGATATTGTCACTGATTATCTCTGCATGGTTTGGCGAGAAATTCATACGTTGGATGAAAGCTCGCAACATTTCCGAAACCGCCCGTGATGTAAGTATCGACCCCTTTGGTGTTGAGAAGAAGGGCGTTCCTACAATGGGGGGCATCATTATCATTGTATCCATTCTTGTGCCTGTTCTATTGCTTGGGCGAATGCGCAATGTGTATCTTATACTGATGATTGTCACTACCGTCTGGCTTGGTTTCCTTGGTTTTCTTGATGATTATATTAAGATTTTCAAGAAGAATAAGGATGGCTTAAAGGGGAAATACAAAATAGTCGGACAAATTAGTATTGGATTCATCGTAGGCCTCACTTTATGGCTAAGCCCAGATGCTGTGGTCAGAGAGAATGTGTCCGTGGCCAAACAGAATCAAGAAGTGGTTGTCAAACACAAAGCGGAAAGCGTCAAATCATTGCAAACAACTATCCCATTCTTCAAAAACCACAACCTTGACTACTCTGACCTCATGTCGTTCTGTGGTAAACACAAAGTGGCAGCAGGCTGGATACTTTTTGTTCTGATGACGATTCTCGTGGTAACAGCTGTCAGCAATGGTGCCAACCTTAACGATGGTATGGATGGAATGTGTGCAGGCAACTCTGCCGTCATTGGTGTAGCATTAGGCATCTTCGCATATGTCAGTAGTCACATTGTCTATGCGACCTATTTTGACATCATGTACATCCCAGGTTCTCAAGAGCTCGTTGTGTTTCTCTGCGCTTTTGTAGGAGCCATGATCGGATTTCTCTGGTACAATGCCTATCCAGCTCAGGTGTTTATGGGCGACACGGGTTCTTTAACCATCGGTGGCATCATCGGAGTCTGTGCAGTCATCATTCACAAAGAACTCCTGTTGCCAGTACTATGTGGAATCTTTTTTATTGAGAGCCTTAGTGTCATCATCCAGACGCAGTGGTTCAAATGGCAGAAACGCAAAGGTAAGCGTGTGCGTGTTTTTCGCGCCACCCCTATCCATGATACCTTCCGGCGGCTTGACTCTCAACTTGACAGTGCCAGTACTTATTTGTTGCGCAACTGGCCACACCGTCCGTTCCACGAGTCAAAAATTACCGTCCGTTTTTGGATAGTAACCATCATATTAGCAGCAATAACGATTATAACACTAAAGATAAGATGAGTAGAATCGTAGTATTAGGTGCAGGTGAGAGCGGTGCAGGTGCCGCCGTTTTGGCAAAGACCAAAGGGTTTGATGTGTTCGTCAGCGATATGTCGAAAATTAAAGACAAGTACAAAAGGCTGTTGGACCTTCACCATATAGCGTGGGAGGAAGGGCACCATACGGAAGAAAAAATCCTAAATGCTGACGAGATAGTGAAGAGCCCAGGCATTCCCGATACGGCACCAATGATAGTGAAGGTGAAGGAAAAGGGTATTCATATTATCAGCGAAATTGAATTTGCGGGTCGATACACTGATTCAAAAATGATTTGCATTACTGGTTCCAATGGCAAGACTACGACAACAAGTCTGATTTATCATATCTTCAAAGAAGCTGGTTATGATGTGGGATTGGCCGGAAATATAGGAAATTCGCTGGCCTTGCAGGTGGCGGAAGAACCACATGCCTATTACATCATAGAGTTGAGTTCGTTTCAACTGGACAATATGTATGATTTCCGGGCCAATATAGCCGTTTTACTGAACATTACACCAGACCATCTTGACCGCTATGGTTTTTGTATGCAGAATTACGTGGATGCAAAGATGCGTATCATTCAGAACCAGACACCGCAAGATGCATTCATATTTTGGAACGACGACCCAATAATACGTAAAGAGCTAAGCAAGTATCATATCCAGGCTTTGACGTATCCCTTTTCTGAACTGAAGGAAAAAGGGAGTATCGGCTATATTGAAGAAGGGCAATACAAAATAGAAAAACCCGAACCATTCAACATGGAGCAGGAGTCCCTCAGTTTGACAGGGAAACATAATGTCTATAATTCGCTGGCAGCAGGTATTGCCACCAATATCGCAGGGATAAAAAAAGAAATCATCCGCAAAGCACTTAGTGATTTTCCTGGGGTGGAACACCGCTTAGAGAAGGTATGCTCCGTGCGTGGCGTCCTGTACGTCAATGATTCCAAGGCAACAAATGTTGATGCCTGTTGGTATGCACTGGAGTCGATGAGAACTAAGACAATCCTCATTGTTGGAGGCAAGGATAAAGGCAATGACTATGCTCCCATCATTCCGCTGGTCAAAGAAAAATGTGCAGGTCTTGTCTATTTGGGAGCGGACAACAAGAAGCTGCATGACACGTTTGATCATTTGGGAATTCCTGTATGCGACACTCATTCCATGAAGGAATGTGTAGAGGCGTGCTACGAGATGGCAGAACCAGGAATGACAGTGCTGTTAAGTCCGTGCTGTGCGTCGTTCGACTTATTTAAGAATATGGAAGATCGCGGCGATCAGTTCAAGACGCTGGTCAGAAATCTGTAATACACATCAGAAGCAAATAAGAGCATGAATTTTAGAATCAGTAATATCTTCAAGGGCGACAAGGTCATTTGGATGGTGTTCTTCTTGCTCTGTATGGTAAGTATTGTTGAGGTTTTTTCAGCTTCAAGTCAACAGACATATAGGAGCCAGAACTACATCGGGCCGATTGCCTTTCATGCGACAACCATTGTTGCGGGCTTTGTTGCGGCACTTGTCATGCCTTTGATACCCTGTCGCTATTTCAAGCTATTGATAGTACCGCTTCTATTCTTGAGTATCCTGCTGTTGATTGTAGTGTTGGTTGATGGTGAGACTATCAACGGAGCCAACCGTAGTCTCAATATTTTCGGGCAGTCTTTCCAGCCATCCGAATTGGCTAAAGGAACGGTCGTTTTGGCTACCGCTCAAGTTTTAGCTGTAATGCAACGGGAAAACGGAGCCGACATGAAAGCGTTCAAGTATATCATGGTCTACACCGTGGGAATCTGTGTGTTGATTGGCCTCGAGAATCTGTCCACAGCTATGTTATTGTTTGTGGTCGTTTTTCTAATGATGGTCATTGGACGCGTGCCGAGTCGACAATTGTTAAAGCTCTTCGCTTTGTGCC
>CAVAIX010000011.1:0-21744 GCA_963588695.1 Bacteroidaceae bacterium | reverse complement strand
TCTGTTGCCATACGCGTATAGAGTGTTGAGTGTCTGCTGCAAAGGTACGATTAAGTGAGCAGAATACAAAAGAAAAATGCTTTTTCTTTTTGTATTTCTCTCGCTTAATCGTACTCTGCCCTTCGGGCGAAGGTAGGCTGCACCTCGGAAAAACTCAAATAAATTTGCCTTCGGCCTATTTTGTCGCGACTCAGCAGAGGAAAAGCGAGCTTTTCTCTGCATTCACTGCTCCAAAATTTGGTTTTTCTCTCGGTTTGCACTACCTTTGCACTACCATGAATCGACAGGTTGTGCATCTTCAGGAGACAGACTCCACCAACCGCTGGCTGCGCGAACACGCTGCAGAGGGCATCCGTGTTGTCTGGGCAGACTATCAGACGCAAGGGCGCGGACAGGGTGAGAACCACTGGGAGTCGGAGTGCGGACAGAACCTCACCTGCTCGCTGCTGCTGAGGCCTACGGATATTCCTGCTAACCAGCAGTTCCGCATCTCCATGGCCGTGGCACTGGCCATCGTGGACGCGCTGAAGCCCTACGCAGGTGACGAGCTGAGCGTCAAGTGGCCTAACGACATCTACTGGCGCGACAGCAAACTCGGCGGCATACTCATAGAAAACCGCCTGCAGGGCACACACATTGAGGAAAGCATCGTTGGCATCGGCATCAACGTCAACCAGCAACACTTCCGCAGTGACGCGCCAAACCCCATCTCCCTCCGCCAGATAACAGGCCAGGAGACCTCGCGCGAAGTTCTGCTCACCGACCTACAGCAGCGCATCTTAGACTACCTTAGTCAAGACCTCAAGGCGCACTATATGCAAGTCCTCTACCGCCGTACGGGATGCTACCCCTACCGCGACGCACAGGGCACGTTTCTGGCCACGGTTGCCGATGTGGAGGATGACGGACACCTCGTGCTACTGGATAGTCAAGGCCACCAGCGCCGCTACGCCTTCAAGGAAGTGGCCTTCGTACTGCCTGAGGTGGAGAAAAACAAGGAAATAACAAACGATAAATAATAAATAAAGGAAAAGACAAAAAATGGCAAGATTTCAACGAATCCTACTGAAACTCTCGGGTGAGAGCCTCATGGGCGAACAAGGACACGGCATCGACCCAAAACGCCTCAGTGACTATGCCGAACAGATCAAAGAGGTCAGCGAGATGGGTGTGCAGATCGGCATCGTCATCGGTGGTGGTAACATCTTTCGCGGACTGAGCGGCAGTCAGAAGGGCTTCGACCGCGTCAAGGGCGACCAGATGGGCATGTGCGCCACCGTCATCAACTCTCTGGCACTCTCCTCGGCACTCGACGCCATCGGTGTGCCCAATAAGGTGCTGACAGCCATCCGCATGGAACCCGTCGGTGAGTTCTACACCAAATGGAAGGCCATCGAGGCCATGGAACAGGGTAAGGTCTGCATCTTCTCCGCAGGCACGGGCTGTCCCTATTTCACCACCGACACAGGCAGTAGCCTGCGCGGTATAGAGATCGAGGCCGATGTCATGTTAAAAGGTACGCGCGTGGACGGCATCTACACCGCCGACCCGGAGAAAGACCCGACGGCCACTAAGTTCGACAAAATATCCTACAAGGAAGTGTTGGCGCGCGGACTGAAGGTGATGGACCTCACCGCCATCTGTATGTGTCAAGAGAACCAACTACCCATCTACGTGTTCAATATGGATCAGGTGGGCAACCTCAGAAAAGTCATGGAGGGAGAGAACATCGGTACCCTCGTGCACCCCTAACGTTGCAGGCGCGAGGCTACGGCAGAGAGCACCACATACCAGGCGATGACCAAGGCGATGCCACTCACCTGGAACACCAAGAGCAGTGGGATGCTGGAGAGCAGGAACACATACTTCACCTCGTTGCTGCGCCAGCCCCAGTGCTTAAACTTCAGGGCGAAGAGAGGAATCTCTGCCACCAACAGCCAGCTGGCCACGAGAAGACCCACCAAGACACCGTAGACCCCATAGGGCAGGGCGGCAATAGCCTCACCACTGCCCACCAACAGCGCACCCCAGAAGAGGGCGTTGGCTGGTGTGGGCACACCGATGAACGAGGTGGCTTGACGCTCGTCTAAATTGAACTTCGCCAGGCGCAGTGCCGAGAAGGCCGCCATAACAAAGGCCACGTAGGGCAGCCACGGGCAACAGAGCTGGTCGCTGTGCTGCTCCAAGAAACTGAACAGCATGGCCGAAGGAGCCAAGCCGAAAGTGATGTCGTCGGCCAGGGAGTCTAACTCCTTGCCGATGGGCGAGCTGACATGGAGCAGGCGCGCCGTCATGCCGTCGAAGAAATCGAATACGGCACCCGTGATGATGAACAGCAGTGCAGCCTCCCACCGACAGCAGAATGCCATATAGGTGGCCACGCAGCCAGACACGAGGTTGCAGCAGGTAATGGTGTTTGGAATGTGTTTCTTGATGCTCATAGCGTGCAAAAAGTGAAAAACGGAAAGGAAACGACGGTCAGCCCAAGATTGCCAACACCGTCTGGTCGCCCGTGGTGGGCTGATCCATGCGCACACGCACCTCAGCATTCAGCGGCAGGTAGACATCCACGCGCGATCCTAACTTGATGAAACCTAAGTGCTCGTCGATGCTGCACTCCTCCTCCGCCTTGGCATAAGTGACGATGCGACGAGCCATCGCTCCAGCTATCTGGCGCACTAACACGTCCTCGCCTTCTGGTGTGGTGATCATGATGTCGGCGTGCTCGTTCTCCTCACTGGCCTTCGGCAGCCACGCCTTGTGGTAGTTGCCGTTGTGGTGGCTCACGAACTTCACGCGGCCGTCCACTGGAAACCAGTTGGCGTGCACGTTCAGCGGACTCATAAAGATGCTGATGAGCAGGCGACGGTCGTGGAAATACTCGTGCTCCTCCACCTCCTCGATGACCACTATCCGACCGTCAGCCGGAGCCACTACCATGCGACTCGTGTCGCCGTTGAAATAGCGGATAGGGCAGCGGTAGAAGTTGAGAGCCATGAGCCACGCTACGGTGAGAACCGTCGTGACCGTCCAAAATGGTATCTTTGTGTCGAAGGCAGACCACAGACCTGCGGCCACCAAGACGATGACCACCATACTGATAGTCAGTTCGCTCGTGCCTTCGCGGTGTATCCTTATTTTCTTGAGTTTTTTGAATTTCTTCCCCATGCGGATGGTGCGGTTGGTTTTTATTCTTCGTGCAAAGATACGTTATTTTTGTCTATCTCGCAAATTTTTGCACCATTCTTTTGGTGTTCTCGCCTTTTCAGTGTAACTTTACACCTCCGAATCCAAACGAGAGACAGACATGCAAGATTTTGTACACCTACACGTACACACCTACTACTCCATCCTCGACGGACAGGCCAGCATCAAGCGACTGGTGGACAAAGCCATTGCCGACGGTATGCGCGGTATGGCCGTCACGGACCACGGCAATATGTTTGGCATCAAGGAGTTCCATGACTATGTCAACGACGTCAACAAAGGCCGAAAGAAGGAGGGGCTCGAACCCTTCAAACCCATCTTCGGCTGCGAGATGTATGTGGCGCGCCATGGTGATAAGTCCGTGCACCAGGGCGGCAAAGACTATCGGAGCGGCTACCACCTCATCGTGTTGGCCAAGAACTATCAGGGATATAAGAACCTCATCAAGCTCGTCAGCAACGCCTGGGTGGATGGCTTCTACGACAAGCCACGTACCGACCGCGCTGACTTGGAAAAATACCACGAGGGACTCATCGTCTGCTCCGCCTGCATCGCTGGCGAGGTGCCATGGAAGATACGCCACGGGGACATGGAGGGTGCGCGCGAGGCCGTGGAGTGGTATCACCGTGTCTTTGGCGAAGACTACTACCTCGAACTGCAGCGCCACGAGGTGAAGAACCCCAACCAGCGCGCCAATCGCGAGGCCTTCCCCGAGCAGCAGCGCGCCAACCGAGGCTTGATAGAGCTGTCACAAGAGTATGGCATCAAACTCATCTGCTCCAACGACGTCCATTTCGTCGACGAGGACAACGCTGAGGCCCACGACCACCTGCTTTGCCTCTCCACGGGAAAAGACCTTGACGCCCCTTCGCGCCTGCTTTACTCAAAGCAGGAATGGTTCAAGACCCAGGCAGAGATGAACGAGGTGTTTGCCGATGTGCCCGAGGCACTGGCCAACACCGTGGAGATACTGGACAAGGTGGAGACATACAGTCTCGACAACGACCCCATCATGCCTTTCTTCCCCATTCCCGAGACGTTCGGCACCGAGGAACAGTGGCGCGAGAAATTCACCGAACAACAACTCTACGACGAGTTTACCACCGATGAGAACGGACAGAACCCCCTGTCGCCCGAGGAAGGCGAGAAGAAAATCAAGAAGCTCGGTGGCTACGACAAGATATACCGCATCAAGTTTGAGGCCGACTATTTGGCTAAATTAGCCTACGAAGGCGCAAAGAACCGCTATGGTGACCCCATTCCCGACGAGGTGCACGACCGCGTGAAGTTCGAGTTGCACATCATGAAGACCATGGGTTTCCCCGGCTACTTCCTCATCGTGCAGGACTTCATCAACTCCGCACGCGACGAGTTAGGCGTGATGGTAGGACCAGGACGTGGCTCAGCGGCAGGCTCTGTCGTCGCCTACTGTCTGGGCATCACGAAGATAGACCCACTGAAGTACGACCTGCTGTTCGAGCGTTTCCTCAACCCCGACCGTATCTCGCTGCCAGATATCGATACCGACTTCGACGACGACGGGCGCGGAAAGGTGCTGAAATGGGTGGAAGATAAGTACGGCCACGAGAACTGTGCACACATCATCACCTACGCCTCCATGGCCACCAAGAACTCGCTGAAGGACGTGGCACGCGTGGAGAAACTGCCACTGGCCATAGCCAACGCACTCTGTAAGGCCATACCCGACAAGTTGCCCGACGGCAAGAAGATGAATCTGGCCAACGCCATTGCCTGTGTGCCGGAGTTGCGCGACGCTGAGGTGTCCACCGACCCGAAGTTGGCCAACACCATCAAGTATGCCAAGATGCTGGAGGGTACCGTGCGCGGCACAGGCATCCACGCCTGCGGCTTCATCATCTGTCGTGACCCCATCAGCGACTGGGTACCCGTGTCCACCGCCGCCGACCCAGACTTCAAGGGCGAAAAGACCAACTGTACCCAGTACGATGGACACGTCATCGAGTCCACGGGACTCATCAAGATGGACTTTCTCGGACTGAAGACCCTCTCGGAGTTGAAGGAGGCCTGCGCCATTGTCAAGCAGACACGCGGCATTGACATCGACCTCGACCACATTCCCATCGACGACGCGAAGACCTATGAACTGTATCAAGAGGGGCGCACCATCGGCACCTTCCAGTTTGAGTCGGCAGGTATGCAGAAATACCTGCGCGAGCTGCACCCCACGGTCTTCGAAGACCTCATCGCCATGAACGCCCTCTATCGTCCAGGACCTATGGACTACATCCCCTCCTTCATCGCGCGTAAGAATGGTAAGGAGGAAATCACCTACGACATACCCTGCATGGAGAAATACCTGAAGGACACCTATGGCATCACCGTCTATCAGGAGCAGGTCATGTTGCTGTCGCGCCAGCTCGCCAACTTCACCCGAGGCGAGAGTGATGCTCTCCGTAAGGCCATGGGTAAGAAGAAAAAGAACATCGTAGACGCGATGAAGCCGAAGTTCATCGAGGGTGGAAAGAAGAACGGACACGACCCAGCCGTACTGGAGAAGATATGGGCGGACTGGGAGAAATTCGCCTCCTACGCCTTCAACAAATCGCACGCGGCCTGCTACTCTTGGGTGGCCTTCCAGACGGCTTACCTCAAAGCCAACTTCCCCGCAGAGTTCATGGCCGCCATCATGAGTCGTCGGCGCGATCAGATTACCGAGATCACCAAACTGATGGATGAGTGTAAAGCCATGGGCATCGCCACACTGGGTCCCGACGTGAACGAGAGTTACCAGAAGTTTGGTGTCAACAAACGGGGAGAGATACGATTCGGACTGGCCGCCATCAAGGGCGTGGGTGACCCCGCAGCACTGGCCATCATCAACGAACGCGAAAAGAATGGTCTCTACAAGGATATCTTCGACTTCGTGCAGCGCGTCAGCCTCGGCACCGTCAACCGAAGGACACTGGAGAGCCTCGCTCTGAGCGGTGGCTTCGACAGCTTTGGCATCCCACGTGAGGACTTCTTCGCCAAGAACCATAAGAACGAGGTGTTCCTCGACACGCTGCTGCGCTACGGGCAGACGTACCAGGCCGAGCTGCAGGAGGCGCGCAACTCGCTCTTCGGTGGAGAGAACGCCGTGGAGATAGCCACGCCCCCCATACCGAAAGGGGAACAGTGGAGCAACATCATGCGACTGAACAAGGAGCGCGAACTGGTGGGCATCTACCTCTCAGCGCATCCGTTGGACGAATACAAGGTGGTCATCGACGCACTCTGCAACACGCGCTGTTCGGAGCTGGCTGACGTCAGTGCACTGGCCGACCGAGAAACGGTGGTGTTAGGGGGCATCGTCACCAATGTGGAGCAGAAATTCACCAAGCGCGGAGACCCCTGCGGCTTCGTCACCATCGAGGACTTTGAAGGCTCGGGACGACTGGCGCTGTTTGGTGAGAGTTGGGGACAACTGCGCGGTATGTTTGAACCAGGAGCCACGGTCTACGTGACTGGAAAGGTCGTGTCGCGCTATCAGCAGTATGGCAACCGCGATGACAACGGACCGAAAGACCTTCGCGTCTCGTCGGTGGAATATATGCAGAGTGTCAAGGATAAGGCCATCGAGCGCATCACCGTCTCTGTCGATGTGGCACAGCTCGACGGACAGGTGGCCACGGAGTTGGGCGAACTCTGTCGCGAACATCCAGGTACCACACAACTCTACCTCCAGTTCGTGGATCAAGGCAAGCACCACCGCATCCTCTTGCGCAGCCAGTCGACAACCATCGACGTGAAGCCCGTCCTGCTCGACTATATCAACCAGTCACCGGCACTCTCTTACAAAATCAACTGACACCTATTTATTAACGGATAAAAAAAGCAAACCTATTATGGAAATGACAATCACAAACGAGAACTTTGAGACACTGAAAAACGCCAACCTGCCGCTGGTCGTAGACTTCTGGGCCACTTGGTGCGGTCCCTGCCGCATGATTGCCCCCATCGTCGAGGAATTAGCTAAGGAATATGAAGGGCGTGTCAACGTGGCCAAGTGCGACGTGGAGGCGTGCGAAGACATCGCCGCTGGACTGGGCATCCGCAACATCCCGACGCTGCTGTTCTTCAAGAACGGACAGGTGGTCGACAAACTGGTGGGCGCGCAGTCGAAAGCGAAGTTACAGGAGAAGATAGAAAGTCTGTTGTAAAGTCTCAGAAGGTGAGCAGGCGGCTTCCGTCTGCTTGCTCTTCAACGGTGACGCGCACCGCATCCTCGGGCAGGATGTCCTCTATCAGTTCGGGCCATTCTATCAGGCAGAGCGCACCAGAATAGAAATACTCTTCGTAACCCATGTCGTAGACCTCTTCGAGCTTCTTGATGCGGTAGAAATCGAAGTGGTAGACAGGGTTGCCCTCACCATCGGTGTATTCGTTGACGATGGCGAAGGTGGGTGAGGTGATGACATCGTCGCATCCAAGAACTTCGCAGAGGGCTTTGACAAAGGTGGTCTTGCCAGCACCCATCTTGCCGTAGAAGGCGAAGACGCGCGACGTGCCGATGCTAGCGGTGAACTGGCGCGCGGCTTCATGGATGGTGTCGAGACTGTTGATGTTGATTTTCATATCCGTATTTGTTTTTTTATCTAAATCTTTCCTTAGGCTCTATTCTTTCCTTTCAGTGTGACCAGCGGCACAATCATCTCTTCCATAGATATGCCACCGTGCTGGAACGTGTTGCGGTAGTAAGACGCATAGTGGTTGTAGTTGTTGGGATAGACGAGGAAGTCGCTGCCCGTGGCGAAGACGTAGCTGGTAGACAGGTTGGGCGAGGGCAACAGAACCTCGCTTGGCTTCTTGACCGTGAACACGTCGCGGCTCTCGCAGTGGAGGTTGCGTCCTAACTTATAGCGCAGGTTGGTGTTGGTGGCGCGGTCGCCCACAATCTTCACTGGCTGGTCGGTGCGCACACTGCCGTGGTCGGTGGTCAGGACGACGCTGCAACCAGTCTGCGACAGGTGATGCAACAGTTGACCCACGGCGGAATGACGAAACCAAGAGCATGTCAGCGAACGGTAGGCTGCCTCGTCGTGTGCTAATTCGCGCACCATCTGCGACTCTGTTCGTGCGTGCGACAGCATGTCAATGAAGTTGACCACAACGGCGTTGAGGCTGTGGCGTTGCAACAGCTCGTCGACTACTGTCCGCAATTTATCGGCCTCGCTGCCAGTGTTCACCTTGTGGTAAGAGAAAGAGCCTGTCCGTCGCATCCGCTCTAGGAAGGCTTGAAGGAGCTGTGCCTCGTGGAGGTTCTTGCTTTCTTCGGCATCTTCGTCGGTCCACAGGGAGGGATAGTGGCGCTGTATCTCGCTGGGCATCATTCCGGCAAACAGGGCATTGCGCGCATAGGGCGTGGCGGTGGGCAAGATGCTGCAACACAGTTGTTCGGACACCTCGAAGTCGGTCAGTTCGGGTTCGATGGCCTTCCACTGATCGTAGCGGAAGTTGTCGAACACCACGAGGAACACCCGCTCGCCCTGCTGGAGCAGTGGCAATACGTGTTGCCGCAGCACATCGTGGCTCATCAAGAAGTCGCGCTGCTGCATCCAGTCGGTGTAGTGGTGCTTCACGAAACGGGCAAACTCCCGATTGGCCTCGGCCTTCTGCATCCGCAGCATATCAATCAGGGTCTTGTCGGTCTCTGCTAACTTCAGTTCCCAGTCCACGAGTTGGCGGTAGAGGGCGGTCCAGTCCTCCCACGTGCGGCAGTCCGTGGTCTGCATGGAGAGTTGCTGAAACTGCTGTTGGTAGGCGGTCTGCGTGGTCTCGGCCACGAGTGTGCGGCGGTGGATGAGTTTCTTGAGTGAGAGCAGGATCTGGTTGGGGTTGACGGGTTTGATGAGGTAGTCTGCGATGTTACGCCCCACGGCCTCGTCCATGATGTTCTCCTCCTCGCTCTTGGTGACCATGACGACGGGCACGGTGGGCTGCAACTGCTTGATGCGTTCGAGGGCCTGCAGTCCGGTGATGCCGGGCATCATCTCGTCGAGCAGTACCGCGTCGAACGGCTGTTGGCGGCAAAGCTCCACGGCATCGGTACCATTGGTAGCCGTCACGACCTCATAGCCTTTCCGTTCCAGAAAGAGCAGATGGGGGCGCAGCAGCTCCATCTCGTCGTCAGCCCAGAGTATCCGTCCGTTGGTCATTATTTTTTGATTCCCACAATTTCTGTCTTGGGTAGTTCGCGGTTGCGTTTGTTCACCACGGTCACCACGGACTGCGCCAAGTTGATGAAAGCCAGTCCTGTGGCTGTGTCACTATTGAGGGCGGCAGGTTCACCTTGGTCGCCACCATCGCAGATACCCTGCACGAGGGGAATCTGTGCCAAGAGTGGCACACCCATCTCTTCGGCCAACTTCTTACAACCTTCCTTACCGAAGATATAGTAGCGGTTGTTGGGCAACTCGGCAGGCGTGAACCACGCCATGTTCTCCACCAGTCCGAGGATGGGCACATTGACCTTCTCGTTGCGGTACATGTCAATGCCTTTACGGGCATCGGCCAAGGCCACCTCTTGAGGTGTGGAGACGATGACGGCACCGGTGATGGCCAACGTCTGCAGGAGGGTGAGGTGGATGTCGCTCGTTCCCGGCGGTGTGTCAAGCACTAAATAGTCGAGTGCGCCCCAGTCGGCATCGGCAATGAGTTGCTTCAAGGCATTGGAGGCCATGCCGCCGCGCCACAGCGTGGCAGTCTCGGGCGACACGAAGAAGCCGATGGAGAGGAGCTTCACACCGTAGGCTTCCACGGGTTCTATCAGGTCGCGCCCATCCACTTGGACAGCATAGGGGCGTGCATCCTCCACCTTGAACATCTTGGGCATCGAAGGACCGAAGATGTCGGCATCGAGCAGTCCTACCTTGTAACCTAAGCGCGCCAAAGCGATGGCGAGGTTGGCGGAGACGGTACTCTTGCCCACTCCACCTTTCCCACTGCTCACGGCCACGATGTTCTTCACCTCGGGTAGCAGTTTCCCGACTTCTGGGCGTGGCTTCGACTTAAACTCGGTGGTGATGTCCACCACGATGTCTTTGCCGCAGTGGTATTTGATGGCGGCCTCGGCAGCCTTGACGGTGGACTTCAGAAAGGGGTCGGTGTCGCGTGGAAACTCCAATACGACGTGCACGTGCCATGGCTCGCCGTCGGCTGAGGGTGCAGCCACGGCAGGCTGGTCGGCCACCATGCCGCTCTCTACCAGGTTTTTCTTCGTGCCTGCATACGTCACGGTCTGCAGGGCTTCTATAATCATTTGAGGATAGAGTGTCATCGTTGGAAGTGTTTAGGGTTGGGGGATGGGTTGCATGGTCTTGAAGCGCGACAGTCCTTGGTCGAGCCAGCCGGTGTACTGCTTCACGTCTTCGTCATAGGAACGGCTGGGTGCTAAGGCATGGCCGTCGGGGGTCAGCAACACGTAGAACGGCTGGGTGTTGGCTCCGAACTTGCGGGCTTGCAGGTAGCTCCACTTGTCGCCCACGGTGCGCAGAGTACGGGTGCGGTTGCCGTCATTCACCTCAATGGGTTGGGGCAGTGGGGTCTTATCGTCCACATATAGCGATATCAGTACGTAGTCGTTGGTCAAGCGTTCTGCCACATCAGCATCGCTCCACACAGCGGCCTCCATCTTCCGGCAGTTGACACAACCGAAGCCCGTGAAATCGATGATGACGGGTTTGCCCTGCGCACGTGCGGCAGCCATTCCCTGCTCATAGTCCGTGTAGGCGGCTTCGACAGTCTTCTCGGCCTGTAGGTTGAAGTCTTGGGTGAACATCGGGGGCGCAAAGGCGCTGATGGCCTTGAGGGGTGCGCCCCACAGTCCGGGTATCATGTAGATGGTGAAGGCAAAGCTTATCAGTCCGAGGAAGAACTGTGCCACGGGTGTGCCTTTCGATGGTGCAGCAGGGGCATGACCTGCAAAATGTAGCCACCCCATGAGGTAGGCACCGAGCAGTCCGAACAGGGCAATCCACAGGGAGAGGAAGACCTCGCGGTCTAACAGCCGCCATCCGTAGGCTAAGTCGGCCACACTGAGGAATTTCAGAGCGAAGGCTAACTCGATGAAGCCTAACACGACCTTGACGGTAGTCATCCATTCGCCCGACTTGGGTGTCGACTTCAGCAGGGAGGGGAAGAGGGCAAACACACCAAAGGGGATGGCCAGTCCGATGCTGAAGCCCAACATGCCGAGGGTGGGTCCGAGGATGTTTCCCTGCGTGGACACGGTCACCAACAGGAAACCGATGATGGGACCAGTGCAGGAGAAGGAGACTAAGACGAGGGTGAACGCCATCAAGAAGATGGACAGGTGGGACGTGATGAACGACTGACGCATAGACAACTGGTCGGCTTTCTCGTCAATCTTCGTCGACCACGACGATGGTAGGGTTAACTCAAAGGCACCGAAGAACGAGGCGGCAAAGACAATGAGCAGCAGGGCGAAGAAGATGTTGAACCACGCATTGGTGCTCAAGGCGTTGAGGGCGTTAGCGCCGAACAGGGCGGTGACGAGCAGTCCTAATGCCACATAGATGACGATGATGCTCAGTGCGTAGGTCAGCGCCTCGCGGATGGCTTTCGCGTGGTTCTTGTTGCGCTTCAGAAAGAACGACACGGTCATCGGGATGATGGGCCATACGCAGGGGGTTAACAACGCCAAGAAACCGCCGAGCAGTCCGGCTAAGAAGATGTACAGCAGGGAGTCATCGACAGTGGTGTCGTCAAACGACTGCAACTCGCCCGTGACGGGTGTCCATAGGGCATCGAGCGTCACGTCTGTGGAGTCAGTAGGGGTCTGCAGTGCTGTTGCGGCGCTATCAGCGGTGAGGCTGTCTGCCTTCACGGTTGTGTTCTCACCGTTGTCAGTTGTTTCCTTGGTGGCATTTTTTTCGTCGGCACTAACCGTGGCCGTCCCATTGGTTTTGAAACTCACCGAGGAGGGTGGCAGACACATCTCGTCGTTGCAGGCACCGTATTCCAAAAAGCAGTCAATGGTGTAGGTGGACGCGGTGAAACGGATCTTCTGCACAAAGGTGGCGGCGTTCTCAAAGTAGCGAACCTGCTGGTCGAAGAGTTTGTCGAACTTGCTGATTTCCTTTCCGCGAATTTGCAGTTTACCGACGGGCACGGCACCCTGCATCTTCACTGCAGTGAACGTGGCCGAGACAGGGCCTCCGTCGCCCAAACCAGTGGAATACACGTGCCAGCCATCGTCGATGGTGGCGGAGAAGATGATGTCGGCTTCCTGGTTGCCTGTTGTCTTCAACTGTGTGGTGAAGTGTACGGGGTCGACCATCTGGGCGTTTGCCGTTGCGAGGCCGACGAGGCACATTATTATAAAGAGGAGTCTTTTCATATCGGTGTCATTTGAGGATGAGTTCTACGGGACAATGGTCTGAGCCGTAGATGTCGGTGTGGATGGCGGCTCCCTCCACGTCGGGCATCAGTCGGTTGCTGACCAGGAAATAGTCGATGCGCCAGCCGATGTTCTTCTGTCGCGCCTGGAAGCGGTAGGACCACCAGGAATAGGTGGGGTCGTCGGGGTGCAGCGTGCGGAAGGTGTCGGTGAACCCTGCTCCTAACAGCTGGGTCATCTTACCCCGTTCCTCGTCGGTGAAACCAGCACTGCGGCGATTGGTCTTGGGGTTCTTGAGGTCTATCTCTTCGTGGGCTACGTTGAGGTCACCGCAGAGGATGACGGGTTTATGGCTGTCCAGTGTCGACAGATACTGTCGGAAGTCGTCTTCCCATGTCATGCGGTAGTCCAGTCGGCGGAGTTCTTCTTGCGAGTTGGGCGTGTAGCACGTCACCACGAAGCAGCGTTCCGTCTCCAGTGTGATGACGCGTCCTTCGTGGTCATGCTGGTCAATGCCGATGCCATAGCTGACGGACAGGGGTTGGTGACGGGTGAAGATGGCTGTGCCAGAATAGCCTTTCTTGTCGGCATAGTTCCAGTAGGACTGGTAGCCGTCATACTGCAGGTCGAGTTGTCCAGCTTGCATCTTGGTTTCCTGCAAGCAGAAGAAGTCTGCGTCCAGCTGTTTGAAGACATCGCTGAAGCCCTTGCCCTCGCAAGCCCTCAGCCCGTTGACGTTCCATGAAATCAGTTTCATAATTTGCTTGTTGTAAACAAGAAGGACTTCTCATCGTGAGAAGTCCGCCATGTGATTATTTGACCTTTAGTCCGTTACTTAGAATTTCGCCATCTTGATGGCTACCACCGCACACTCGCAGCCCTTGTTTCCCAACGAGCCTCCTGCTCGGTCTTTTGCCTGCTGCAGGTTGTCCGTGGTGAGCAGTCCGAAGACGACGGGGATGTTGTTGGTGGCGTTGAGCCGTGCGATGCCTTGGGTCACCCCTTGGCAGATGTAGTCGAAGTGTGGTGTCTCTCCGCGTATCACACTGCCGAGGATGATGACGGCATCGTAGCCGTCGTTGAGTGTCATCTGGCGTGCGCCGTAAATCAGTTCAAAGGAGCCAGGCACCGCTTTCACGTGGATGTTCTCGGGCAGTGCACCGTGTTTCTCCAGTGTGCTGACACATCCCTCTAATAATGCTCCCGTTATCTCGGGATTCCACTCGGCCACGACGATGCCGAACATCATGTTCGACGCGTCAGGGACGGCATTGAAGTCGTAGTCGCTCAGGTTGTGAAGTGCTGTCGCCATCGTTATTTAGCTGAGGCACGCTCGATGTAGGCATCGATGCTCTGGTACTGCATTGACTGGAAATACTTCTGCTTGATTTCCTGATAGAGCTTCAACGCTTCGTCCTTCTTGCCCTGGCTCTCGAGAATTTCACCAGCCTGGATCAGGAACGTGGGAGAGAGCGAGTTGTTGTCGGCCATCTTGGCAGCCTTCTTCAAGTGATCCACAGCCTTGTCGTACTGCTTGAGGTTGGCATAGGCGTTGCCCAACGCAGCCTCTGCTGCAGGGCTGATCATCTGGTCGCCCTTGGTGCTGAAGTCTTCCAAAGCGTCAACGGCTTCCTGCCACTTGCCGAGGTTGGCCTGGCACAGGCCGATGTAGAGCTGTGCAAGGTTGCCGGCCTTGGTAGAAGAATAGTCGTTAGCCACCTTCTTGAAGCCCACCAGTGCCTGCTCGAACTGTTCGTTGTTGAAGAGCTCCTGGCTCTTGGCCAGTTCTGTGCTGGCTGCGTCTTCGCGCGGAGCAAGGTAGTAGTTGTGGGTGAGGATGCCGCCTACGATGAGTAAGACGACAATCACAAAGCCGATGGTGATGGCCTTCTTGTACTTCTCGAAGAAAGCCCCAGTCTTGTTTACGTGCTGCTCGGTCTCGACAGCAAATGCTTGGTTCTTTTGTGCCATTATTCTTGTTTTGTTACTTGCGTTTAGGACATAACCTTGCCCCGTAGAGCCAGGTTTTGCGCGGCAAAATTACTCATTTTATTGCAGATACTGAAATTTCTTACAGACTTTTTTCGCTTTTGAACGATAAAAGGTGTAACTTTGCACCATAAATGATACTCAGACAACTTTCCATCCTCAATTATAAAAACATCCGGGAGTCAACACTTGAGCTTTCTCCGAAGATGAACTGCTTCATCGGACACAACGGTGCAGGAAAGACCAACGTGCTCGATGCGGTCTACTATCTGTCGTTCTGCCGTTCGCTGACCAACCCCGTGGACTCGCAGGTCATCTGCCATGACGAACCTTTCTGTGTGGTGGAGGGAACCTACGACGACGAGGACGGCCATGAGGAGCAGATCTATTGCGGTCTGAAGCGCGGCGTGCGGAAACATTTCAAGCGCAACAAGAAGGAATACCAACGCCTGTCGGAACACATCGGACTAATTCCCATCGTAGTGGTGTCGCCTTCAGACACCCTGTTGATTGACGGTGGCGGGGAGGAACGCCGCCGCCTCATGGATCTTGTCATCTCGCAGTATGACCGTCAGTATATTCCATTGCTGTCGCGCTATAATAATGCCTTGCAGCAACGCAACACGCTACTGAAACAGGAGAATCCAGGACCTGACCCCACGCTTTTGCAAATCTGGGAGGAACAGATGGCCGAGGCTGGCGACGACATCTACAGACGGCGCGCGGCTTTCGTGGAGGAGGTACAGCCCCTGTTTCAGCAGTTCTACGGCCAGATAAGCTCAGGTTGCGAAACGGTGGGATTGGAATATCTGTCGCACGGACAGCGTGGTCCTTTGTTGGAGGTCATCTCCCGTGACCGCGCCAAAGACCTGGCGGTGGGCTATTCGCTGCACGGCATCCACCGCGACGACCTGGTGTTTACGCTCGAAGGCCGTCCGATGCGGCGCGAAGGGTCGCAGGGACAGCATAAGACGTATGTCATCGCCCTGAAATTGGCGCAGTTTGAATTGCTCAAGCGCACGGCCTCCCATACCACACCGTTGCTCCTGCTCGACGACATCTTTGACAAGTTAGATGCAGGACGCGTGGAACAGATTGTACGATTAGTGTCCAGTGACGCTTTCGGACAGATCTTTGTGACTGACACCAACCGGACGCATCTTGATGCCATTGTTGCTGCTGCGGCCAGTGACTATCGGATGTTTGAAGTGGACCGTGGTAACATTAACCTGTTGACGGAACATGTTTAGAAGGAATACGGAGGCGCTGCGCGACGTGGTGCTGAAACTGTTGCACGACCAAGGACTGGAGACACCCCTGCTCCAGAAACGTATGGTGGAGACCTGGCCTACGGTGGCTGGAGCGGCTGTGGCGCGTTACACGACGGGAGCGTATGTCTACAACCAAACCTTGTACGTACGGCTGTCGAATCCAGCGTTGCGTGCAGACCTTTCTATGCAGCGTCAACGATATGTGGAACTGTTGAACACCGCTGTGGGTGAACGCGTGATTACTGACATCCGTTTCTGTTGACGCGTTCTGTTGCCACTACGTAATCCATGTTGATGTCGTGAGGTTCGGTGGGCACGTGGTCCAGCAGAAATTTGCGGTAACACATTCCAATCTTATAGGTGTGAGGCAGTTGTGCTAAGAAGCGGTCGTAGTAGCCCTTGCCGCGCCCTAAGCGGTGGCCAGCGCTGTCGAAGGCCATTCCAGGAACGACAGCCACGTCTATCTTGTCTAAGTCCGTGAACGCTTCACCTGTAGGCTCATAAATGTAGAAGGCTCCTTTCTTGAGCATACAAACGTCGAGGTAGCGAGCAACTTCCATGGTGCCCTTGCCAGTGACGCGAGGCATGAGGATGATCTTGCCTTCATCCATCCACTTGGGGAACAATAGCTCCAACGGAACCTCGTCGGGGAGGGAGCTATAGGCCATGATGACCTTTGCCTGACGAATGTGCGGATCGCAGTCCAGCAGCCAGCGCAGGTTAGCGGCCTCAACCCATGGATGGTGTGCCCTACCGTCGCGTATTTCTTGTCGGATTTCTTGTTTGGTCATTGGTGAGAGATCTTCTTTTCCGGTTTCTTGGGAAATGCCTCACCTGTGCGGAACACACGCAGGGTCTCTGTGATGGCTGGGTCGTCGTTGTTGAGATATTTTAGCCAGGCCTCTTCGTTCATCATGTTGTAGATGATGCGGCTGTTGATGTAGCGTTCTAACAACTGGTGCGAGCGTTTGATCATCAGGTTGCGGCGTTTCAGTCCGCTCTTGTCGGCAAAGGTGGCGAACTGCTCCACGGTGTTCTGCTTCACGAGGTAGTTGGCCAAGGCTTCGGACGTGGTGAACTCACTGAGCTTCTTCCGATTGTGGTCGGTGTAGTTGTAGGCGAACTGCAGGATGAGTCCCGTCACGGAGGCAGCCTTGTAGTAGGAGGTGTAGGCCGTGGTATCCTCGGCCACGAAGATGTCGGGCGTGATGCCACCGCCCCCGTACACTACGCGTCCGATGCGTGTGGTATAGGCGTGGCCAGAGTGTTTGATGCTGTCTTGCGAGAAGAACTCTCCGTGCTTGTAGCGTGTCAGGATGTCGTCCTCATAGTCGCTGTTGTCGCCAGCCACGTAGGGCTTCTGTATGCAGCGCCCAGAGGGCGTGTAGTAGCGTGCGATGGTGAGGCGGATCATCGAACCGTCGGAGAACGGGATGGGTTGCTGCACTAGTCCCTTGCCGAAGGAACGCCGACCAATGATGGTGCCGCGGTCGTTGTCCTGGATGGCGCCTGAGAGGATTTCGCTGGACGAGGCAGACCCTTCGTCGATGAGAATCACCAAGGGGATGTGCTGGTAGCTGCCGCGCCCGTCGCTGCGGAACTCCTTGCGGGGTGACTTGCGTCCCTCCATGTAGGTGATGAGTTGGCCTTTGGGCATGAACTCGTTGGCAATCTGCACGGCAGATTCCAGATAGCCACCCACGTTGCCGCGTAGGTCAATGGCGAGGTTCTCCAGTCCCTGCTGTGAGAGTTGAGCTAAGGCGATGAGCAGTTCGGCGTAGGTGTTCTCGCCGAAGTTCTTAATGCGGATATAGCCTGTCTTGTCATCGAGCATATAGGCGGCCGTCACACTCTTGGTTGGTATCTCGCCCCGTGTGACGACGATGTTGCGAATCTTCTTCTCCCCGTAGCGCACGATGCCGAGCTTCACCTTGGTGTCTTTCGGACCTTTCAGCCGGTGCATGGCTTCTTCGATGGTCAGCGTCTTGCCGGTGAAGGGCTTGTCATCCACCGTCACGATCTTGTCGCCGGCAATCAGTCCTGCCCTTTCTGACGGACCGTTGCTGATGACCTGTTGCACGTGCAGGGTGTCTTCGCGTATGGTGAACTCCACGCCGATGCCTGAGAACGAGCCTTTCAGGTCGTCGTTGGAAATCTGCATATCCTTGGCCGAGATGTAGATGGAATGGGGGTCGAGTTCGGCCAGTATCTGGGGCATGGCCTTCTCCACCAGGTTGTTGATGTCAACGGTGTCGACGTACTGTGCGTCGATGATGCGCAACAGGTTGTTGAGCTTGTTGCTGCTGGTGTTGATGATGTTGAGGCGGTTGCCGGAGAAGTGGTTGGCGTAGAAGGTGCCTATGATGATGCCGACGATGACGCTGAGCGCCATGAGCAGGGGCATGAAGCGGCTGGTTTTTCTCTCTTTCATGTCATTCGTTGGGGTTAAGGTACAGGGTTTCGATGCCGGCTTTCTGCAGCAGTTCGATGCCGTCGGTTAGGCGGTATTGCTCACCGTAGACCACGCGGTGGATGCCAGCCTGGATGATGAGCTTGGCGCACTCGATGCAGGGCGATGCGGTGATATAGATGGTGGCTCCGTCGGAGTTGTTCGATGAGCGTGCCAGTTTGGTGATGGCGTTGGCCTCAGCGTGGAGCACATAGGGCTTGGTGACGTTGTTGTCGTCTTCGCAGTGGTTCTCGAAACCGCTGGGTGTGCCGTTGAATCCGTCGCTGATGATCATGCCGTCCTTCACGACGAGTGCTCCCACCTGTCTGCGCAGGCAGTAGGAGTTCTCGGCCCAGATGGTGGCCATCCTCAGGTAGCGGAGGTCAAGCTTTCTTTGTTTCTCGTTTGATTCCATTTCTTTTCAATAATGCGTCGATGGTGGGTTCTCCCTTGCGGAAGCGTTTGTAGAGGGTCATGGGGTGTTCGGTGCCGCCCTTGGAGAGGATGTCGTCGCGGAAACGCTGTGCTGTCTTCTGGTCGAAGATGCCGTGTCGCTTGAAGACGGCGAAGGCATCAGCGTCGAGCACTTCCGCCCATTTATAGCTGTAGTATCCAGCGGCGTAGCCCCCGGCCATGATATGTGAGAACTGCACGGTCATGCAGGTGTCGGGAATCTGTTTGCCGATGATGGCTTTCTTCCAGGCTTTCCGTTCAAAGGCGAGGATGTCCTTGTCGAAGGATGTCCGCTGCGTGTAGTAGGCCATGTCGAGCAGGCCAAGTGACACTTGCCGCAGACAGCCGTTGGCCACCATGAAGTTCCGGCTCTTCTTGATGCGCCGGATGAGTTCGTCGGGCAGAGGTTCGCCCGTCTGGTAGTGGAAGGCGAAGGTGCGGAGGAAGTCTTTCTCAACGGCGAAGTTCTCCATGAACTGTGAGGGCAACTCGACGAAGTCCCACATCACGTTGGTGCCCGAGAGACTCTCGAAGCGTGTGTTGGCGAACATACCGTGGAGCGCGTGGCCGAACTCATGGAGGAAGGTCTCTACCTCGCCTAATGTGAGCAGTGCAGGCTTGTCAGCGGTGGGCTTGGTGAGGTTCATGACGACGCTGACGTGGGGGCGCACGTTCTCGCCCTTTCGCGTGATCCACTGTCCTTGGTAGGCGGTCATCCATGCACCGCCCTGCTTGCCTTTCCTCGGGTGGAAGTCGGCATAGAACACGGCCAGATAGCTTCCATCGCGGTCGAACACCTCGAAGGCCTTCACGTCGGGATGGTAGACGGGGATGTCTTTGTTCTCGTGGAAGGTGATGCCGTAGAGGCGATGGGCCAGTCCGAACACGCCGTCGATGACCTTCGACAACTCGAAGTAGGGGCGCAGCATCTCGGAGTCGATGTTATAGCGTTTCATCTGTAACTTGTGCGAACAGTAGGCTACATCCCAGGGTTGCATCCGTCCTACCTCACGCTTGGCCGTCCGCGCTAAGGTCTCGTATTCCTTGACGGCCGTCGGCTTGTAGGCATCTATCATGTCATCTAACAGGCGGTACACGTTCTTGACGTTGGAGGCCATGCGCTGCTTCAGCACATAGTCGGCAAAGGTCTTGTAGCCGAGCAACTGCGCCATTTCGCGCCGCAGGTTGACCAGACGTTTGCAGATCTCGATGTTGTTCTCGCTGTTGTCGTGTGTGCAGACGGTATTGCGCTCCATATACATCTGTTGGCGCAGGTCGCGCTGTGTGGAGTAGGTCATGAAGGGAGAGTAGGAGGGCTGGTCGAGGGTGAACACCCAACCGTCTTTCCCTATTTCTCGTGCGGTCTGTGCGGCGGCCTCGCGTGCCGTGTCGGGCAGTCCGTCGAGCTGCTTCTCGTCGGTGAGGTGTAGTGTGAAGGCTTTGTTCTCCTTCAGCAGATTCTGCGAAAACTGCAGGGCGAGCATCGAAGCCTCTTCCGTCAGTTGGCGCAGACGTTCCTTGCCCTGTTCGTCGAGCAGTGAACCGCTACGCACGAAGCCGTCGTAGCAGTCTTCCAACAGCCGTTGCTCCTCGGGGGTGAGGCGGCGATGGTGGCGGTGCACCTGCTGGATGCGCTCGAATAGTCGCGGGTTGAGGCGCACGTCGTTGGCGTGTTGGGTAAGGATGGGTTGCATCTTCTGTGCCAGTGCGTCCATCTCGTCGTTGGTCTCTGCCGACAGCAGATTGAAGAACACGGTAGAGACGCGGCTCAGCAGACCGTAGTAGCCTTCCTCTTCCTCCTCGTCGGTGGTGATGATGGTGTTGTCGAAGGTCGGCTTCTCTGGGTTGTTGATAATCTTGTCTATCTGTTCGTTGTCGCGACGTATGCCTTCCATGAAGGCCTCTTCGTAGTCCTCCAGATGAATGCGGTCGAAGGGTACGGTGTCGTGCGGTGTGTTATAAGGCTCTAAAAGTGGATTCATTTATTTCTTGTTTTTCTTGCCGAATAAATCGGAGTGCGTTCCCGTGCGATAGAGTGAAACAATTAGGAGATTCGTGTCCTTGGTGTAGATGAGCAGCCAGTCTGGGGTGATATGACACTCGCGGTAGCCCTCATAGTCTCCGCGCAACTGGTGGTCGCGGTTTTTTGTGGGCAGTGGAGTGTTGTCCAGCAGTTTCCCGATAATCTCGTTTAGAAGATTTTCATTAATGCCGCGTTTGCGAGCCAGTTTTAAGTCGCGGAGGTAACGATTGGTAATATGGAGGGTAAACTTTGCCATTGCATACTACAATTTGCTCACGAGTTTCAAGTAGTCGTCCATCGATCCAACCTCAATAATGTTCTTTCCTTTGCGGGCATCTTCGATGATTTTCATCGTCTCATCATTTAGGTAGTCACCCGTCTCAGAATCATAGAGGTGCGGTTTGGCGGCCTTCTGCTTTTCCACCGTCCATCCCATCTTCTTGGCCATCGTTTTGAAAAAATGCACGTCAGCCTTCGGTATGGTCATCGTAAATGTGTCGGGATTGGCACTTGTTGTTGCTGTCATCATCATATGCTAATAATGTTATGTTATCATCTTGTGACTGCAAAGGTACGATTAAGCGAGGGAAATGCAAAAGAAATTTCCCTTTTTCTTTTTCGTTTGGAAAAATAATCGTACCTTTGCGGATGCGAACTCACGCTGAGCCGACTTGTAAGTGCAGTCGGAGTGGCAGCAAGGAGGGCGCACTACATATTGCGAAGTGTTTGCTAACGCTTTGTCATTTGGTCTCATTGAACGTCGGAAATTCAATAACCCAAATCAGATGCAAAGCAGAGGCGGATACTACGGGTAGGTATAGAAAATATGCTCTCCCGTGGGTGTGCCGGCGGCTAATCATGCCGTCCATGCACACCTTTTGGGAAGCTGAAATGTATACCAACAGCGTGGGTGTCTGTATCTGTTTGTTATTTGTGAGGTTTCCGACGACCTAATGAGACGACAAGCAGAGGC
>CAVAIX010000010.1:0-21747 GCA_963588695.1 Bacteroidaceae bacterium | reverse complement strand
ATCAAGTGCGAATACTATTTCGGCACACGCTGCTGGTGGGTTTTTGCCTTGGCTGGCATCACCTTCATCGGATCTAGCCTGGCGGTCAGCAACCCTGTCGTCAGCCCGATACTCGGCGTGGTGGGATGCTCCTGTCTGTGGAGCATTCTGGAAATCTTCGAACAGAAGAAACGCGTGAAAAAGGGCTGGTTTCCCATGAATCCGAAACGAAAAGACGAATACAAAAGTAAATAATATTATTGTACAATAGTGAACTTAGCAAACTTCAGCAGTAGCTGTTTGGTACCGGTGTTTTGAAAAGTCACGGTGGCCTTGGCGTTCTCGCCACTTCCCTCGATGCGAACGACGATACCCAGACCGAAACGCTGATGTTCGATGACCATACCTTCCTTTAGTCCCGACGAAACGGATTGGAAAGTTGAAGAGACCGGAGTGGATGGTTTCGAAACTGGAGCACTGGTTTGTCGCACGGGTTTGAACCGTCCGCTATCAATAACCGAGGCACGCTTAGGGGCAGATGTGGACTGGAACGAAGTACGCGGAGAATCTACACGGATGAGGCGGCTGTCGATATCCTTGATGAAGCGCGACGGTGTGTCATACTCCAGTTTTCCATAACGCCAGCGGTTCTGTGCACAGGTGAGGATGCAGTGACGTTCCGCTCTTGTGATGGCCACATACAGCAGGCGACGCTCTTCTTCTAACTCTCGCGCAGAACCCATACTCATGGGAGAAGGGAAGATGTTCTCCTCAAGACCGACGATGAAGACGGTAGGGAACTCCAACCCCTTAGCACTATGCACCGTCATTAGCGTCACGCGATCGTCGTCGTCCCCTTGTTTGCTGTCAAGGTCTGTAAGTAGCGCCACGTCCTGCAGATAGTCGCCCAGCGTCACTCTGTCTCCTTGATCTTCCTCACGGCCGTTCTCCACAAAGTCTTTCAAACCGCCGAGGAACTCCTCTAAATTCTCTTGTCGTGCCACATCATCAGGGTTGTTGGAGGCATAGATATCCTTGCTGATGCCACTTTCCACGATGATGGCGTGGCCGAGTTCGTAAGCATCGTCGGTGGAGAGCCGTTGTCGCCAACCCTCCACCTGTTGAACAAATGCATTGATACGTGTCAGTGTTGCCTTGCCTACTGACAATGGGTAGAGGTGAGGCTGCGTGATGACAGTCCACAGACTGACACCAGCGTTGCCTGCCATTTCTATGACCTTACGAAGCGTGGTGTCGCCAATGCCACGTGCTGGATAGTTGATGATGCGGCGCAGAGCCTCTTCGTCGTCTGGATTGACCACAAGACGGTAGTAGGCCGTCACATCTTTGATTTCCTTGCGCTGGTAGAAGCTCAGTCCACCATAGATGCGGTAGGGAATGTTGTCTTTCATCATCTGTTCCTCGAAGACGCGGCTCTGGGCGTTGGTGCGGTAGAGAATGGCAAAATCGCTGTAATGGCCATCCTCAGCTCGACGGATGCGGCGAATGTCGTTGCAGACAATGACGGCTTCCTCTCTGTCGCTGTAAGCAGGCTTGAACACGAGATATTCACCTTCCCCGTTGAGGCTAAACGCAGTTTTGGGAATCTGTCGTTGATTGTGGCGAATTAAGCTGTTGGCGGCTTCCACAATGTGTTGGGTCGAACGGTAGTTCTGCTCCAGTTTGAAGAGACGCGCACCAGGATATTCTTGTTGGAAATTGAGGATATTGTCGATATTGGCACCTCGGAAACCGTAGATGCTCTGCGCATCGTCACCCACCACACAGATGCGCCCCCTGGCTTTGGTGAGTTGCGAGACGATGGTCTGCTGGACATAGTTGGTGTCCTGATACTCATCAACCAAAACATATTGAAAACGCTCGGTGTATTTCTGCCGGATGTCGTCATGGCGGTCGAAGAGCAGGAAGGTATTGACCAAAAGGTCGTCGAAATCCATGGCGTTAGACTGTCTGCAACGCTCACAATACTTTTGATAGATAGTCGACAAGGCGGGCTGACGACGTACTGCATCGTCCTTTGCCCACGCGCTCACGACATAGGCCTGTGGCAGAATGAGGTGGTTCTTGGCTCTGGATATGCGGTCGGCTACAGCTGCTGGCTTGTAGACTTTGTCATCAAGATCCATCTCGCGGATGATGGCTTTGACCAACGACCGCGAGTCACTTTGGTCGTAGATGGTGAAGGAGGGCTGATAGCCTATGGTTTCGGCTTCGGTGCGCAGAATACGGGCGAAGACGGAATGGAAGGTACCCATCTGCAACCGCACCGCCTTGTCGCTGCCCACCAGTTGTCCGATGCGTTCCTTCATCTCGCGTGCGGCTTTGTTGGTAAAAGTCAGTGCAAGGATATTCCAAGGACTCAATCCCTGCTCCAGTAGATAGGCAATCTTACAGGTCAGCACGCGTGTCTTTCCAGAACCAGCACCAGCAATGACCAGTTGAGGACCATCGCACCATGTCACTGCCGCCCGTTGGTTGTCGTTGAGTTTGTCAAGTATTTGGCTTTCCATTGTCGTCGTTTTGTATAAAGCGTCGTCTGTACTTAGAATGAGCCCTCGATTCGCATCGGGGGCCCATAACAACACAAACACAAAATAAAAACACAGTCCCACTATAGAAGACTGGTTGTAGGTCTTGTCTTTTCTTCAATCAGAGCGTTCACTGTATGCCCTCTTCACGGAGCTTCTGCTGCCAGTGCCATGCACTGCGCAGGGTGTCTTCGAGTGAGGTCTCGGCCTTCCATCCCAGCACCTTGTTGGCCTTTTCGGGGTTAGCCCATACCTTCTCGATGTCGCCTTCACGACGTGGGGCAAATGTCCAGTTGAGTTTCACGCCAGTTGCCTTCTCGAAGGCCTCCACAATTTCTTTGGTAGAGCAGCCGCGCCCAGTTCCGATGTTGAACACTTCGAGCGCATCACTGTCGGTATCAAGCACGCGTGCCATAGCCTTGACGTGAGCTTTGGCCAAGTCTACCACATAGATGTAATCGCGGATGCAGGTGCCGTCAGGGGTGTTGTAGTCGTTGCCAAACACTTTGAGTTGTTCGCGAATACCCATCGCAGTTTGTGTGACGTATGGGATGAGGTTCATAGGCACTCCGTTGGGCAACTCGCCAATGATGGCTGACGGATGCGAACCAATTGGATTGAAATAGCGCAGCAGGATGGCCTTGATGGGGGCACCACTGTGAATATCGTCGCGGATAATCTCTTCATTGATCTGCTTGGTGTTGCCGTAGGGGCTTTCTGCAGGTTTGATAGGTGCATCCTCGGTGACGGGCAAATTCTCGGGGTCTGGCTGGCCATAGACGGTGCAACTCGATGAGAAAATGATACCCTTGACACCGTGCTTGGGCATGAGTTCAAGTAAGTTGACCAAACTGACAATATTGTTGCGGTAGTAGAGCAGCGGTTTTTCAACGCTTTCGCCAACCGCCTTTGATGCTGCAAAGTGAATGATGCCCGTGATGTCGGGATACTTACAGAACACGCGCTCCATGGCTTCCATATCGCAGCAGTCTGCATGCTCGAAAGCTGGGCGGATGCCCGTAATTTTCTCAATGCCGTCCACTACCTTTGCGTCGGAATTGGAGAGATTGTCCACTATCACTACTTTGTACCCGGCATTCTGCAGTTCCACGGTGGTGTGGCTGCCGATGAAGCCCGTGCCGCCCGTAACAAGTATTGTCTGTTTCATAGTCTTATGTTTTTGAGAATGTCTGCAAAGATACGCATTTTTTTCATTATACGAAAAATATGGACGGAAAATTTACTCGATCTTATATTTCTTTTTCGCATGATGTGCCTTTTGGGGTACACCCGAGACGTTTATTCGGGGCGTACGTACACCCCTGTAACCATTCCAACGCGACAGGATTTTCCGCACATAGTCTTCGGTCTCCGTGCCACGCATATAGCCGTTTTTTACCACTGGATCAGTGTAATATTGTGGTTGCGCCAGAGCTAACACATACTGGCTTACATCGTTCCAACGGTGTGGATCTCGCCCGTATTTGCGCGTCAAGGCCATGGCATCACGCACATGGTAAAAGCCTCCGTTATAGGCCGCCAACACAAACTTGGTACGCTCCGTTCGGTTGGGAATATCATTGAAATGGCCGTCCAACTCCTCCAAATACTTGACGGCAGCGGCAATGTTTTTCTCGGCATCGAACAGGTCGGCGTGAGCCAGTCCAAGATGGTCAGCTGTGGAAGGCATAATCTGCATCAAACCGCACGCTCCAGCCCAAGAACGCGCCTGTGGGTCGAAGGTTGACTCCTGATAGCACTGGGCTGCCAGCAGACGCCAGTCCCAACGGATGCGCCGAGCATGCTTCTGAAACTGTGCATCATAGCGCGAGATGACACCGCCTTTGGCGTTGAGCATAGGGGCATAAACGTGACGCTTGACCGAGCGCGAAGACAGCAGATACTGCTCTTCCTTGCGCGTCTCTGCTAAGTACTGCGGACGATACCACGATCGTATCTCCCGTTCCAGTTGCGGCTTGTCGGGACCGACTTTCCAGGATAGCAGGCTGTCGCGACTGGCAAACAGGGCAACGTCGCCGTCGCCTGCCTTGAGACGGTGCACCATCTCGGCAGAGTCCCGACAAACCTCGACGCGCAATCCAACACCTATTTTGTCGGTAAAACGCTGGCACAGTAAGTACTGTGTACCGAGGTGACGCCCGTGGTAGTCATAGTAGGTGTCCGGTCCTGTCTGCGTCAGCACAATCAGTTCGCCGTTGCCCACGATCTGCTCCAAATCGAAGTCTGCCGGAAGAGAGTCTTCTGTTTCTCCCCATGGAGTGAGTGCCTGCTCAGGTTGCCGACGTTGGCAAGCGGCAAGCAGAAGCAGGAGTAGGAAAAAATGAATATATATACTCTTTCGCATCAAAATCATCAAATACGTCTGCAAAAGTAATCATTTTTTTGGAAATATGGCTGGAATTGCGTACTTTTGCACTGAAAATCACCAGAAAAAGCTTTAATATGTTAAGAATTGCAGTACAATCCAAAGGCCGTCTGTTTGACGACACGATGAACTTGCTCGCAGAGGCGGACATAAAGGTTAGTTCAGGACGACGTACTCTGTTGGTACAGTCACAGAATTTCCCGTTAGAGGTACTCTACCTACGTGACGATGACATTCCGCAGAGCGTGGCAAGCGGTGTTGCGGACATTGGCGTAGTGGGAGAAAACGAATTCGTGGAACGTGGGGAGGATGCTGACGTCATCGCACGACTGGGGTTTTCCAAATGTCGCCTTTCGCTGGCTATTCCGAAGGACATAGACTATCCAGGACTGTCGTGGTTTAATGGCAAAAAGATAGCCACCTCCTATCCGAATATCCTGCGGAAATTCATGGAACAGCATAGTATTAATGCCGACATCCATGTCATCACAGGCTCGGTTGAAATCAGTCCTGGTATCGGACTGGCAGACGGCATCTTTGACATCGTCAGCAGCGGTTCTACGCTCGTGAGCAACAACCTGAGCGAGGTGGAAGTCGTCATGCAGAGCGAGGCACTGCTGATAGGGAACAAGCAGATGGACAGTGCGAAACGTGACATACTTGAGCAGATGCTTTTCCGCTTTAAGGCCGTAAAGGATGCGGAAGACAAGAAATATGTGCGGATGAATGTTCCAAAAGCACGGCTGCAGGAAATCGTCAACGTATTGCCAGGACTGAAAAGTCCAACTATCATCCCCTTGGCCGACGATGAGTGGTGCTCCGTGCACACCGTGCTTGACCAGAAACGCTTTTGGGAGATTATTGGGAAACTGAAGGAAATGGGAGCACAGGGCATTCTCGTAACTCCTATTGAAAAAATGATTCTCTAAAAGGGAAATTACACACAACGAAAAGGAACTGCACCGATGAAAATATACCGCTATCCGCAGCAGGCGGAATGGAACAGGATCATACAGCGCCCGCATTTAGATCTCTCGCAACTGCACGCCACCGTAAATGGAGTGCTTGACGACATACAGAAAAGAGGAGATGAGGCTGTTAAAGACTACGAGGCGAAGTTTGATCATGTGGCACTGGACACACTGGCGGTCTCCGACTGTGAAATGGAAGAGGCAGAAAAACTTCTGGATGACAAGCTCAAGGCGGCCATCCAACTGGCGCACGACAACATCTATACCTTCCATGCTGCACAGCAGTTTGAGGGGAAACGTATAGAAACACGGCCTGGCGTGACGTGTTGGCAGAAGAGTGTGCCCATCGAAAAGGTAGGACTCTACATTCCTGGAGGCACTGCCCCACTCTTCTCCACCATTCTGATGCTGGCCACTCCTGCAAAAATTGCAGGATGCGGTGACATCGTCCTCTGTACACCGCCAAATCAGGAAGGTAAGGTAAATCCTGCCATCCTCTATGCCGCACGCGTGGCAGGGGTTAATAGGATTTTTAAGGCTGGAGGCATACAGGCCATCGGGGCAATGGCTTATGGCACAGAAAGCATACCGAAGGTATATAAGATTTTCGGGCCAGGCAACCAATACGTTATGGCTGCCAAGCAACAGGTGAGTCTTGCTGATGTGGCCATCGACATGCCCGCAGGTCCTTCGGAGGTCTGTGTCGTGGCAGACGGAAATGCCAATGCTGCCTTTGTAGCCGCTGACCTGTTGTCGCAAGCAGAACACGGCAGTGACTCGCAGGTGTTGTTCATCACGACTACGGAACAGAAACTCGAGGAGGTGCAGCAAGAGATGCATCGGCAACTACAAGATTTGCCGCGCAAGGAATTGGCAGAAAAAGCCCTTGAAAACAGTAACGGCGTACTCGTGCACGACCTCGATGAGGCCATGAGGCTCTCTAACACCTATGCACCCGAACACCTGGTTCTGCAAGTGGACGACTATGAGACATTGGCAGGAAAGGTTGTTAACGCTGGAAGCGTGTTCCTCGGGAAATATGCCTGTGAGAGTGCTGGAGACTATGCCAGTGGAACCAACCATACCCTACCTACCCACGGCTATGCCACGGCCTACAATGGTGTGAACCTTGACAGCTATTGTCGGAAAATTACCTTCCAGCACCTTACAGAACAGGGTATCTGTGAAATAGGACACGCCGTGGAGCTCATGGCCGAAGCCGAACATCTTGATGCGCATCGTAACGCGATGACAGTCAGAATTAAATCACTTTGAACAATGAAATCACTTGAACAACTCGTAAGACCTAATATTTGGCGGTTAGCTCCTTATAGTTCAGCCCGTGACGAATACTCGGGCAAGCAAGCACACGTGTTTCTTGATGCCAACGAGAACCCATATAGTATGACGGAATACAACAGGTATCCAGATCCGTTGCAACGGGAACTTAAAAAGGAACTGTCTAAGATTAAGGGTGTCGCTCCAGAACAGATTTTCTTGGGAAACGGCAGTGATGAAGCCATAGATTTGGCCTACCGCATTTTCTGCGAACCGGGACAAGACAACGTGGTGGCCATTGAACCCACCTATGGAATGTATCGTGTGTGTGCTGATATCAACCATGTGGAGTACCGCACCATTACACTCGACTCAGATTTCCAGTTTCGAGCAGACCATTTGTTGCAGGTCTGTGACGAAAAAACCAAACTGGTTTGGCTCTGCTCTCCCAACAACCCTACGGGCAACTCGCTTGACCGACAGGAGATGCTGAATGTGGTGAAACACTTCGAGGGCATGGTCATCATCGATGAGGCGTATAGCGATTTCTCGCGCCAGCAGTCGTTCCGTAGTGAACTGGCCTCCCACCCCAATCTCGTCGTGCTTAACACGATGAGTAAAGCATGGGCACTGGCTGGAATACGGTTGGGCATGGCATTTGCAAGCCCAGAAATCATCAGCCTGTTCAACAAGGTGAAATATCCCTATAACATCAACCGGCTGACTCAGGCGGAAGCCTTGAAAGCACTCCGCAATCCGTTTGAGGTGCAAGGATGGGTGAAAAGCATCCTTGACGAACGGATGCGCATGATGAAGGCATTCCTGGAACTGCCTATTTGCCAACACGTCTATCCTTCTGATGCCAATTTCTTTTTGGCACGCATGACAGATGCACAGACGGTCTACGACTATCTTGTTGACCGAGGAATTATCGTGCGCAATAGGTCACGTGTCACGCTCTGCGACAATTGCCTGCGCGTGACCGTTGGACTGAAAGGCGAGAACAATGAACTGATTGCCGCGTTGCGACAGTTTTCATAATAAAAGGTCTCTATCTCCCATGGAACGACTGTGGAACACCAACTATGTGCGAGTGATGACGGCCAATTTCGCGCTGTTCTTTGCCTTCTACCTTCTGACTCCGCTCCTGCCGCTCTATCTCAGTGAGACCTTCGGGGCAACGAAGGACGTGATAGGGCTGGTATTGTCAGGATACACGGTCACAGCCCTGCTGTTCAGACCGTTCAGCGGTTATTTTGTCGACACATTTCCGCGTAAGCGGGTATTGATGGTGTGTTTTTCTGCTTTTGCCATCTTCTTTTCAGGCTATTTGGCAGCTGGTTCATTGTTGATGTTTGCCTTGGTGCGCACGCTACACGGCGGTCCATTCGGTGCGCTGACAGTAGCCAATTCAACGGTGGCCATTGACGTATTGCCATCGTCAAGACGCAACGAGGGCATTGGTTACTATGGACTGAGCAACAATCTGGCCATGGCCATCGCACCAACTTTCGCCCTGTTCATCTATGCCGAGACCCATAATTTCGAACTGCTGTTTTGGATGGCGTTCGCCATTGCCACGTTCGGATGGGCGGTAGATGCGACGGTACGGCTGAAACCCATGAAGGAAAAACCAAAGCCCAAACGGCTCTCGCTCGACAGATTTTTTTTGGAACGAGGCTGGTTGCTGGGCTTCAACATGACGTTCTTCGGATTCTGCTTCGGTGTGCTGAGCAACTATCTGGCCATCTACGGTAAGCAGGTGTTAGGAATGACAGAAGGTACGGGAACGTGGTTTCTGTGCTGTTCCGTCGGACTGATGCTGTCGCGCCTGCAAGGCAGCAAAGCGCTGCGCGAAGGGAAACTCACGCACAATGCAGCCGAAGGCATGTTGCTCTCGCTCGTCGGTTACACCATCTTCATCGCCTCTCCCAACGCTGTTGGATACTACGGTTCTGCTATACTCATTGGACTGGGCAACGGCCATCTGTGGCCTGCCTTCCAGAACATGATTATCTCTATGGCTCACCATAATGAACGAGGAACGGCCAACTCCACCATTCTCATCTCGTGGGATGTTGGCATAGGTTTGGGAATTGTTGCAGGAGGAGCCATTGCCGAACATTTAGGCTACGACACTGCTTTCTGGACCGTGGCGGTAGTACACTTAGTGGGTGTAGTACTCTATTTCGTGCGCACCCGACGCTTTTTCCTCACGGGGCGCCTCAATAAAAACTAATACATAACCATGATTAAGAATTGTTTCTTGCTTCTGACGAGACTATCCTCATGGATTGCCGCACACATCACGCTCATTGTGGTGGCGGTGACTGCAGTAGCACTGCTCGTGCCGCAATCCTTTACTTGGATGGGCACCTCGGCCATTACGCCAATGCTCGGTGTGGTGATGTTCGGGATGGGACTGACGCTTTGTCCGTCTGACTTCAAGCCTGTTGTACAACATCCGACAGATATCCTCATCGGCGAACTGTCACAGTTCATTATCATGCCGCTGTTGGCCTGGTTGTTGTGTCGTTTATTGTCACTGCCCGAACAGATTGCGCTCGGTGTCGTGCTTGTGGGATGTTGTCCAGGGGGCACGGCCAGCAACGTCATCTGCTACTTGGCAAAGGGCGACATAGCGCTTAGCGTGGCCACGACCAGTGTGTCCACCCTGTTGGCTCCTGTCGTCACTCCCGCCCTTGTATTGTTGTTGGCAGGAGAAAGCGTGAACGTTGACGTGTGGGGCATGTTCATGAGCATCGTACAAGTGGTGATAGTGCCCATCATATTAGGGTTTGTCGTCAACCATTACTGCAGGAAAGCCACCGCGAAGGTGACCCCTTTGCTGCCCATGATTTCCACGCTGACTGTTGCCGCCATCATCGGTATCATTGTGGCACACAACGCGTCAAGTATTCTCTCGTGCAGCTTGATTGTCGCTATGGCAGTGGTTCTTCACAATATCCTTGGACTGACGTTAGGTTACGGCATTGCGACTATCTCTGGAAGGAATCCCGAGAAACGCTCCGCCATCTCCATCGAAGTAGGTATGCAAAACTCTGGTCTTGCCACCTCACTGGCCGCCACCCACTTCGCCATGTACCCCATGGCTGCCGTGCCTGGCGCAATGTTCTCCGTGTGGCACAACTTCTCGGGAAGCATTGCTGCACAGATTTTTAGGAAAGCCGCAAACGCCGCACCTCAGTAAGCGGATGACAAAGCCCCTGTAGGTCACATTTGCACGGATAAACATCATTATCGTGTAAAGCTGGTAGAATAAAAGTAGGCACAACCTCTTATTTGTAAGAGAGTTGTGCCTAACTTTATATTGAGAACTTTTGTTTACTCCTCAACCGCAGCCTGCGCCGCAGCCAAGCGGGCAATGGGCACGCGGAACGGAGAGCAGGAAGCGTAGTTCATACCAATCTTCGCACAGAACTTCACGGAACTGGGCTCGCCGCCGTGCTCACCGCAGATGCCGCAGCGGAGGTTGGGACGTGTTTCGCGTCCTTCCTTCACGGCAAACTTGATGAGGCGGCCAACACCCTCCTGGTCGAGCACCTGGAATGGGTCTACCTTCAGAATCTTCTTCTCTAGATAAACGGGAAGGAAGGAGGCAATGTCGTCGCGGCTGTAACCGAAGGTCATCTGCGTCAGGTCATTAGTGCCGAAGGAGAAATATTGCGCCTCGCTGGCAATGATGCCTGCGGTAAGGGCTGCACGTGGAATCTCAATCATTGTGCCAATCTCAAACTCCACCTCAATGCCGTATTCGGCAAATACTTCCTTGGCAGCATACTGAATCACGTCCTTCTGCTGTTTCAGCTCCTTGATGGTGCCAATCAGCGGAACCATGATTTCTGGCATGGGGTTCTTGCCCTCCTGCTTCAACTCGCAGGCTGCACTGAGAATGGCGCGAGTCTGCATAGCCGTGATTTCCGGGAAGGTGATTCCAAGACGACAACCACGGTGGCCGAGCATTGGGTTGTTCTCTGCCAATGAATCCACGCGGCGCTTGATAGTGGCGAGATCCACACCCATCTCGTCAGCCATTACCTGCTGGCCAGCTGTGTCGTGGGGCACAAACTCGTGGAGAGGCGGGTCAAGAAGACGGATGTTGACAGGCAGACCGTCCATAGCTTCCAGGATTCCCTTGAAGTCAGCCTTCTGATAAGGCAGCAGTTTGGCGAGCGCTTTCTCACGTCCTGCAACACTGTCGGCAAGAATCATCTCGCGCATTGCCACAATCTTCTTGTCCTCGAAGAACATATGTTCCGTACGGGTCAGACCGATTCCCTTGGCTCCAAACTCGCGCGCCACCTGTGCATCGTGTGGTGTGTCTGCATTCGTGCGCACCTGCAGTTTGGTGTACTTGTCGCAGAGGTCCATCAGTTCCTTGAAGTCACCGCTGAGTTCGGCAGCTTTAGTCGGCACATTTCCAGCGTAGACCTGTCCCGTTGTTCCGTTGAGCGAGATATAGTCGCCCTCCTTATATACCGTGCCGTCAATTTCCACGGTCTTGGCGTGATAGTCCACATTCAGCGAACCGACACCCGACACGCAGCACTTGCCCATTCCGCGCGCCACAACGGCAGCGTGGGAGGTCATTCCGCCACGGGCTGTCAAGATACCTTCGGCTGCCGACATTCCTGCTAAGTCTTCTGGGGAAGTCTCAATGCGCACGAGCACCACCTTGTGTCCGTCAGCGTGCCATTCCTGTGCATCGTCAGCGTGGAACACAATCTGTCCGCAGGCAGCACCAGGAGAAGCGGGCAGTCCCTGTGCAATGACCTTAGCGGTGGTCAGTGCCTTCTTGTCGAATACGGGGTGAAGCAGCTCGTCCAACTTCTGCGGTTCGCAGCGCAGGATGGCCGTCTTCTCGTCAATCTTTCCCTCATGCAGCAAGTCGATGGCAATCTTCACCATTGCTGCACCTGTGCGTTTTCCGTTGCGCGTCTGCAAGAACCAAAGCTTTCCTTCCTGTACGGTGAACTCCATGTCCTGCATATCGCGGTAGTGCTCCTCCAACTTCTCCTGAATGCCGTTGAGCTGCGCATAGATGTCAGGCATGGCCTCTTCCATGGAAGGATATTTTGCCACACGCTCAGCCTCAGAAACGCCAGCACGCTCTGCCCAGCGCTGTGAACCGAGCTTGGTGATTTGCTGTGGGGTGCGGATGCCAGCCACCACGTCCTCGCCCTGTGCGTTGACGAGGTATTCGCCGTTGAACACATTCTCGCCGTTGGCAGCGTCGCGGCTGAAGCAAACGCCCGTGGCCGATGTGTCGCCCATGTTTCCGAATACCATAGCCATAACGGAAACGGCCGTTCCCCATTCGTCGGGAATTCCTTCCATCTTGCGGTAGAGGATGGCGCGCTCGTTCATCCAAGAGCGGAACACGGCGCAGATAGCTCCCCAGAGCTGTTCGATAGGATTGTCGGGGAAGTCCTTGCCTGTGCGCTCCTTGATGGCAGCCTTGAACAGCTGAACGAGTTTCTTCAGTTCATCTACGGAGAGGTCTTTGTCCAGTTTCACGCCACGCTCGGCCTTCACCTTTTCTATAATCTCCTCGAAAGGATCAATGTCCTCTTTGTTCACGGGTTTCATCTCCAGCACCACGTCGCCGTACATCTGTACGAAGCGGCGGTAGGAGTCGTAGACGAAATGCGGATTGTTGGTCTTCTTCACCATTCCCTCAGCCACTTCGTCGTTGAGACCCAGGTTGAGAATGGTGTCCATCATGCCCGGCATAGAAGCGCGAGCACCAGAGCGCACCGACACGAGCAGTGGGTTCTCCTTGTCTCCAAACTTGGAGTTCATCAGTTCCTCAATATGTTTCACGGCGGTCATTACATCGTCGTTGAGCAACTTCATGATTTTCTCCTGTCCGACTTGATAGTACTCGTTGCAACAGTCAGTAGTAATTGTAAAACCAGGAGGCACGGGAACCCCGATCAGATTCATTTCAGCAAGGTTTGCGCCCTTACCACCCAGTTGTTCACGCATCTTTGCGTTTCCTTCAGCTTTACCATTACCAAAGGTGTAAACTCTTTTTTGGCTCATAAGTTAGCTTTGATGTTTGTTTATTAATTACGGTTATTGATGTTCTATTTGGCAAAGATAACACGTTTTTTTATATTATGCAAACATTTTTAAGAAAATATTAATATTCTTTCCACGACTTGATGGCGATGTCGTCCAGTTTCACCATGCAGAAGGCCTGTATGAAGGCCGATGCCAGGCGGCTGTTGGTGATGAGCGGCACGTTGAGGTCTATGGATGCGCGACGGATGATGTAGCCGTTGCTCAACTCGCCTTCGGTCAGGTTTTTCGGGATGTTGACCACCATGTCCACCTTGTGCTCGTGGAGCAGTGAGAGCGCCTGCGGCTGCTTGTCCGTCTCGCTGGGCCAGTACACCATGGTGTTTTTAATGCCGTTCTCCGTCAGGTAGCGCGAAGTGCCGCCCGTGGCGTAGAGTTCGTAGCCGTGTTCCACCAGCATCCGTGCGGCGTCCAGCATTTCAGCCTTCTGTTTAGGTGTTCCAGTGGAGAGCAGCACGGTTTTCTTCGGAATGCGGTGGCCAACGCTCAGCATGGCTTCCAGCAACGCTGTCGACGTGTTGTCGCCCAAGCAGCCCACCTCACCCGTGGAGGCCATATCGACACCGAGCACGGGGTCGGCCTTCTGTAAGCGGTTGAAGGAGAACTGACTGGCCTTGATGCCCACATAGTCCAGGTCGAAGAGGTTCTTGTGCGGCTTCTCGACAGGCAGTCCGAGCATCACTTTAGTGGCGAGGTCAATCAGATTGATTTTCAGTACCTTCGACACAAACGGGAAGGAGCGCGAAGCGCGCAGGTTACATTCTATGACGAGGATGTCGTTGTCGCGCGCCATAAACTGGATGTTGAACGGTCCGTTGATGTGCAGCGCCTTAGCAATCTGTCGGCTGATGCGCTTGATGCGGCGCACGGTCTCGACGTAGAGCTTCTGCGGTGGGAACTGAATGGTAGCGTCGCCCGAGTGCACACCAGCAAACTCGATGTGTTCCGAAATGGCGTAGGCGAAGATTTCTCCGTCTTTGGCCACAGCGTCCATCTCAATCTCTTTGGCGTGTTCAATGAACTTCGACACTACGACAGGGTGGTCTTCGCTGACGTTGGCTGCCAACTGCAGGAAGCGTTCCAACTCCTCGCGGTTGGAGCAGACGTTCATAGCCGCTCCGCTCAGCACGTACGAGGGACGCACCAGGACGGGGAAGCCTACGCGCTCCACGAAGCGGTCAATGTCCTCCATGGAGGTCAGCGCACTCCATTCGGGCTGGTTCACCCCAATTTCGTTGAGCATCTGCGAGAACTTAGCGCGGTCCTCTGCTCCGTCAATGTCAATGGCCGACGTGCCCAGTATTGGCACGTGCTGTTCGGCCAGTGGCATGGCTAAGTTATTGGGAATCTGTCCGCCCGTGGACACGATGACACCGTGTGGCTGTTCCAAGTCGATGATGTCCATGACGCGCTCGAAGGTCAGCTCGTCGAAATAGAGGCGGTCGCACATATCGTAGTCCGTGGAAACCGTCTCTGGGTTGTAGTTGACCATGACGCTGCGCCAGCCCTGTCGGCGAATGGTGTTCAGTGCCTGCACGCCACACCAGTCGAACTCCACACTTGAGCCAATGCGGTAGGCTCCCGAGCCGAGCACGACGATGCTCTTGCCGTCGTTCTCAAACTGAATGTCGCTCTTCACGCCGCTGTAGGTCACGTAGAGGTAGTTGGTCTGCGCAGGATATTCTGCGGCCAGTGTGTCTATTTGCTTGACCACAGGCACGATACCCATAGACTTCCGCTGTTGGCGCACGGCCAGCACAGCCTCGTGCATATTGCTGGCTGTTTCCTCCAGTCCTATGGCGCGCGCCACCTGGAAGTCGGTAAATCCATAGACCTTCGCCTCACGCAGCAACGCAGCGTCTAAACTCTTGCAGGCCGCTGTGCCTTTGCCGCGCAGTTGCTTCAGCGCCTCGTCAATGTCGATGATGTGCTTGAGTTTATAGAGGAACCACTTGTCTATCTTCGTCAACTCGTGGATGCGGTCAATGTCGTACTGCGGCAGGTGCATTGCCTTGGAAATAACGAAGATGCGCTTGTCCGTAGGTTCGCGGAGCGCAGCGTCAACGTCGTCAATCTCCAGTTCCTTGTTCTCCACGAAGCCGTGCATCCCCTGCCCTATCATGCGCAGTCCTTTCTGGAGGGCTTCCTCGAAGGTGCGTCCAATGGCCATTACCTCGCCCACCGATTTCATCGACGAGCCTAATTCCTTGTCCACGCCCCGGAACTTAGAGAGGTCCCAGCGCGGTATTTTGCAGACCACGTAGTCGAGTGCTGGTTCGAAGAAGGCACTGGTGGTCTTCGTCACAGAGTTGTTGAGTTCGAAGAGTCCGTAGCCCATTCCGAGTTTAGCGGCAACGAAGGCCAAGGGGTAGCCAGTGGCCTTGGAAGCCAGTGCCGACGAGCGGCTCAGTCGGGCGTTGACCTCAATGACGCGGTAGTCTTCCGACTGTGGGTCGAAGGCATACTGCACGTTGCACTCACCGACAATGCCAATGTGGCGGATAATCTTAATGGCCAGTGCGCGGAGCTTATGATATTCCGAGTTGGTCAGCGTCTGCGAGGGTGCTATCACGATAGACTCGCCAGTATGAATGCCCAGCGGGTCGAAGTTCTCCATGTTGCAGACCGTGATGCAGTTGTCGTAGCGGTCGCGCACCACCTCGTATTCTATTTCCTTCCAGCCCTTCAGCGATTTCTCCACCAGCACCTGCGGTGAGAAGGAGAAGGCTTTCTCGGCCAGTTTGTTGAGTTCCTCCTCGTTGTCAGCAAAGCCCGAACCCAGTCCACCGAGAGCGTAGGCCGCACGGATGATGACCGGGTAGCCCAGTGCAGCTGCGGCTTTTCGCGTCTGTTCTATGTTTTCGCAAGCCTCACTCTTGATGGTCTTGACGTTGATTTCGTCCAGTTTCTCCACGAAGCGTTCGCGGTCTTCCGTGTCGATGATGGCCTGTACGGGCGTTCCCAACACGCGCACGCCGTACTTGTCGAGCACGCCGCTTTGGTAGAGTTCCACGCCGCAGTTCAGTGCCGTCTGTCCACCGAAGGAGAGCAGTATGCCGTCAGGGCGTTCCTTCTCTATGACGCGCTCCACGAAATAGGGCTGTACGGGCAGGAAATAGATTTCGTCGGCCACGCCCTCCGAGGTCTGCACCGTGGCGATGTTGGGGTTGATGAGCACGGTCTTCACGCCTTCTTCGCGCAGTGCTTTCAGAGCCTGCGAACCCGAATAGTCAAACTCTCCGGCTTCTCCGATTTTCAGTGCGCCGCTTCCCAAGAGCAGCACTTTCTTTATATTGTCGTATTTCATTGTCTTGTAGTGATTGTTCAGTGTGGTGTTCAGATGGGTTTAGAGGGTCTCGACAAAGCGGTCGAACATGAACTCCGTGTCCACGGGACCGGAGCAGGCTTCGGGGTGGAACTGGCTACTGAACCAGGGGTTCGTCTGGTGGCGTATTCCCTCGTTCGAGCCGTCGTTCATGTTGACGAAGAGTTCGCGCCAGTCCTTGCCCAGCGTCGAGGCGTCTACGGCGTAGCCGTGGTTCTGACTGGTCACGTAGCAGTGGGTGGTTCCAACCTCGCGCACGGGTTGGTTGTGACTGCGGTGTCCGTATTTCAGTTTATAGATGGTTGCCCCTCCAGCTTTAGCCAACAGTTGGTTGCCCATGCAGATGCCGCAGATGGGTTTGCGGCTGGCCGACATCTGTTTGCGGATGATGTCCACCGCTGTGCCGCACACGTCTGGGTCTCCAGGGCCGTTGGCCAAGAAGAGTCCGTCGAAGTCCATTTCCGTGTAGTCGTAGTTCCACGGCACTCGGATGACCTCCACGCCACGGTTGACCAGACAGCGGATGATGTTAGCCTTCACGCCACAGTCCACGAGCACCACCTTTCGTCCTGCCCCTTCGTTGTAGCGTATGATGTCTTTGCAGGAAACAAGGTCCACGAAGTTCACGCCCTCGTACTTCGCCTCGGGAATGTTGTCCGGCTCGTCGTCGAACAGTATTTTTCCCATCATCACGCCGTGTTCGCGCAGCACCTTGGTCAGCTCTCGCGTGTCGATGCCCGTCACTCCAGGCACTTTCTCGCGTTTCAGCCAGTCAGACAGGCTCTCTGTGGCGTTCCAGTGGCAGTATTGTTCGCTGTAGTCGCTGACGATGATGGCCGAAGCGTAGATGCGGTCGCTCTCCATGAAGGTGGGCAGTCCGTTGCTTTCGATGGAGAATGGTGGCACTCCGTAGTTGCCTACCAGCGGATAGGTCAGCGTCATGAGCTGTCCGGCGTACGAGGGGTCTGTCAGCGACTCGGGGTAGCCCGTCATTGCCGTGTTGAACACCACCTCTCCAGCCACAGGAGCGTCGTAGCCGAAGGATTTTCCTTTGAATTGCGTTCCGTCTTCCAGAACGAGTGTTATGTCTTTCATTTATTTTTGGTTTGTTTCCAGATTATACACGTTTTCTATATAGTTCACGAAGGCCTTGAGACAGAGTCTTGTGCCCCCGGGCGTGGGGTAGTTGCCTGTGAAGTACCAGTCGCCTTGGTGGTTGGGACAGGCGCGGTGGAGTCCTTCGATGCTTTGGAACACGAGTTCCACGGGTGTCTTCACGTCTGCTGGGCGCAGCATCTCCACCAGCTTGGCGTTGAGGTCTTCGACGGTGAACGGGTGGTAGATATCCTGGACGGCGCACTCCATCTGTCCGTCGGGCTTCTGCAACTCCTCCAGACACCTGCGGTAGGTGTTGTGGATGATGTCCTCCATCCCTCGGTCTTTCAGCAGTTGGATGCAGGCGCGGAACACGCAGAACTCCTCCAGCCGAGCCATGTCAATGCCGTAGTAGTCTGGGTAGCGAATCTGCGGTGCACTGCTGACGATGACAATCTTTTTAGGCTGCAGGCGGTCGAGAATCTTGATGATGCTCTCCTTCAGTGTTGTGCCGCGCACGATGGAGTCATCGATGACGACGAGGTTGTCGCGTCCAGGCTCCAGCACACCATAGGTGACGTCGTAGACGTGTGAGGCGAGGTCGTTGCGCGAGTTGCCCTCGGTGATGAAGGTGCGCAGCTTGATGTCCTTCCAGGCCACTTTCTCCGAGCGCACGTAGTTGCCGAGGATGTTCTCCAGTTCCTGCCTGGAGGGCAGGTGTCCGAGGTTGGCGATGCGTTCTATCTTTTGTTGGTTGATGTAGCGTTTGAAGCCGCCTAACATACCGTAGTAAGCCACCTCTGCCGTGTTGGGGATGAAGGAGAACACGGTGTGCTCCACGTCGTTGTCAATGGCTTTGAGGATGCTGTTCGTCAGTTGTTCGCCCAGTTGTCTGCGCTCCTTGTAGATGTCCTCGTCGTTGCCTCGGCTGAAATAGATGCGCTCGAAGGAGCAGGCGCTGTCGCCGCGCTGTGGGATAATCTGCTGGAGGGAGACCTCGCCACTTTGCGAGACCTGCAACGACTGGCCGGGCTTCAGCTCGCTGATGTCTGCCGACGACACGTCGAAGGTGGTTTGCAGCACGGGGCGTTCGCTGGCCAGTGCCACGATTTCGTCGTCTTGATAGTAGAAGGCTGGTCGTATGCCCCAGGGGTCTCTCATGGCGAACATCTCGCCGCTGCCCGTCAGTCCGCATACCACGTAGCCGCCGTCGAAGTCGGGCATGGTGGTGCGCAGCACGTTAGACATTTCCACGTGTGTGTCGATGTATCGGGTGATGTCGCAGCCCTCCAGTCCCTGTTTTCGCGCCTCGGCATAGTTGCGTTCCACTTCCCTATCCAGTCGGTGCCCCATCCATTCCAGCATGATGTAAGAGTCGGAATAGATGCGTGGGCACTGTCCCTGCGCTGTGATTTTCTCGAACACCTGTTCGATGTTCGTCATGTTGAAGTTGCCACAGATGCAGAGGTTCTTCGCCTTCCAGTTGTTGCGGCGCAGGAAGGGGTGTACGTAGGTCAGTCCGCTCTTTCCCGTGGTGGAGTAGCGGAGGTGTCCCATGTAGAGTTCTCCCTGCATGGTGGGGTTCACGCGCGAGAAGATTTCCGTGATGGCGTCCTTCCCTTCCGCCTTTTCGCGGAACATATACTCGTGTCCAGGTTCCGTGTCCAGCTTCACCGTGGCGAAGCCAGCACCCTCTTGTCCCCGGTTGTGCTGCTTCTCCATCATCAGATAGAGTTTGTTGAAGCCGTAGGCCCACGTGCCGTACTTCTCCTTGTAGTAGTCCAGCGGCTTGAGTAGCCTGATCATGGCCACGCCGCATTCGTGTTTCAGTTCTTCCACCTTATTATATATATAATTATTCTCTGTTTATTATGTTGTCGTTATCTGTTTCGTTTCTCTTTGTTACGTTTCCGTGTCATTGTCTTTCGTCGTTAGGCAAAAAAAATCGGCAACGGTTGAAAATCATTCAACGGTCACCGACTTGGCAAGGTTTCTTGGTTGGTCGACGTTGAGCCCTTTGCATACGGCCACGTGATAGGCCAGCAGTTGTAGGGGGATGGTGGCCAACAGCGGTTCCAGGCACTCCATGGTGTCCGGCAGTTCTATCACCTCGTCGGCAATGCTGCTGATGGTTTTGTCGCCGTGGCTGACGATGGCGATGACCTTTCCTTTGCGCGCCTTCACCTCCTGTATGTTGGAGAGCACCTTCTCGTACATTCCGTTGTGTGTGGCAATGACCACGACGGGCATATCGGAGTCTATCAGTGCTATCGGTCCGTGTTTCATCTCGGCTGCTGGGTAGCCCTCGGCGTGGATGTAGGATATTTCCTTGAGCTTCAGTGCGCCCTCCAGTGCCACGGGGTAGTTATAGCCTCGTCCGAGGTAGAGGAAGTTTCGGGCGTAGGTGAACGTGCGACTGAGGTCAGCGATGCGGTCGTTGAGTTTCAGCACCTCCTTGATTTTCTCAGGAATGGCGTGCAGCTCCCTCACCACGTTCATATAGTCTTCGCGACTGATGGTGCCCTTCTCCTTGGCCAAGGCGAGTGCCAACATGGTCAGCACGGTGACCTGTCCTGTGAAGGCTTTCGTCGAAGCCACACCGATTTCCGGTCCTACGTGGATGTACGAACCCGTGTCGGTGGCGCGGGGAATGCTCGACCCGATGGCGTTGCAGATGCCGTAGATGAAGGCTCCGTTCTCTTTAGCCAGTTGGATGGCAGCCAACGTGTCGGCCGTCTCGCCGCTCTGTGAGATGGCGATGACCACGTCGCTGGAGGAGATGACGGGGTGGCGGTAGCGGAACTCCGAGGCGTACTCCACCTCCACGGGAATGCGGCAGAGCTGTTCGATGGCTTGCTTGCCGATGAGTCCAGCGTGCCACGAGGTGCCGCAGGCCACGATGACGAAGCGCTTGGCTTCGAGCAGTTGCTTCTTATAGTCGATGACGGCCGAGAGCACCACGTTGTCCGTGTCCACGTTGACGCGCCCTCTCATGCAGTTGTCCAAGCAGTCGGGCTGCTCGAATATTTCCTTCAGCATGAAGTGTGGGAAGCCACCCTTCTCCAGCTGTCCGAGGTTGATGTCCACCTTCTTGACCTTCAGTTCCTGCTCCTCACCGAGTATGCTGACAATCTTCAGCTCCTCTCCCCGACGAATCACAGCGATGTTGCCGTCTTCCAGGTAGACCACCCTGTCCGTATATTCCACCAGTGGTGTGGCGTCAGACCCCAAGAAGAACTCGTCCTTGCCAATGCCCACCACGAGTGGACTCTGCTTGCGTGCGGCAATGATTTGATTCGGGTCGCGCTTGTCGATGATGGCGATGGCGTAGGCACCAATCACCTGGAACAGCGCCACCTGCACGGCCGTGAGCAAGTCCACCGCCTTGTGCACCATGATGTATTCCACCAGCTGCACCAGCACCTCCGTGTCCGTGTCGGAGCGGAACTCCACGCCCTTCGCCTGCAGCTTCCGCTTCAGGTCGGCATAGTTCTCGATGATGCCATTGTGGATGATGGCGAGGTTCTTCGACTCCGAATAGTGAGGATGTGCGTTGACAGCCGACGGCTCTCCGTGCGTAGCCCAGCGCGTGTGTGCAATACCCACGGTTCCCGTCACGTCCTTGTCCTTACAGTACTCCACCAGGTTGTCCACCTTCCCCTTCGTCTTGCAGACGTTCAGGTTGCCGTTGTCGTTAATCAGAGCTACCCCGGCCGAATCATAGCCGCGGTATTCCAAGCGACGCAACCCCTTTATCAGTATGGGGTAGGCCTGCTGAGTGCCGATATATCCTACTATTCCGCACATAGTCTTTTCTCCTCGTTTTTATCTTCTGTTTTGTTTCGACTGCAAAGGTACGATTAAGTGAGGGAAAAACCAAATTTATTTGAGTTTTTCCGAACGTGAGTACCTTCGCCCGAAGGGCAGAGGTACGATTAAGCGAGCAGAATGCAAAAGAAAACCCACAAAAAGCGACCGAGGGAGTTTGTGCTCCTGTCGGTCGCTTTTTAGGTGTTAGTGATTAAGTGTTAGTGATTAAGTCATTCTTAATTCTTAATT
>CAVAIX010000009.1:0-24463 GCA_963588695.1 Bacteroidaceae bacterium | reverse complement strand
TTCTCTCCCACCCGAATGATGTCCGGGTCGGAAAACTCATCATAAAACAGGGGGTGAGTAGTCAGCAGACAGGATGTAGTACATCCCGTTGATCTTATAGATATGATGCCCCTCTCCCATCGCGTTACCTTCAGGAATCACCACCTTGCTACTGCCCTCCACCGGGCCGCTCAGGTCGGGCTTCAGTTCTGTGACGGTCACGTTGCCATACTTATGTACGGCATAAATCTTACCGTCCTCATCGAAAAGGACAGAGAGGTCGTAGATGTCACCATTGATTTTCTGATGTTTCCAAGGCCCTTTAGCACTGTCGGAGATAAACACCTGCAGACCATGTCCGTTAACGTTGGAGAAGACATAGAACTTCCCGTTGTGATAGCGGATGCAAGGAGCCCAGATGCCCTGTCCATACGCCTCCTTGCCGTTGCGCAAGTTGAAGTCGTCCGAATGGTCAAAGCGGTCGAAGCAATAGGAAGCCAGTTCCCAGTTGACCAGGTCCTTGGACTGGAGCACCACCAGTCCTGGCACGCTGTGCATGGTAGTTCCAGCCAGGTAATAGTTCTCTCCCACCCGAATGATGTCCGGGTCGGAAAACTCATCATAAAACAGGGGGTTGGTGTACGTGCCATTTCCGTTGTCTGCCGTCCACGACTGGGCATCCGCGTCGCCCGACACTATCAAGAGAGCCGCACAACACACAGAAAACAAAACTTTCTTCATTTCTATTTCTTTTTAGCTATTGATATTAAAGCATTGGGGAAATGGTGCGTTTCACTCTACCAAAAGCACCATTTTGCCCACCCAAATGGCATGTTTGCCGTTTTGGTCTACGGGGACATCGTGGCCGTCAAGGTCTTTGACGTACCTCAACGTCTTCATATAGGTGTGGGTATGTCCGCCCAAGACGAGGTCGATATAGCGCGAGCCTTGTATCACACCCGTATCATACTCCCGTCCTTTTCCCCATCCCATGTGTGACAGGCAAATCACAACATCGCATTTCTTCTGTTCCTTGAGCAGTGCAGCCGTCTGCTGGGCTGTCTCCACGGGGTCGAGATAGGCGACACCCTTGCAGTTCTTTTCAGCCACCAACCCTTCCATCTTCGGTGAGAGGCCGAATACCCCGATTCGCAGTCCGTTGCGATGAAGGATGACATAAGGCTTGACCAGTCCCTCGCAGGGCGTACCTGTGAAGTCGTAGTTGGCGCAGACGATGGGGAAGTTGGCCATACGGAACAGGCGCGCCATATTCTCCAGTCCGAAGTCAAACTCATGATTGCCGATGGTTGCGGCATCCAGTCCCATGAGGTTCATCAGTCCCACCTCGACATCGCCCTTGAACAGGGTATAGTAGGCCGAGCCTTGACTGAAGTCGCCACTGTCGAAGTAGAGCAGGTCAGGATTCTCCTTGCGCTCTTCCTGCAGCATGGCGATGCGGCGCAGGAAGCCACCGCGCCCCGCCTTCATCGTGTCGGGCAGCAGTGCACTGACTGGCATGATGGTGGAGTGTGAGTCGTTGGTATGGAGAATGACAAGACGTTTCGGTTTCTTGGCCGAAGTATCGACAGGAACGGCAAACAAAAGACACAGCGACAGCATCAAGGTCAGCAGTGTCAACACCTTATTATTATATATACGGTTCATTTTAGCTTTCATAATGGTTATGGTTAACAAGTTAGTCCTTTACCGTGACACGCCCCTCGATTTTCGCATCCACTTCACGTCCCAACCGCGTCTGCTCACGGAAATAGTCCATGATGACAAACCGCGAGTTGTTTGCAACCTCCTGTGGCGCATTGATGTCGCGACATTTCTTGAATGTCGTCATACTGTCCGTACCGCCGAGGAGATAGTCGATGGTGGCCAGTCGGTAGTCTTTGGCTGGATCGATGGGTTCACCGTTGATGGTAGCACTGAGCAGTTGTCCCTTACGGTTGATGACTAGGCGGACAGCATGGCTCAACCCCTCGCCACCGACACGGGCTATCTCGCGGAATAACTCCAGCACCTCAGCCCCCGATAGGGTAGCAAAAGCTATTTTGTTCTCAAACGGGGCAACATCCAAGATATCGCCATAGGTGACCTCACCCTGCGGCAGAGCGGCTCTCACGCCACCCATGTTATACACGCCGAACGCTGGCTTCTCCCCGTAGTTCTTGCCAGCCCACACGAGGATGTCGGCCAACAGGTTGGAGAGGTCACCCTCTGGGCGTTGTGCCGTCATATAATGGGTAGTGCGCCCCACGACAGGTCCCATCACACTGTCCACCGTGTGCTTATAGGGAGCAAGGAACGCCGCAGCACGGCTGTCTGGGTGCGCATCATAGCGCGCATCCACCAAAATGCGCTGTCGCTCCACGGACACCACCTGCCGACTGGTGTGGCAGGCAGCAAACAGAAACGTGGCGAGCGCAAAAAACATCAGTTTTCTCTTCATAATAAATCTGTCTTTTGTGCAAAAGTACGAAAAATCAAGTGACTAACAAAAAAAGGAGAGCAAAAAATTGCAAGTATCACAAAAAAGCCGTACCTTTGCAGCCGCTTTCCACGTAATCGCTGGCAGGAAGTAACGAGTGGCCTGTTATGTTGCGTCGGGACGATACAACAAATTTAATTTAAGAAACGAAATGGATTTAATTAAAGTTGCTGAAGAAGCATTTGCAACCGGCAAGAAGTTCCCGTCTTTCAAGGCTGGCGATACGATTACTGTCGCTTACAAAATTATCGAGGGTGCCAAGGAGCGCATCCAGCTCTACCGCGGTGTTGTCATCAAGATCAACGGCCACGGTGACAAGAAGCGTTTCACCGTCCGCAAGATGTCGGGCACGATTGGTGTGGAGCGTATTTTCCCCATCGAGTCTCCCAATATCGACAGCATTGAGGTGAACAAGGTCGGCAAGGTGCGTCGCTCTAAGTTGTACTACCTGCGCAAGCTCACTGGTAAGGCTGCACGCATCAAGGAGAAGCGTACCGCCATCGTAAAATAAACCCATATATCCATACCAGACAAATTGGAGAGAGGCTTCCTGTCCTGCGACAACGAAGCCTCTCTTCTTTTTTCATTCTTCATAGTTGGCGATGCCGTCGTCGTCACCATGCAACGCATCCTGGAACGCCTGCCAGTCCTGAAAACCAACTAACAGTGCCAACCGGTCAAGCGTCTTCTGATTGGGCTTCCTCACCAACTCCTTCTCCACCGCCTCCAGCAGTTTCCGAAGTGCATGTCTCTTTTTCTCCATAACGGGTGCAAAAATACAGGAAAAGTTTCTTTTAGCCAAACGATTTATCGACAAGATGCGGTATTCTGCCACATTTTTCGTAACTTTGCGCTCGGAAACAAGACACACACAATGAAAGAACTACAACTCAAGTACGGATGCAATCCGAACCAAAAGCCTTCGCGCATCTTCATGACCGAGGGCGAGCTGCCCATTGAGGTCGTCAACGGACGTCCTGGTTACATCAACTTTTTAGATGCCTTCAACGCCTGGCAACTCGTCAAGGAGCTCAAGGCCGCCACAGGATTGCCTGCCGCCGCCTCGTTCAAGCACGTATCACCTGCCGGGGCTGCCGTAGGACTGCCTCTCAGCGACACGCTGAAGAAAATCTATTTTGTGGATGATGTAGCCGGACTTGACGCGTCTCCCATAGCCTGCGCTTATGCCCGCGCACGCGGAGCGGATCGTATGTCGTCGTACGGCGACTTTGTAGCATTGTCCGACCCCTGCGACGCCGTGACGGCCACACTGCTCAAGCGCGAGGTCAGCGATGGTGTCATCGCTCCCGACTTCACGCCCGAAGCCATAGAGATCCTCAAGGCCAAGCGCAAGGGCACCTACAATGTCATCAAGATCGACCCAGCCTACCGCCCCGACCCCGTCGAGCGCAAGCAGGTGTTCGGCGTGACTTTTGAGCAGGGACGCAACGAGATCAAACTTGACGACGATGCACTCTTCGAGAACATTCCCACCCGAAACAAGACCTTCACCCCCGAGGCCAAACGCGACCTCATCATCGCCCTCATCACACTGAAATATACGCAGAGCAACTCCGTCTGCTACGTAAAGGACGGACAGGCCATCGGCATCGGTGCTGGACAGCAGAGCCGCATCCACTGCACGCGTCTGGCTGGCAACAAGGCCGACATCTGGTGGCTTCGCCAGCATCCGAAGGTCATGGCACTGCCCTTCAAGGAAGGCATCCGGCGCGCTGACCGCGACAACACCATCGACGTGTATATCTCGGAAGACGAACACGACGACGTGCTACGCGACGGGGCTTGGCAGCAGTTCTTCACCCGTCAGCCCGATGTGCTGACCCTGGAGGAAAAGAAAGCTTGGATCGCCAAAAACACGGGTGTGGCCTTGGGTTCCGATGCCTTCTTCCCCTTCGGTGACAACATCGAGCGTGCCCACAAGAGCGGTGTACAGTACATTGCGCAGGCTGGTGGCTCCGTGCGCGACGACCATGTCATCATGACCTGCGACAAATACAATATCGCCATGGCCTTCACAGGCGTGCGTCTGTTCCACCATTAAACCTCCTTGGACTGTATGCGCATCAACGACGACGATTTCTCCCAGATTCTCGAACGCGGCATCAGCTTCGGCAGGGGCGGTGGTTCGACAGTCAGCGACGACAAGGTGAAGACCAAGGCGAAGAAGAAGAAATACATCACTGGAGCGCACGGTAGTGGTTCGGCTCGTCAGAAGGCCAAATACCGCGAACAACGTGCCAACCGCCATAAGAGATAAGAGAAGAGGGGACTTTCCGAGTCCCCTCTTCTCTTGTATATGTATACCTTTCACGCCCGTCTACTGCTCCACGTAGTCGAAATAACCGAAGTGTGCCGAACCCTTTCCTTGCGCAAACATACCGATGACGACACCCGTGAAGCCACCGACCACCTCGGTGCTGATCAGCGTACAGGACTGCTGCGACAGGGTCATGAACGGGGCGTTATCTGCTGCATATTCAAACACATAGTTTCTGGCTGTAGCCGTCACACGCAAGCGCACCTTCTTCGCCTTCCCGATTGAAGCCGTATCAATCTGACGGAGCGTCTTAACGACACCAATTGCCTGCACCTTCACCCCTCCTGCAGCGTCCTTAACGACAGAGAGATCTAGATGGCCGTCGTGGATTTGATAGACGGTAAGACCCGCCTCACACTCTTTATCCAGCGAAGCCACGTCTATCTCGGTCTCCATCGTCATCTCGCTGCTCTCCTGCCGCTGCCCGATGAACGTCGGACGGTTGTTCTCGGTCAGCGTGCTGGCCGAAGCCGTCAGTGTGACACCGCCCTTGGCAAAGCGGTAATTGGCCGCAATGGGGTTCTGGATATACAGCCATTGTGGGTCGTCGGGACAGATGTCGTGCTGCTGTTTGACACCGTCTCGCGGTGTGCCCAACAGGGCTGGCACCTGCATCAGCGTGTCAATCGGATTACCCCCGTTGACAACAGGCCATTCGCCCTCCTTCCATTCCACTGGTGCCAGATAGGTCTCGCGCCCTAAGTGGTGGTAAGAGCCACCGAAGTGGCGGTAGGCCAGGAATGTCACCCACCAGCTGCCGTCCACTGCCTGCACAAGGTCCCCATGTCCCGTGCCCTGAATCTGCATCGACTGTCCCTTCATGTTACAGTTGGTGAGGATGGGGTTGTCGGGATTCGACTCGTAGGGACCATAGATATTCTGGCTACGCGCAATGGTGAGACGATGCGCCAATTCCGTGCCACCCTCAGAGATGAGCAGGTAATAGTAGCCGTCCTTCTTATAGATGTGCGGTCCTTCGGGATAGCGTCCACCAGTGCCTTGCCACAACGGGCGGCTCTCTGTGAGCTGGTTGCCCGTGACGGGGTCTATCTCACAGAGCATGATGCTATTGCCTGGATTCGACATCATGTAGCACTTCCCGTCCTCAAACCACAGCGAAGGGTCGATGCCTTGCTGTTGCAGCCACACCGGTTCACTCCACGGCCCCTTCGGGTCTTTAGCCGTCACCATAAAGTTGCCACCATTACCCACATTCGTTGTAATCATATAGTAGAGGCCCTCATGATAGCGAATGGTAGGCGCGTAGATGCCCAGCCACGACGAGGCACCCTTCAACGGCAGTTGGGACTCCCGGTCGAGCACATTGCCTATCTGTGTCCAGTTGACAAGGTCGGTGGAGTGGTACACGGGCACGCCCGGGAAATACTGGAACGAAGAGTTCACCAGATAGAAATCGTTGCCGACGCGGCAGACACTCGGGTCGGGATGATAGCCTGGGATGATAGGGTTGCGGAGCGTCTGTGCGAAAGCTGCCACAGCAGCCATCCACACCGTCAAAAGTAGCATCGTTTTTCTCATATCACATCATGTTTTAAGTTATTGTTATTCTTGGGTTTTTACATCATGAGGGCAAATATACGAAATTTATTCCCACACATTCCAAGTATTTTTAGGAAAATGATGTTAAAAGGCGAACAAACTTGCAGCAGTCTGCTTAGCCGTGCAGCATGATACCGTTGTATATCCTGCCACTATCTATGCCGAGTCGTCGAGCCGAGAAGAACAAGTCGGACTGAGCATAGGTGCAGATGCCAGAGCGGATGATACGATCATCGCCGACCCCTTGTTGCAACAGTTGCAAGCAGTTACAGGCTGGCAAATCGATGTGCCATTTATCTTCTCTCCGACTGATTTCCTCCATAGGGAAGTCTGCCGCGGCGAACTGCTGCCAGACTTCGTCGCCCACTTCAAAATGGTCGACGCTGATGCCTGGTCCTATCGCTGCAACGAGTGCGGACGGCTGTGTGCCATACGACTGACGCATGGACTCAACGGCCTTGGCTACAATGCGGTGCAGCGTGCCCCGCCACCCTGCGTGAACGGCACAGACGGCATGGTGATCCGCGTCGTAGAGCAGCACGGGAATACAATCGGCCGTTGAAACGCCGACACATACTCCAGCAAGATCTGTCATCACCGCATCCACCCCATCGAGGAGACCGTCGCACACGGTTTGTGGCTGCTCCAGCACGTCGCAATCTATTTGCCTCACCACCGTTCCATGCACCTGGTGAGGTACTATGAGCTGCGACGGACGAATACCAAGTCTCTGACAAAGTGCCGTGCGGTTTGCCTCAACGTGCGACTCTTTGTCTCCACAGTATCTGTTGATATTGAAAGTGGCGTAACTCCCTTCGCTGCATCCGCCCTGTCGGGTGGTGCTGAAGGCCGTTACGCCACTTCCCATATTATAACCATGCCACAGGGGCTGACTATTCTTCATCTTCGTATTCGAAATCCTCAAGATCGTCCACGTCCTCCATGTCCGCTTCATCGATATAGACGATATCCTCGTCTTCACCCTCGGCGGCCATTTCTTGAGCCAGTGCTGTCATCTCCTTATCGCGATGTACGACGTGCTCCTCACCGATGGCCGTAGCCAGTTTGTTGCTTTCGTCGTTCAACTCTTTCCAAAGCACATCCTTCAGTTCATCAAGTCCTCGGTTGGCCACCGCAGAGATGAACACCACGGGGAGATCGTCAGGCAGTGTCTCTCGCAACATCTCTATCAACTCATCGTCCAGCAAATCGCACTTGGTGACCGCCAGCACGCGGTGTTTGTCGAGTAGGCCAGGATTAAAATTCCGCAGTTCGTTCAAGAGTATCTCATACTCACGCTTGATGTCGTCGGTATCGCCAGGCACCATAAAGAGCAATAGTGAGTTGCGCTCGATATGGCGAAGGAAGCGCAAACCGAGTCCCTTGCCCTCGCTGGCACCCTCAATGATGCCCGGGATGTCAGCCATCACAAACGACTTATTGTCGCGATAGCCCACAATACCGAGACTGGGTTCCATGGTGGTGAAGGGATAGTTGGCTATCTTCGGGCGTGCATTTGACAGTGCCGACACCAGCGTCGACTTGCCAGCATTGGGGAATCCCACCAAACCGACATCTGCCAGTAGCTTCAGTTCCAGGATGATGGTCATCTCCTGCATCGGTTCGCCAGGCTGCGCATAGCGTGGAGCCTGGTTGGTCGGTGAGCGGAACTGAAAGTTGCCCAATCCGCCACGTCCCCCTTTAAGGAGCATCACTTCCTGTCCGTCATAGGTAACATCACAGACATACTTGCCAGTTTCCGCATTATAGACTACCGTGCCGCAGGGCACATCGATATAGACATCTTTGCCGTCGGTGCCGTGCCGTTTGTCGCGCCCGCCATTACCACCGTGCTCAGCGAATATGTGGCGTTCGTACCTCAAGTGCAACAGCGTCCAGTAGTTATGGTTGCCACGCAAGATGATGCTACCACCCTTTCCGCCGTCACCGCCGTCAGGTCCACCATTGGGGTTGTACTTCACGTGACGCAGGTGCATAGAGCCGCGTCCACCCTTCCCCGAGCGGCAGCAGATTCTCACATAGTCTACGAAATTGCTTTCCGGCATACCTGTCGTTTTACAGATTGTCGATCACGTTCTGAATGTCACCAAAGATACGCTCCAGCGCGCCTAAGCCGTCAATATGATGGTGCAGTCCTTCCTTTTTGTACCACTCCACGAGCGGCATGGTCTGTGAGTGATAGACGGTGAGGCGCTTCTTAATGGTCTCCTCGTTGTCGTCCGAACGACCACTCTCCTTACCGCGCTTAACCAGGCGTGTCATCAACTCATCCTCTGGCACGTCCAGCTCAATCATTGCAGCCACCTTATGGCCGCGCTCATCGAGCATCTGCTTCAAGGCTTCCGCTTGCGGAATGGTGCGCGGAAAACCGTCAAAGATAACACCAGCATGATCCTTTCCAAACGTGTCATAGACGCTGGCCAGAATGTCAATCATCAGCGCGTCGGGTATTAAGGCACCCTTTTCTATATAGCCCTGAGCCGTCTTGCCCAGTTCTGTGCCGTTTTTGATTTCACTGCGCAGCACATCACCAGTAGAGATGTGACCCAAACCATACTTCTCAATCAGCAGATCGCTCTGCGTTCCTTTGCCGGAGCCAGGAGCTCCGAAGATTACAATGTTCTTCATTTTGTTTTCTTATCGTTTATCCTTACTTATCGTTGGTTTTCAATTTATAGATTTCTTTCAGCTGTCGTCCCTGCTGATCGTAGTCCAGGCCATAGCCCACAATGAAATCATTGGGAAGGGTGAAGGCCACATAGCGAATGTCCAATGGTATCTGCAAACGCTCGGGTTTCATGCTCAGCGTGCAGACCAACACGCGTTCCGCATGACGTTTCTTCAGTTCATCAATGATGTTTCGCATGGTCAACCCGCTCTCAATGATGTCTTCCACAATCACTACCGTGCGTCCCGCAAGCTCACAATCCACGCCAATCAACTGCTTGACCTGCCCTGTCGAGTGCGTTCCGTCATAGCTGGACACTTTGACGAAAGTCACCTCACAGGGAATGGTGACCTCACGCAACAGGTCGGCAGCAAAAATAAACGAGCCGTTGAGCACCGCCATAAACAACGGGTTTTCTCCCTCAAGGTCTGCACTGATTTGCCGACCAAGTTCCTTGACGCGTTGTCTGATGTCCGCTTCGGATATTGAAGTCTCGAACGTTTTGTCTTTAATCTTTACGACTCCCATAGACTGAAAATAAAAATTTCGTGCAAAATTACGAAAATTTCGGCAAAAGATGCCCATCTATTACTATATTTTTGCTAATTTTGCACGGGAATGAAGATATTTACCTGCGCTCAGATTCGTGAGCTTGACCATTATACCATTGAGCACGAGCCTATTCAGAGCATCGCGCTGATGGAAAGGGCGGCTACCACACTCGCACGGTCCATAGCCGGCACATGGGGTAGTTCCGTACCTGTGGTCGTGTTTGCTGGCCCAGGCAACAACGGTGGCGATGCGCTCGCCGTGGCTCGGCTGCTCAGCGAGCAGGGCTATCAAGTTTCCGTCTTTCTGTTCAACATCAGCGGACGGCTGTCGCCAGATTGTCTGGTTAACAAGCGAAGGGCACAAGAGTGCCGGAGCATCAAGACCTTCACAGAGGTCACGCAGGAGTTTGAACCGCCACTACTGGAAAAGGGGATGCTGGTCGTTGACGGCCTCTTCGGCTCGGGGCTCAACAAACCACTTTCAGGTGGGTTTGCCTCACTGGTGAAATACATCAACGCCTCGCAAGCCGACGTAGTAGCCATTGATATGCCCTCGGGCCTGATGAGTGAAGACAACGCCTACAACGTCAGTGCCAACATCATTCAAGCCACCATCACGTTGACGTTGCAACATCCCAAACTCTCGTTTCTCTTTCCAGAGAATCAGAAATACATCGGCAGGCTACGCATCCTCGACATTCGCCTCAGTCAAGAGGGAATCGAGAAAATAGATGCCAGTTACTCCATCATAGAAGAACAGGATGTCAGGGCACTGCTGAAACCGCGCGACCCCTTTGCCCATAAGGGACAGATGGGTCACGCACTACTGGTGGCAGGTAGCTACGGCATGGCAGGTGCCGCCATCTTGGCGGCCAAGGCCTGCCTGCGCACTGGCGTGGGGAAGGTGACGGTGCATACACCACGAAAAAACTGCCAGATTCTCCAGGTGGCTGTGCCCGAAGCCGTACTGCAACTCGACCATGAGGAAACCATCGTCACCGAGGCTGTCGACACCGAGAACTATCAGGCCTTGGGCATTGGACCAGGGTTGGGACAAAGTGAGTCCACTGCCATCTCTCTCATTGCTCAGTTGCGACGTGCCACTTGTCCCATTGTGGCCGATGCTGATGCCCTCAACATTTTGGCCAGCCACCGCGCTTGGAAACAACAGTTGCCGAAGGGCATCATCATGACGCCACACGCTAAGGAACTGGACCGTATGGAAGGTCCTTCCGTCGACAGTTTCGAGCGACTGACAAAAGCCCGTCAGTTAGCAGAGCGGTTGCAGGGCTATGTCATCGTGAAAGGCCACTATACAGCCGTCTGCATGCCCGATGGTCAAATCCGCTTCAACGCCACGGGCAACGCTGGTATGGCTACTGCTGGGAGCGGCGACGTGCTGACTGGCATCATCACCGCACTGCTCGCACGCGGCTATCGACCACAGGATGCCAGCATCACAGGGGTCTATCTGCATGGATTAGCTGGCGACCTCGCTGCACGCGACTTGGGAGAAGAAAGCCTCACGGCAGGCGATATCATCCAGTATCTGCCCCACGCATTCAAAAGACTAAAGGAATAAACACACTTGACAAACGATATGATGAACCGAAAAAAGTACATACTCGCCCTGTCTCTGCTCCTTACGAGCACCATCTCTATGGCACAGGCTGTATCAACCCCCATGAAACCTGGCAGAACACCAGAAGGCGTGGTCTATTTCCTGCCAAAGACAGCATTCCGCTTCAACCTGTTGGTGGAAAAGAAAACCTATACCCCTGGTGAATTCTGTAAATATGCCGAAAAGTTCCTGCGTCTCTCTGACGTTGGACAAGAGGAGGAAACGACCCACACCATTGTCCACTACGGGCTGACTTCCGTCGGTGTGCGCGACACCTCGAAGTGCTATTCCGTCACCCTAAAAGGAAGGAGTGCTACGGCAGAAGTGAAGCTGAGCGACGACGGGGTACTATTAGCTGTCAATGCCGAACCAGAGAAACTGGAGGAAGTTCCAGCCTTCCAACCAGGACAGAAGCCTCAGCCCGTGAACCCCAAACAGTATCTCGGGGCGGAAATCCTGTCCGCTGGCAGCAAGGCCAAGATGGCCGAACTGACAGCTCAACTGATTGTTGAAGTGCAGAACCACCGCCAACAACTCGTCACGGGCGAGGCAGAGGACACCCCGACCGATAAGGATCAGTTGCAACTGATGCTCGACCAGTTAGATCAGGAGCATGAGGCTCTTCTATCTCTATTCACGGGCACGACAACACGCGACACCGTCGAACAAGTCATCACCGTTTGTCCAGAAAAGGAGGTGAAGCGTGAGGTCATCTTCCGCCTCAACAAGAAATTAGGCTTTGTGGACAAGGACGATCTCTCGGGTGTTCCCTACTATATGACCGTTGAGGATTTGCATCACACCACGTTACAGAAATATGACACCCCAGAGAACAAAAAGGATGGTGGGTTCTATGTCAACGTGCCGGGGCGAATTAAGCTAACGCTGCAGCGCGAAGATCGCCAACTATGCTCGTTCGACCTCTACGCTGCCCAGTTCGGATTTGTAGAACTGCGCAACGGCGTTCTCTTCAAACGCTACATCACCCACATGACCCTCAACCCCGTCACTGGGGCACTCAGCACATTGCATGCCGACATGCCTGTGAAATAACAGTGCCTAACAATTGTCGGTCTGTGCAAGACGCAAGGCATTCACACTCTTCCCGTCTGCTGGATGAGTGTGGCAACGGCATACGTCCATTTCTCGTTGACCATCAGATCCTCAATATTGAGGTGCATACGGTAACGCCAATAGTGCCTGGGGTTAGCTGGAATGTTGATACGCTCGGCGTTGGCATCGGGCAGTCGCAATTGCTCATCGATGGCCAGCCAGTCTTGAATACTGAGGATGCAGAGCATAGACGGCGAGGCCAAGTGACGCGCAATGATGTCCTTAGCCAGCCATCCAGGCAACGGATGCGGTGCATCGCCTTCTCGGTAGAGCATCGTATGGTAATAGTCTTGCGTACGCTCCGTATCCTCGTCCCACCACTGCCGCAGCGTCGGCATATCGTGGCTTGAAATGGTACAGACAGAGCGGTAGGGGTTGCTGCTGAGATGGCCGAAGCGTACGCCGAACGCCTTGGGCATACTTTGCAGTTCCAAACTCAAGATCTTCAACTCATCCATCACCCACGGCACACACTCTGGCACCATACCAAGGTCTTCCGCACACACCAACATCCGAGTGGCCTGCACCAGGCGGGGCAGTTTCTTCATGGCCTCATGGTACCAAAACTGGTTGTTTCGGCGATAGAAATAGTCGTCATAGAGGCGGTTAAAGGCTTCTTTGTCGCTGCTGCTAAGCGAGGCGTAGAGGTTGCTGTGTTGGGCGGCAATGCGCGGATGGAACAGATCAGGGCGACGATGGTCGCGCACGAAGAGTACGTCGGTGGTGGCAGATGCCGTAAACCGCTCTTCCTGAAAGTGCAGGCCGTAACGTTCAATCTCCTCGCGACTCATGGCCAGTGCGGGTGAGAACTGCCCGAGCAGACCGTGTCCACGCTGTACGGGGATGGCCCAGATGCGGAAGAAGCCCAACACATGGTCGATGCGGTAGGCATCAAAGAACTGCGACATATTTTGGAAACGGCGCACCCACCACTGACAGCCATCCTTGAGCATCTCGTCCCAGTTGTAGGTAGGGAAGCCCCAGTTTTGTCCGTCCTCCGAGAAATCATCGGGTGGTGCACCCGTTTGTTCGTCAAGATTGAAATAGCGCGGCTCCATCCATACATCGCAACTTAGGCGGTTGACCCCAATGGGAATATCACCCTTGAGGATGACCCCGTTCCGTCTGGCATGCTCGTGCGCCTGCTTCATCTGCACATACAGAACATACTGCACGAAATAGTAGAAGGCCACCTCCTTCCAGGCCTTGCAACGTGGGGTCGACAACGCCTTACGATCCTTCTCGTTCCACGTGGTATGATCTTTCCACTGCGAGAAGTCCGCCGTGCCGTGTTGCTCCCTTAGCCATGAGTACTGGGCATAAGGCACCAGCCACTCCTGCGCTTCTCGGAAGAAGGCCTTGAAGGCCACAGTGTCCATCATTCGTTTTCCCTCCTGCCGATAGAGCTTTTGTAGATAGTCCAGCTTGAAGCGATTCACCTGCTCATAATCCAACTGCGGTAGGGCGTTCAGGCGTTGTCGCTCCTGTTCTGCCTTCTCTCTCGCAACCTCATCGGCCAGGGACGGCAGAGCACGGAGGTCCACATACTGCGGATGGAGCGCAAAGACGCTGATGCAACTATAAGGATAGGAGTCTGTCCAGGCGTGCGAGACCGTCGTGTCGTTGATAGGCAGCAACTGCAACACGCGCTGCCCCGTTTTGGCCATTAGGTCTATCATCCGCTGCAGATCGCCAAAATCGCCCACTCCTGCACTGCCTTTACTCCTTAGCGAGAATACAGGCACCAGTGTGCCAGCCAGTTTCTGGTTGCATATCTCGAAGAAAGCTTGATCCAACTGGAAAGCCACGACCTGTCCGTTTTGCATGGTAGGAAGAGTGACACAACGATTGCTACCACATTCCCATAGCCTCAGGCGTCCTGAGGCATCCGTACAGACGAATTTCAACTCCACAGGTCCGCTGGGCAGCAGCGCTGCATCGAGGTCAACAGCCCATTCACCATACGTGTGGAGTGCCATAGGCAGCGACTGCTCGGGATTCCAAGCTCCCAATGCGGCAGATGCCCCTACCACTGCCAATCGTTCCCCGTCGCGCAACTGCGGTGCACGCACCAAGAGGCGCAGGGTCTCTGCATACCCCGTCGGTTTCATCTGTTGCGGCTGCTGGTGGTTGATGCAGTCGGTGAAGGCACTGCTGTAGAGGTAGGAGTCCTCGGGCATGGCATTCCAACGATCGTAGACGGTATATTCATCGGCTTCAGTGCAGGTCAGATCCAACACGTGCTTGACCGTCTGCCATTCGTTCCGTTCATGGCCGTTACCTGTCACCTTATAGCAGTAAGTAAGGGTTGGGCCTGCTTTCGCCCCCGTCAGGTCACAGAACCAATCGTTGCCGTCCACCGTCGTCATGCGGTGCGCAGTCACTTCATGCCCCTCTACCGTGTTCAGCGAGAGTTCCTCCCCGAACACCGTCCTATATGCGATATGGAAATGTATGGTCATCGTTGCAATTATGTTTTTCGGTTACTGCATACAAAGGTACATTTTTTTTTCGAAACAGCCAAAATTAGTCGGCGAGAACAGCACTACATCGAAGGTTTCACTGGAGAACAAAAAAAATAAGCAACTGTTTATTTTGTATTCTTCTCGCTTAATCGTACCTTTGTGCTCAAAAACCGCTATGAATACTATACCGCAGGAATGGAATCAGTTTTATCTGAAGGATGTGTCGTTTGTGAACTTGATGACGCGCCGCATCTTCAACGTACTGATTGTTGCCAACCCTTATGACGCCTTCATGCTGGAAGACGACGGCCGCGTGGACGAGAAGCTCTTCGATGAGTATATGGAGCTCGGGATGCGCTATCCGCCCACGTTCAACCAGGTGTCAACAACGGAGGAGGCCGAACAGGTCTTGAACAGTGCCCATGTAGATCTCGTGATTTGCATGCCGGGCAACGCTGACAACGATGCCTTTGCCGTGGCACGCGACGTAAAGCGGATGGCTCCCCATGTGCCCTGCGTAGTACTCACGCCCTTCTCCCACGGTATTTCCAAGCGTATTGAGAATGAGGACATCTCCATCTTCGACTATGTGTTCTGTTGGCTGGGAAATACCAACCTCATCCTTTCCATCATCAAGTTGATAGAGGACCGCATGAACATCGAACACGACATCAAGGAGGCGGGCGTGCAGATGATTCTGCTCGTGGAGGACAACATCCGCTTCTACTCGTCGGTACTGCCCAACCTGTACAACTATATCTTAGCACAGAGCAAGCGGTTCTCCACCGAGGCACTCAATCCGCATGCTGCTGCACAACGCAAACGTGGACGCCCCAAGGTAGTGTTAGCCACCAACTACGAGGATGCTCTGCGCATCTATGAGAAATATCACGACAATACGCTTGGAGTCATCAGCGACACGCGCTTCCCCATGCACGCCCATCACGGTCAACTGGCTCACGTACAGGACGGCGACGCTGAGGCTGGATTGAAACTGCTGCGCGAGATACGCAAACGCGATGAATACGTGCCACTCATCCTGCAGAGCAGCGAGAGCGAGAACCGAGAGAAGGCAGAGGCGGAAGGTTTCGACTTCGTGGACAAGAACAGCAAGAAGATGAACGTGGATCTGCGACAGATCATCGAGGAACACATGGGCTTCGGCGACTTCATCTTCCGCGACCCGAAGACCCACGAGGAGGTGTGCCGCGTGCGCTCGTTGAAAGAGCTACAGGACAACATCTTCAAGATTCCCAATGACTCAATGCTCTATCACATCTCGCGCAACCACATGAGCCGTTGGCTCTGTGCCCGCGCCATCTTCCCCGTGTCGGCCTTCCTCAAACACGTCACGTGGCACAAGTTACAGAATGTGGATGCCCACCGACAGATTATCTTCGACGCCATCGTGCAGTATCGCCACATGAAGAACATCGGTGTGGTGGCCGTGTTTGACCGTTTGAAGTTCGACACCTACAGTCATTTTGCACGCATCGGTGAGGGCTCGTTGGGCGGTAAAGGGCGCGGCTTAGCCTTCCTTGACAACATCATCAAGCGGCATCCGGAGCTGAACAAGTATCCCAACGCGCGCGTCATGATTCCGAAGACCGTCGTGCTCTGCACCGACTATTTCGACCAGTTCATGGACAAGAACAACCTCTGGGGCATAGCCCTCAGCGATGCCAGCGACGAAGAAATTCTCCACCACTTCCTCAAGGCACAGTTGCCCGACGCGCTGATCGCCGACTTCTTCACCTTCTTCGATGCGGTTAAGTCGCCCATCGCCATCCGTTCGTCGTCGCTCCTGGAGGATGCGCACTATCAACCCTTTGCTGGCATCTACAGCACCTACATGATTCCCTATCTCGATGACAAGTACGAGATGTTGCGCATGATGGCCTGCGCCATCAAGGGGGTCTATGCCTCCGTCTACTATAAGGACTCGAAAGCCTACATGACGGCCACTTCCAACGTGATCGACCAGGAGAAGATGGCGGTCATTCTGCAGGAGGTGGTGGGAAAAACCTACGGTGACCGCTACTACCCCACCTTCAGCGGTGTGCTTCGCTCACTCAACTACTATCCCATCGGCGACGAGACAGCCGAGGAGGGCATTGCATCACTGGCACTTGGCCTGGGCAAATATATCGTTGACGGTGGACAGACGCTACGTGTATCACCCTACCATCCCAACCAAGTGTTGCAGACCTCGGAGATGGAGACAGCACTGCGCGAGACACAGACGCGTTTCTATGCCCTCGATATGAGCCATGTAGGCGATGACTTCCAGGTAGACGACGGCTTCAACATCAAGAACCTCCGCGTCAAGGAGGCCGACAAGGATGGGGCACTGAACGGCATTGCCTCTACTTTCGACCCCAACGACCAAATCATCCGCGACGGCATCTATGAGGGTGGACGCAAGGTTATCTCGTTCTGCGGAGTGTTGCAGCATGGTGTATTTCCCTTGCCGGAGCTGTTGCAGATGTCGGAGCGGTTTGGAGCTGACGAGATGCGCCGTCCTGTGGAAATCGAGTTTGCCTGCAACTTAGAGAACGGTGAACAGGGCAAGATGAATGGTGACTTCTATCTGCTGCAAATCCGGCCTATCGTAGACTCCAAACAGGTGCTGGACGCTGATCTCAACGCCATTGCCGACGAGCAGTGTCTGCTGCGCTCTTCCCATTCGTTGGGGCATGGTATTTCGGAGGATGTAACCGATGTGGTGTATGTCAAGACAGGCGACGACTTCACGGCTGCCGACAATCCCCTTATCGCTGACGAGATAGAACACATCAACCGCCGCTTCCTCGATGAGGGACGCAACTATGTGTTAACAGGACCAGGGCGCTGGGGCTCTAGCGACTACTGGTTAGGCATTCCCGTCAAGTGGCCACACATCTCGGCTGCACGCGTCATTGTGGAGGAGGGACTCAAGAACTATCACGTAGATCCCTCGCAGGGCACGCATTTCTTCCAGAATCTCACCTCGTTTGGCGTGGGCTACTTCAACATCAGCACGTACAATGGCGACGGTTTGTTCCGGAAGGATGTGCTCGACCGTATGCCTGCCGTGGAAGAGACCGCTCATGTGCGCGTGGTGCGCTTTGAACGGCCACTGAAAATCATGATGGACGGCAAGAAACAACAGGGCGTAGTATTGCTTCCTGAGGAGCCGTAAGGCTATTGTCCACCTAAGCGTGAGAAGTAGTCTATCAGCTCTTCCCACGTCTTGAACGTATCGCCGCCGTATTCCAGCAGTGTGGCCATGGTGTCGGGAACCTGTTCCCGAGCAATCAAGTAGTCGCCGTAGAGCAGATGGCGCTGGTTGGTGAATATGGTGTGTCCCCAAGCTGGCACTCCCACATATTGCGTCAGCCAGTCAGTGACGGCAGCATATTCACTGGTGTCGCTACTGGGCGAGGGAGCCACAAAATAGACCTGATAGCGTTCGATGAGCATACGAACGGCCTTAGCCATGGAACTGGTGGGCTTGTTGTAGCTGTCCGCAAGTGTCTCCGTACCGATGTAGACGATGGGGCGTTCGCGGTGTTCCTGCGCATCGTCTATCCAACGTATCACGGGCAATATGGAGTGCATGAACGACTTATCATTCATGCGGTGTTCTCCATGGAAATGCAGTGCTTGGCGGTAGTGACTATGGAAGTCGGCATAGCAGTCCACGGTGGTGTCCTCATCGCCAAACAACCCATACACCAATGGTTGCTCGTCCGCTGTTACCCCTTCGAAACAATGGTCGCAGCAGTCCTTATACTCCTTCACCAGTGCCTTCGTCACGATAAAGTCCTGCACACCATCCTGTCGTGGATTCTGAAACGTCTGCGCCCCCATCATGTCGTGTGCCTTCATCGTGTCGCCCATCTGCAGGGCAGGGTTCACACAGATCCGCGCATAGCCATAGAGCCGCTCGGTGTACATAGCCCCCATAGACGTACCGACAATCAAATCGGGCTGCTCCGTTTGGCACAGCTGTTGCAACAAGGCCAGTGCTTCGTCGGGATGCAGAGGCAGGTCGGGCGCTATCACACGAGCTTCGGGCATCACCTCACGCAACCGCGCCACCGTGCCTGACTGGCCGCTGGAGGCAAATCCGTGGACATAGAGTACCGTCTTTCCCGCCATCAGTTCGGGATATTGCTTGATATAAGGATTTTCCATCTTTGTTTTCTTTGGAGCAGCAAAGGTACGAGTAAGCGAAGAGAATACAAAATAAATATCCATTTATTTTGTATTCTCATGCGTGAGTACACAGCGTCAGAGTTGTATCTCCACGGTTTTTCCGTCGTAGACCACGGTTTTGCTGGGTTTCATGGGTTTATCACCAGCATCGCTGTCTGCGGTAACAAGGACGACATTGAACCTGCGACTTTGCAGCATGCCCTTGAAGTTGCCCTTGCGAGGCGCAATGCTGAGGGTATGGTTGGCCTCGTCCCACGAGAATTGGATCTCGGAGAACTGTCCCTTTTCGTAGTTATAGTTGTCGCCCTCGTCCTCATAGAGTGTAAACGAGCCGTCAGCACCGGGATAGACGCGGATTTCCAACTCATCCCACGGTTTCTCCGAGCTGTACTGCACTTCGGGACCGAAGGGCAGGATGGTGCCAGCTTTCACGAACACGGGCATGATGTCAATGGGACAAAGGCGCTGGATGTTCTGTCCGCCATCGTACAGCGCATTGTTCCAGAAATCGTACCACTGATTGCCTTGCGGCAGATAGACGCTGACAGGAGCAGCAGCCTGTCTCACATCGGGATAGATGGCGTGCCCTTTCTTCTTGTTGTCCTTCCAGGTGTACATCGGGTCGGTGACAGGTTTCACCAAGATGTTGCGACCGAAGAGATACTCGTCGTTCAGGCGCGAAGCCTTCTTGTCGGCCGCATAGTCCATCACCAAAGCGCGCATCATGCTACCACTATGCTGCACGCAGTCGCCAGCGGTACTATATATATAAGGTAAGAGACGGTAGCGCAGACGAATGGCTTTGAGGATGGCATCGTAAGCCCAGTCGCCCTCTTGTCCAAACTCATACAGCTCGCTCACCATGGGCGATGAACAGTGGTTGCGCATCAGCGGCATGAAAGTGCCCCACTGCATCCAGCGTGTCTGCAACTCCTGTACAGCAGGGTTCTTCGGACTCTGTTCATACTCCCAATAGAAGAAGCCGCCGAGGTCGGTGTTCCAGAACGGAATGCCGCAGAGCGTGTAGTTCAGTCCTGATGGCACTTGCTTCTTCATCTCGTCCCAAGAAGCTAAGATGTCGCCGCTCCATGAGAATGTGCCATAGTGCTGGATGCCGAAGCAGCCGCTGCGCGTCATCTGCAGTGAGCGTTTGGTATTGCCCTTCATCGCGCGCTGGTGCTCATAGATGCTTTTGTTGTGAAGCAAGGAGAAGGCATTCTTCACGCTGAGCCACGAGCCGTCGTGGGTCTGATAGTCTGTATCACCATCCTTCTCGAAATGGTCAGGCTCGGTAGAGTCCGTCCACCAGGCATCGAAGCCCATCTTATAGAGGTTGGTGAGGTATTTCCAATACAGGTCGCGCGCCTTGGGGTTGAACACGTCATAGGGTTGCACACCCGCATTCCTGGGCCACGTATCAAAGGGCAGGAGGGCGTTCATCTTCTTCAGTTCCTTGTACTGCTCGGTCCAAGGACCGAAGTTGGCCCAGATGGTGATCATCAGGTGGGCGTTGTTCTTGTGGACGTACTTCACCATCTCCTCGGGACTCTTCAGCCGCGGTTCGCCTTGCGTCTTCATCTTCCTCATGTCACCTGGCAAGTATTTGTCGTAAGCCGCATCGCCCACCTTATTAATATAATAGGGATTCTGGAATTTCATCGCGTTCCAGTTGGAGTCGCAGCCCCAGTACTGCCAGTCCTGCACGATGGCATCGGTAGGGATCTTCAGTTCACGGTACTTGTCGAGCACGCCCGCCAGTTCGTCGCTGGTCTTATATCGCTCGCGACACTGCCAAAAGCCCATCGACCACAGGGGGAACATCGTAGCCTGTCCTGTCAGTTCGCGGATGTTAGCGATGACACCATCCTGCGTGCCGTCTTTGTACATGAAGTAATAGTCGGCACAGGTGCCCACCTCACTGATGAAGGAGGTCTGTTCGCCGTCATCAAACCAGCTCTTTCCGGCATTATCCCAATAGAGTCCATAGCCCTTCTCGCTGGTGAAGTAAGGCATGGCGATGTAGGTATTGTGATTCCAAAGCTCCACATTGCGACGGCCACGCTGGTTCATATACGTGTCGCGTAACTGCCCAAGCCCATAGATGGCCTCATCGTCTGCCAACTGGAAACGCTGCGTGATGCGATACTTACTCTTGTTGGCCTCATCCTTACGGGCTTCAAGGGTCGTCCCTGTATCTTCCAACAGTTGTTTCCCGTCGGCAGAGCAGAAGCGGATAGCCCCCGTCTGTTGGTTCAGCGTGAGGGCGATGGCTGTTGACTTCATACTCACAATACCGTTGTCCTCCCGAACATCCACCTCCTTCAGCTGCTGAGGCTGCATAATGACCGAGTAGCTCTTCTTTTGCGCCGCCGCGTCGTTATCACTGTTGGCTTTCACCACCCGGACGATAGAGGGAGAATAGAACGTGACCGTGACCTGCTGGCCGCCCACCTGTCGCGTAACAGTGGAGACGGCAGCCTTCTTCGTCTGCTTGGCAGTGGATTCGCTGGGGAGTCCTACTACTGCAAGGCCCAACAGGGCAAGCAGAAATTGTTTTTTCGTCATAATTTAGGTTGTTTAATAACTCGTTTTTGTTTAACTGAAATTGGTTTGGAATTCCAGCTGCAAAGGTAAGCAGAAACGAGAAAAACGGGTTAAGACAAATGAAGATTCAGGTGGCACATTTGTTGAAATACGCCCGTTTTCCCTCAATTAGATTATGCCTTGCTGGAATTCACTCGATATGGCTCAAAAGCTTTTTGCGGACAAGATCAACCGCCGAATGGTGGTAAGCAATAACAATGTGGAATCAGACAACGGCGTTCTGTACTTACCCTTTTATATGAGTATGTTTATACGATGAGCGTCATTTAAACTCGGAGGGCAACACGCCATATTGTTTTTTGAAGCACTTAGTGAAGTAGCTGGGCGAGCTGAATCCTGTCTTTTCTGCAATTTCGTTGACCGTCAGATGGCCTTCCTTCAACAGCAGGGCGGCATTGCGCAGGCGGATTTGACGGATGAACGCTACGGGGGTAGTGCCCGTCAGTGCCGTGAGTTTCTTGTAGAGTCCTGTGCGCTCCATGCACAGCTCAGCGGCCAGTTGCTCCACGCCATACTCTCCGTCCTGCAAGTGTTTCTCCACCAATATGCGCGCCTTGGCAATCAGCTCAGGTTCCGGCTCGGTGTCTTCCGTCGTTTCCACTGTTTCCGCCTCAACAATGGACACTGCGTCGCTCTCTTTCCGCTTACGACGATACCGAGCGAAAATGGCCACTGAGACGACAAGCAGCACGACTAACAGCACTGCACCCCACCCCGACTGCCACCATGGTTTCTCTGCCGTGAAGAAGAGTCCCAACAGGGGCGACACGCAGATGAGACCATCGTTATAGGTACCAAGCCAGATGCAGCCTTCGCGGTCTCGATAGACGGTGTTGATGCCCGTAGTAAGCGAACGGCCGTCGGGCAGTGAAAGTGTGCTGACCTCGCGCGGCTTGTCGCTCACTTTGAAGTCGAACATCAGATAGCCATGTGGACTGCTGATTAAGGCTTGATTGTCCGACGACATATTCAACGTGTGCAGGAGGTAGTCACAGGAGAAGACTTTGGAGTAGCGTCGCGTCTCGGGGTCGAAATGGAGAAACACCGATCTATTTTGTCGCGTTTTTGCATCTTTTCCTGTGCGAATCTGATAGAACTGTCCGCCTGGTGTCTGCACGGTGAGCGACGTGTACCGATAGTTCTGGGCTTCTGCTGAGGAATAGGCCGAGAGGGTATAATCCAGTTTTCCGTCCCTAAAAGCTGCCACCCGTCCCGAGCTTAGGAACGCATACACCCGCTTGCCATCAGTATCTAAATCCTGCAGGCTTCCCCACGAGGGATTGAGCTGGATGGAGCTGCCATCGGAGGTATTGATGACCGAGTCTCCCGTCACGACCCACAGCCATCCTTTGCAGTCCACGAACAAGTCGCCGATGGTTGCGCCCTTGATGCGCGTTGCATAAGCGTCCAGTGGATGCGCCAGCAGCGTCTTCTTTTGCAAGTCGATGCAGTACACCTGTCGGAAGTCCTTCACCCAGAGTCGCTCTTGATTGTCGGCATAGAGATGCGTTTGTCCGTCGTATTGCGGCAAGGGTTGCGCTTTTTCTCGAGGGAGCGATACGAAGCGAAACCGATGACCGTCATAGACATTGATGCCCCGTTGCGTCCTCACCGCCAAGTGTCCCGACGGCAGTTGCAGCATCTGGAGGATGTTGTTGTCCGAAAGGCCGTGACTGCTGTTGAGCACATAGAAATAGTCGCTCCTTTCTATCTTTTGCGCCACACAGAAAGCTATTCCCCACAACAGGCACAGCCCCAACACAAGCAGGCGCAATCGAACAGTTTTTTCAAATCTCATGGACAACATTGCACACAAAGGTACGATTAAGCGAAGAGAATACAAAATAAATATCCATTTATTTTTATTCTTGAGCGCAAGTACCTTCGGGCGAAGCCCAAGGGTACGATTAAGCGAAGAAAATACAAAATAAATCTGGATTTATTTCGTATTTCCAGTTTTCTTCGTACCTTTGGCCTGCCGTTTTAACAGAAAAAAAAGGAAAAAGACGATGAAAACCGTATTTATCACGGGCGGGTCTACCGGCATCGGAGCCGCTTCAGTCAAGAAATTCATCCAACAGGGATGGAACGTAGCGTTCATGGACATCAACGAGGAGGCTGCCCATGAGCGGATGGAAGAGATCAACTGCCCAGAACGACTGCTCTTCGTGCCTGGCAACACGCGCTGCCGCGCCGACATCCGTCGCGCCGTCGAGACTACCGTGGCGCGCTTTGGGCAGTTGGACAGCGTGGTGGCCAATGCTGGCATTCACCGCCGCAACACGTTGTTGGACATCTCGGACGAGGAGCTGGATCTCATGATCCAGACCAACATCTACGGCACGGTGAACACCCTGCGCGAGGCCGTGCCTCACATCATAAAGGCCGGGGGCGGCACGGTAGTCATCAACGCCTCCGACCAGTGGTTCATCGGCAAGGCACACAGCTTCGGCTACGGACTGACCAAGGGCGCATTGGGGCAGATCACCCGAAGCCTCTCCATTGACCTTGGTCCGAAAAACATCCGCGTCAACGCCGTCTGCGCTGGCACCATCCACACGCCCTTAGTGGACAGCCTGTTCGAGAAGTTCGCAGAGAAGGACCACCGCACCATCGATGACTACTGGCGCGAGGAGAACGCGCTCTATGCCCGAGGCTCCGTGGGTCGCCCGGAGGAAGTGGCTGAGATGGTCTATTTCCTCGCCTCCGATGCCTCCAGCTTCTGCACCGGTGGTCACTACTTAGTCGACGGTGGGTTGGTGGCCCATTGAGACAAAAACGTCCCTCGAAAGCTATTTGCCCAACGACTTGAACATCTTGGTGATGCAGCGTTTCTTCTGCTCCAT